>JBIQJX010000078.1:0-7493 GCA_044507105.1 Nitrosomonas sp.
GCATTAAATTATGCTGGTCATTTTCCTTCTCTGGGGCCGGTAACTCTCTTATCAGCTTTACTATGATTATTCATTTTGTCTGATTGACCGCATTTGTTTTGTGATCAATAAGAGTATGCATCTCAGGCATGGAGCGCCATATTTTGAAGTATTTTATTCAGTTTCTCGTCCAGAGTTGCGGCTGTGAAAGGTTTGACAATATAACCGCTTGCTCCGGCCTGGGCGGCCGCAATGATATTTTCTTTTTTGGCTTCAGCAGTCACCATCAGTACGGGTATGTCTTTTAATGTCTCGTCTGCACGTACGTTTTGCAGCATAGTTAACCCATCCATATTAGGCATATTCCAGTCAGAAACGACAAAATCGAAACTGCTTTCACGCAGCTTCTTCAGTGCCATGGCGCCGTCTTCAGCTTCCTCCACGTTATTGAAACCCAGTTCCTTGAGCAGGTTGCGAATGATTCTGCGCATAGTCGAAAAATCATCCACTACCAGAAATCTGAGATTTTTATCTGTCATTATTTCTCTCCTTGAAAATTTTATCTGCTTATGTCTGGATGTTATAACTGCCTTGCAGTCATTCCTCTCGCCGGTGAGGTACTGTTTTTTGCATGGTCAAACATGCCCCCGATCCGTTCCTTCTTGAGGACCCGGATCCAACTGTCCAGTCAACGGCTCACACGGAAAAAAATTGAGGGAAATTTGATATCTGTTTCTATTCGGTATCAGGATAATATCTGTTTAGGATCAATCAACCGGTTCGGGCAATACAATATTGTGAGGCGGATATTCGAGTGCTACCAGGTTGGCGGCTTCGTTCAACAGGAACTGTTTAAAGACCCCGGAAATATTGGGAAGGCGTTTATTTTTCCGGTGGACAACATGCCAATACCGCATAATCGGCAGTCCCTGTATGTCAAGAATACTTAAGCGCCCGGCTTCGAGTTCGAGTCGGATGGTATGTAAGGACATGATTCCCAATCCCATTCCGGCCTGAATCGCCTGTTTGATAGCTTCTGCAGTATCGGCTTCCATCCCTTTATTGATATTGATCTTTTCCTGTGCAAAGAATCGTTCCATTGCATTTCTTGTGCCTGAACCAGGTTCTCTAACAAGAAATATTTCCTGCTCCAGTCGCCGCACCGGAATTTGTCGTTGACCGCATAGAGGATGTTCCGGGGGGGCAATGATAACCAGTGGATTTTCCATAAATGACTCGGAAGTAATATCCAATCCTCCTGGCGGTTGACCCATGATTGCCAGATCTGTCACATTGTCTGCCAGTTGTTTGAGGACATTCTCACGGTTGGAAACATGCAGGCTGATAGTAATGTCCGGATAGCGCTGGCAGAATCTGGCCAGCAGATTCGGCACAAAATAGTTGGCCGTGCTGACGACTGAAATATTGAGCTTGCCACGTTCCAGCCCTTTTAATTCGTCAAGTGCCAGTTCCATATCAGCCAGTTGCTGCGTAATGCCGCGGCTGTAATGAAAAAGTTCCTGTCCGGCTTCAGTCAGATAAATGCGTTTGCCTATTTGCTCAAATAAGGGTAGCGCAATGGCCTCTTCGAGCTGTTTGATCTGAATAGAAACTGCCGGCTGGGTCAAATGAAGCTCTTCTGCGGCGCGTGTAAAATTAAGCAGACGTGCTACCGATTCAAAAATCTTTAACTGGCGTAAGGTGATATGCAGCATAGTAAACTGTTATATAGTCCGGGCGTCCCTAAAAATGAAGGATCTATATATAAATAAAACATTATGATAATGATCATTATTATTAATTTTAATTTATGGTTTTTGTCAGATATAGTTACCCTTACAGTTTAGATTAATTTTTAACGCTGTATGCCTGCTTTAGTTTCAGGTGATGAGGCAGGATTTAACAAGGAGATTACGTAAATGTCAGCAAAAACTTATAACGCTGGTGTTAAAGAATACCGGCATACCTACTGGGAACCTCATTACGACGTTCAAGATACAGATATCCTGGCTTGCTTCAAGATCGTACCGCAACCTGGTGTGGATCGTGAGGAAGCGGCTGCTGCTGTGGCAGCAGAATCCTCAACCGGGACCTGGACCACAGTTTGGACTGATCTGCTGACGGATCTGGATTATTATAAAGGCCGTGCATATCGCATTGAAGATGTTCCCGGTGATGACAGCAGTTTTTATGCATTCATCGCTTATCCAATTGATCTGTTTGAAGAGGGATCGGTAGTTAACGTACTGACTTCCCTGACCGGTAATGTATTCGGATTCAAAGCTGTCAGATCATTACGCCTGGAAGATGTCCGCTTTCCGATCGCTTATGTGAAAACCTGTGGCGGTCCACCTAATGGTATTCAGGTCGAACGCGATCTGCTTAATAAATATGGTCGTCCATACCTTGGCTGTACCATCAAACCGAAACTGGGTTTGTCAGCAAAAAACTATGGTCGCGCTGTGTATGAATGTCTGCGTGGCGGCCTTGACTTTACCAAGGATGATGAAAACGTCAACAGCCAGCCATTCATGAGATGGCGTCAACGTTTTGATTTTGTCATGGAAGCCATTCACAAAGCAGAACGTGAAACCGGTGAGCGCAAAGGTCACTATCTGAACGTAACCGCGCCGACCCCGGAAGAAATGTACAAACGTGCTGAACATGCTAAAGAACTCGGTGCGCCTATCATCATGCATGATTATATTGCGGGTGGATTTTGTGCTAATACCGGTTTGGCTAACTGGTGCCGGGATAATGGCATTTTGTTGCATATTCACCGCGCAATGCACGCGGTAATTGACCGTAATCCTCACCATGGTATCCACTTCCGTGTCCTCGCAAAAATGCTGCGTCTGTCTGGTGGCGACCATCTCCACTCAGGTACTGTGGTTGGCAAGTTGGAAGGTGATCGTGAAGCAACATTGGGCTGGATTGATATCATGCGCGATAGTTTCATTAAGGAAGATCGCTCACGTGGCATTATGTTTGACCAGGATTGGGGCTCCATGCCGGGCGTCGTACCGGTAGCTTCTGGGGGTATCCATGTCTGGCATATGCCTGCTCTGGTGACCATTTTTGGTGATGATGCCTGTCTGCAATTTGGTGGCGGTACTTTAGGCCACCCGTGGGGTAATGCTGCCGGTGCCGCAGCTAATCGTGTAGCGCTGGAAGCTTGTGTGGAAGCACGCAACCGGGGTGTGGCAATCGAGAAAGAAGGAAAAGAAATCCTGACCGAGGCAGCGAAACACAGCCCTGAACTCAAGATCGCCATGGAAACATGGAAAGAAATCAAATTCGAGTTCGATACTGTAGATAAACTGGATGTAGCTCACAAGTAAAGCCAACAACCTCCTCGTACGCAAGTTATAGCGGGGGGGGATAAATTATCTATACGGAGTTAATGCATGTCAGAAGTAATTGATTATAAGAGTCGTTTGAGTGATCCAGCCAGCCGCAAATTTGAAACATTTTCCTATCTGCCCTCCCTGGACCAGGATCAGATCAGAAAACAGGTCGAATATATCGTGAAAAAAGGTTGGAATCCGGCTGTTGAGCACACCGAGCCGGAGTTTCTGATGAGTAACTACTGGTATATGTGGAAGTTGCCAATGTTCGGGGAAACTGATGTGGATCGTATCCTTGCCGAAGCTGAGGCTTGCCATAAGGCCAATCCCAACAATCATGTGCGTCTGATAGGTTACAACAATTTTAACCAGAGTCAGGGAACTGCAATGGTAATTTACCGCGGAAAAACAGTCTGATAATTAATTTGATTACGCAGTAAGGGATTTTTGGATACCAAACCCCCCGTTGCTGCAAGGTGGCGGGGGGTTTACTTTGCCTAATAACTAAATAAATTGTACTTACTTTTAACGCGAGAGAAAAAATGAGCGATGTTATCGAGCAGTATTTCGTTAAGAATGAGCCCTATTACCGTCCGGTCGCGGATGAGGTGAAGCTGTACGAAGCGGCATATTCTGTTCGTATGCCCATGATGCTGAAAGGCCCTACCGGATGCGGAAAAACGCGCTTTGTCGAGTATATGGCATGGAAACTGGGCAAGCCGTTGATTACCGTGGCATGTAACGAAGATATGACGGCTTCTGATCTGGTAGGTCGTTTTCTGCTTGATGCACAAGGTACTCGCTGGCAGGATGGCCCGTTGACTACCGCAGCACGTCATGGTGCGATTTGTTATCTGGATGAAGTGGTTGAAGCGCGGCAGGATACAACCGTGGTGATTCACCCGCTAACGGATAACCGCAGAGTTTTGCCGCTTGAAAAGAAAGGGGAGCTGGTCGGCGCGCATCCCGATTTTCAACTCGTAATTTCATACAATCCGGGTTATCAGAGCCTGATGAAAGACCTGAAGCAGTCAACCAAGCAGCGTTTTGGCGCTTTGGATTTCAATTATCCTCAACATGACATCGAAACCGAGATCGTTTCGCACGAGACGGGGGTAGATTCAGCAACCGCTGGCAAACTGGTCTCCATTGCAGAGCGGGCACGTAATCTTAAAGGTCATGGCCTCGATGAGGGGATTTCAACACGTATGCTGATTTATGCCGGTAATTTGATTACCAAAGGTGTGGATGTTCATGCAGCGTGTCGTATGGCACTGGTGCGTCCGATTACTGACGATCCGGATATGCGTGATGCACTCGATGCTGCGGTAACAACTTTTTTCTGAGCATTTAATTATCCGGTATCAACTTTCTTCAGGGTGCACCATGAGTTTGAATCTGACAGATAACAGTGAATTGCTGGAATCACTACAGGCCGAGTCCAGGTCATTGCTTGAGAATACCTGGCCTGATGCGATCAGGACGCTTTCTCCTCGCGGTATAGACAATTATTTGAAAGGTGCTTCTGCCCTGCAGGGGCTTGGGCGCGGCCGCACTCTGGTAGATGCCTGGATCAATGAAATTCCTCTGGTAGTAAAAGAAGTGGGTGATGATGTCGTTAGCGATTTGGCAACGACCTGTCTGATGCTGTCATCTAAAACCTCCGGGGCGGTGATAGAAATAATCATTGCTACCTCAGTTACAGCCGCCAGCAGGCTGGGTGATCCGGATTTGTTCCGCAATTATCTCCAATTTCTAAATACATTTACAGCGCAGGCTCCGAGAGGGGTTCGTCCTATGCTGGATAACCTCGATGTACTGTTCAGCCAGCTTACGCTGGGAGGATTGCGGCGTTGGGCATTATGGGGTGCGCATGCTCACCGGACGGATTATGAAGCACAGCTTCAGTATTTCAGTTTGAGTTCCAAAGAATCTCGTGCAGTACTCAGAAAGGAACGTAAGGGAACACTGTTCGTTGATATTCAGCGGCGTATCAATATTTATCTGCGTGCATTATGGGCACGTGATTTTTATATGCGGCCGACATCAGGTGATTTTGAAAATCGTGAAGGCTATCGTCCGTTCATTGAGGATTACATCATCCATCTGCCGGATGCTTATGATAATTACGGTGATGTGGCTGCCAGTGAAGTGTATCGTGCAGCGGCTGCACATGCAGCAGCACATTTGGTGGAAACGAGAAAACCGATTTCCGCCGAGTCACTGAATCCATTGCAGATGGCGGTCATTTCTGTGATTGAGGATGCACGAGTGGAAGCTCTATCCATTCTTCGTTTTCCGGGGTTGCAGCATACCTGGTCAGTACTGCATACCGCAACACCTGAGATGAGCTCGACGCTGGGCGATTATCTCAACCGGCTTGCTCGTGCTCTGATTGATCCTGATTACAACGATCCCGATGAATGGGTGACTCAGGGACGAATGCTGTTTTCCCAAGTGCAGGATCGTTTGACTGATAACCAGATAAGCTGGGATATCGGGGTACAGCTTGCTCATGAAATTATGGCAAAGAAGATCTCGTTCAATCCGAGAACGGATGTGTTGACAGCGCCTTACCGGGATGATAATCGCTATTTCTGGGAGTTTGAGGAGTTTGATTTTGAGCGATCCATTGCCGCCGGTTATGAGCCGCTTAAACAAGTGCGCAAGCATGTGAGTGTCATGGAGTTCATTAATGAGCTCGATGTTGAAACTGCCGGGGATGATGCCCAGGAAATATGGGTACTGGGAACAGAGTTATTTCCTTACGAAGATTATGGCGTTTCCTACAACACTCTGGAAGGGAAAGAACCGGTTGCTTCACCTTTCCATTATGCGGAATGGGATTATCAGATTCAATTGGAGCGGCCGGCCTGGTCGACTGTCCAGGAAAAACGCGCTAAACCGGGAGATATCCAGATTATTGAGGATATTGCAGCTCAATATAAACGGGAAATTCATCGTATGAAATTTCTGCTGGACGCGATGCAGCCGCAAGGAGTGCAAAGGATCCGCAAGCTGGAGGACGGTGATGAAATTGATATCAATGCAGCGATTTCCTCTCTGGTGGATATACGCATGGGGCAGCATCCGGATCCGCGGGTCATGATGCGTGCAGTGCGTAAAGTAAGAGATATATCGGTGATGGTGCTGTTGGATTTATCAGAATCTACCAATAATCAGGTGACCGGACAGGAATTTACAGTACTGGATTTGACCCGGCAGGCCACGGTGTTGCTGGCTGGCGCCATTAACCGGGTTGGCGATCCTTTTGCAATACATGGTTTCTGCTCAGATGGTCGGCATGATGTGGAATATTATCGTTTCAAAGATTTTGATCAACCTTACAATGAAATTCCCAAGATGAGGCTGGCCGGTATGACAGGCCAGCTTTCTACACGCATGGGAGCTGCCATACGCCACGCAAGCCATTTTCTGAAATTGCAGCGCGCCACTAAGAAGCTGCTATTGGTGATTACAGATGGAGAGCCAGCGGATGTTGATGTGCGGGATCCGCAATATCTGCGGTTCGATACCAAGAAAGCAGTGGAAGAAGCGGGCCGATCAGGTATTGTGACATATTGCATGAGTCTGGATCCTCGTGCTGATCAGTACGTGTCCAGAATTTTTGGCATACGGAATTATATGGTAGTGGATCATGTTGAGCGATTACCGGAGAAACTGCCATTACTTTATGCCGGGCTGACACGTTAAATCTAAACTGCACTTGGCTGCATTCCGGTGTGCCTTGTCAAGCGTGGCAAGGTACACCGGAGTTGCGCCATCCATGAAAAGCAGCGAAGCCAAACCGTATCCCGGCGTGCGATCAGATTCCATATCAGCTGATCCATCAGGTCAGTCTGGACGAAGTTAGCAGACTCACTGCCTGTCAAGGTTACAACAAGAAGTTAATAAACTAACGATCAATCGCGGTTTCCAGGTTGAAGGTTAACACAGGTTTTTTATGAAAGAACAATACTATTCCGGAATAGAGCAGGATGTGGATGGGGGACTGACTCCTTTAGGGCGTATCGTAATTGATGCCTGGGTTTTTGGTATCCTTCCCGAGAAGGAAACATGCACGGGCTGGAGTATGTCCCAGATGCAGAACCTTTATGAAGAAGTGTATGCTGCCTGGGAACCTTATGCACATCTTCCAAGCCGCTT
>JBIQJX010000010.1:0-27684 GCA_044507105.1 Nitrosomonas sp.
CTAATCGGGAGCCCTGTACCAACTTCGACCAGTTCAAGCCACTGTTCGAGCAGGTCCAGCATGATTTAAAAACCAGCACACGACAAGCCCGCCGGTTCATGCAGGACGCCAGGGTAGAGACAGGTGATTTCTTTATTCTTGGCGGACAGACTGTCTATGTCGCCGAAAAAGGAAATGAATTTACCACTCCCCAGGGCCATCCGGATGCCCGTTTGAGGGTAATTTATTCAAATGGCACGGAAAGTAATCTTCTGATGCGCTCATTGCAACGTGCACTCAACAAGGATGAAGCTGGCCGACGGATTACCGGAAAGGAGACAGGATCATTATTCAGTGAATTTCCGGAAGAAAATGACATTGAAAGCGGCATCATTTATGTACTTCGCAGCTTGTCAAACCATCCTTTCATTACTGAACATCGTGAGCTGATCCACAAAATTGGCGTGACCGGCGGTAAAGTTGAGACACGGATTGCCAGTGCGACACACGATGCCACTTACCTGTTGGCCGATGTAGAAATTGTAGCCACCTGGAAGCTGGCTGGTATCAACCGCACCAGACTGGAGGCGCTGTTCCATCGTATTTTTGCCCGGGCACAACTCGATCTGACCATTCAGGACCGGTTCGGTCATCCGATCAGGCCGAGAGAGTGGTTTCTTGTCCCCCTCTCTATCATCGATGAAGTGGTAAAACGCATTCTGAACGGAACGATCTCCGATGTTATTTATGATCCAGCATCTGCCAGCCTGGTCAGGCCGGATCAATAACCTCGGGAATCGCAGCCGATCGTTTTTTATCTCTGGCTCTGATGAACCATCAATAAATTTGCTCTGCCTCCACTCATCCCGACTCGAGGGCCGATAAAAACGAACAGGTGAAAAACCGCGGATAATTCAGTATCTCGTCTGTAAGCTGAGCGGTTTCTCGTTTTCCAGTTGCGCAGCCGATAAGAAACAGATTTCCCCTCCCTGTCGAATGACCAGTTCGATAAATGTATCTACTACATCATCTGTTACACCCGGTGCTGCAGGATCGTCATGCAGCGTGACAGTTCTTTGTTCAAAATCGATGATGCCTGGCTGAATATAGCCCTGACGTACGAATAAACGTGCGGCATTACCCGCGGCAATGGCACGAAAAACAGTAGAAAAGTCTGTCAGCAACTGGTGGGCATTACGTGCCTGCGTAATATGCTGCAACGCCGTTTCAGCTCTTTGGCCACGATAGGCATCTAATATTCCCTGTATCTCAACGATGATTTTTTCGGCTGGAACTTTCGAATCGATAACAGTCGTCATCTCTCCGACAATATCAGTGGGCTGGTCGCAAACCTCTTTAAAAAAAGCCACATTGCGTGCATCGCCGACGATGAACACCGGCAAGCGCTCGCGTTCAGGTTTATTCTGAATTTCCTGCAGGCTCTTATCCACCCGGTTGAAAAACTCTTTCAAGTTACCCGCATCACTCGGAATCTGCGCGCGATCCAGACCTTCCGGCGCAAACTGGAAAGGATTCTCCATGGGAAAACTCCCGGTGCGCAATTCAGTCTGTGAATCGAATTCATGAATCAGCCGATCGTTGAATGTTTCAATCAATCGTGCAGCAGTACGAGAAATTACCAGAATATGGCAATGCACTGCATCATTTATTTCCCGCACGAAATCACGGACGACAAAAGTCTCATCGATGATTACCCGTTCCTTGACGGAGAATGGAAAACGCAGAGGGATCACCCCATCCCGATCAGCAAAAATACCCAAGCCATCGAGATTATAATTATGATCAAGCTTTTCGACCGCTTGATTGATTGTATCGATAATCGCTTTAGCTTCACGTTTATCCAGCTCGGTATATAACCGTTCTTCAGCCTCCCTAACGAGATTCTTCAGCGTGATAGCATCCTGTTTATTATCCGGGAAAGTCCTGTGGGTAGGAAGCAAAATACTGATGGCCGGGCCATTGCGGCGATTGCTGAGCTGATTCAGAAAAGATTTGAATTTCATATAGGAGCTCCCGTCAATTATCTAAATTAGGTTTCTGGAAATATTTTTTATAACTATAATGTCAAAAGTTGAAATATGAAAAGTCGATCGGGAAAATGCGATACCCTGATAATGACCGAAAATCCAGCACATCGTTTGGCAAAATGCGTATTTTCCAGCTTATCGACAATATATCTTCCGTTCCATAACAATATTCTCATACAAGGTTTCGTCCACCTTATCTAAAATATGCCCTATTATCTGGAAGAAATACGTCATCTGTATTTTCCAGGTATAGTAAATAAGGGTACAGTTAATGGCTTGTAATCGGCTATCCGATCAGCCATGAGCATGTTAAAAGCATACCTTGTATGCTGCTCATTCAGCAGAAATATACAAAACAAGGCGGAAGTCAGCAGTACCGGCACTAACTGAAGACTCCATCGTTGCAGTTGTACGAGGCAGCTCTATCTGAAATAACTGAGGAAGGAGAGAGTATGAGTATGAGTGAGAGGCTTACCAAATCGGCCGCACGTAATATTTTCTACGGTGGCACGATCTTCTTCATAATAATTTTCATCGCGCTTTCGGTTCATACCCATCTGTATATCGTCAATACCTCTACTGATCAGGCGACACTTAGCGAATCTGTCGTTAGAGGAAAGCATGTATGGGAGCGTCATTCCTGTATCAATTGCCACTCTCTGCTGGGTGAAGGCGCTTATTTTGCTCCGGAAATAGGCAATGTCTGGGTCCGCTATGGCGGACGTGATCATCCGGAAGCTGCAAGAATGGGCTTAAAAGCCTGGATGAAGGCCCAACCGACCGGTGTTCCGGGGCGGCGCCAGATGCCTCAGTTCAATCTGACTGAGCAGGAGCTGGATGATCTGGTCGACTTTTTCGAGTGGACAAGCCGTATCGATACACAAGGATGGCCCCCGAACACAGCGGGTTGATCTGTTGAACAACCACCGTCCTACGGAGATATATTCATGAAATATCCAACCCAGAAACTTGCCTATCCGTATTTTATTGCTGCCCTGGGGCTATTCGCGGTGCAGGTGGTGGCCGGTGTATTAGCCGGCAGCGTCTACGCCATGCCCAATTTCCTGGCAGAAAGCTTACCGTTTCATATCATTCGAATGATTCACACCAACGCGCTGCTGATCTGGTTATTGCTGGGTTACTTCGGAGCAAGTTATTTTCTGATTCCTGAAGAAAGCGAGCGCGATATTCATAGCCCGAAAATTGCCTGGCTGCAATTGTTCATTTTTGTTTTTGCCGCCCTGGCTGCCGTAGTAAGCTATCTGGCAGGAATACATGAAGGCCGTGAATTTCTGGAACAGCCGTTGTGGATAAAAATACTGCTGGTGGTCGCCTTCCTGCTGTTTTTATACAACGTTTCCATGACCGTGCTCAAAGGACGCAAGACCGTCGTAACGTCAGTTCTGCTACTCGGGATGTGGGGCGCTGCCCTGCTGTTCCTGTTCGCTTTTTACAACCCGGGTAATCTGGCACTCGACAAAATGTACTGGTGGTACGTCGTACATATCTGGGTTGAAGGAGTATGGGAGCTGATCATGGCCTCCATGCTTGCTTTCCTGCTGATCAAAATGACCGGAGTGGACCGTGAAGTCATCGAAAAATGGTTGTATGTCATCGTCGGACTGGCGCTTTTCAGCGGATTGCTCGGTACCGGTCATCATTATTACTGGATCGGTACCCCGGGCTACTGGCACTGGATCGGCAGCATATTTTCCATTCTGGAAGTACTGCCTTTCTTCGCTATGGTGCTCTGGAGTTTTCATATGGTCTATCGCAGCGGACGGAATCATCCCAACAAAGCGGCTATGCTCTGGAGTCTCGGCTGCCCGGTAATGGCTTTCTTTGGCGCCGGGGTATGGGGGCTGCTGCATAGCTTCTCGAGCGTCAATTTTTACAGCCACGGCACCCAGATCACTGCTGCGCACGGCCACCTGGCATTTTATGGCGCCTACGTCATGCTCAATCTGGCCTTTTTCACTTATGCCCTGCCACAATTGCGCAACGTCCAGCCTTATAACCAGATTCTGAATATGTGGAGCTTCTGGGTAATGACTGCCGCCATGGCGTTCATGACATTCACGCTGACTTTTGCAGGGGTACTGCAAACACACTTACAGCGGGTGGTTGGCATGGGATTCATGGAAATTCAGCAACAGCTGGATCTGTTCTACTGGATGCGGTTACTGGCCGGCCTCGTATTTCTTGCAGGCATGCTGCTGTATTTATATGCCGCACTGGGGCCGGCCAGAAAACAGGTTTCATCGCCGATGGATATGCAGCCGGCCATCAAATGAAACAGTTGCAGGAAGTGTCTCCCGTTACCGGCAATGCTGGTAAGCCGGTGACGGCGGCTATTCCTTTCTATGTACCCACCGGCAGCGAATGTGAATTGTTTGAAACCGCCTATCACCGCCAGCTGCCGCTGCTGCTGAAAGGGCCAACAGGTTGCGGCAAAACACGGTTCGTTACTCACATGGCTGCCCGGTTGCAGCGACCGCTTTTTACCGTTTCCTGTCATGATGACCTCACCGCAGCAGATCTGACCGGGCGCTTTCTGATTCGGGGAGGAGAAACAGTATGGGTGGACGGACCACTGACCCGCGCAATACGGGAAGGCGGAATATGCTATCTGGATGAAATTGTGGAGGCCCGCAAGGATGTGACGGTCGTATTACATCCTCTGACGGACGATCGGCGCATGCTACCGCTGGAACGCACTAATGAAACTTTGCAGGCGCCGGATACTTTTATGCTGGTCATTTCTTATAATCCCGGCTACCAGAATCTTCTCAAATCCCTTAAACCCAGCACCCGGCAGCGCTTTATCGCCTTATCTTTTGATTTCCCTCCGCCCGAGATCGAGCTTCAAATCATCGCCAGTGAAAGCGGCCTGGCCAGAGAGCGCTGTACCTCACTGATCAATCTCGCCATACAATTACGCCGGCTCAAGGATATTGATCTGGAAGAAAGCGTTTCTACCCGGTTGCTGGTTTATTGCGCTACGCTGATGGCGGCAGGGGTGGATCCCCTTGAAGCTGCCCGGGCCGCATTGATCGAGCCACTGAGTGATGAAACAGAAACACAGCAGGGACTGTTCGAACTGGTTCGTGCCACTTACGGCTGAATCTCATGTGGAAATGGCTGGAACCGGAAGAACAGGTTGGCCGTTACTGGCACCAGCTGACCGGACGGGGGGGGGTCTGCAGCTATCCGGAATATCCCGCTGAAGCTGTCACACTTGAATCTGTCCACACCTCGCTGCGCACCTTCTTTCACGGTCTGGGAGGTGATCATGGTTTGCCACTGACGGCCGGTATGCCAAAAGCGGCCCATCATCGTATGAGCTGGAAACAGCGCCTGAACCGGGATATTGAGAAACTCCCTCTGGCGACATTTGATCCGGAACGATTGCTGCTGCCGGCCACAATCAGCTTCTTCCCGAAAAAATCACTGAATCGGCAACTTTATTTCTGGCTGGCTGCTTTTTTTGCACGGGCAGAAAAATCTGCCCTATCAACAAACGATCCCTTCCAGGCCGATCTCCTGTTTCTTCATCGCGCCTATCACACCAGTCTCGCTATCTGTCGCCATTACCCGGGATTGGAAAAAACCTACCGGGAACTCTGTGAGGGTGTGTTGCAATCCCGCCTGCTCCGTTCTCTGCCGAAACAGGAACAGGCCGTGGAATCGACCATACTCGCCTTACTGAAAAATCCCTACCCCGATCCCTCAGGAAACGATCTGCTCACAAATATCCTGCATTCACGACCGGATTTTGGCAAATTGCAAGCGGTAAAAGGTTATCGCTCTTTTTTGCCGGTACCGTTATGGGGTGCTATCGAGACAACAACATTGCGAAACAACCCTGCTGCAGTATCCTGCGATGCAGACACCAGACATGCCAAGCGGTCGGCTGAGCAAACCGATAATCGCCGCAGAAAAGCCCGGCACGGAGAATTTGACCAAAGCAGACGTAATGACCCCCTTCTGCTGAATCGTTTTGAAAAACTCATTACCTGGGCGGAGATGATTGATGTCAACCGCACAGTCGAAGATGAGGATGAAACGACCGCCCGGGAAGTGGCCGAATCAATGGATGAACTGGCGATTACCTCTCACCAGCGCCGTGCATCGACAATATTGAAATTCGATCTCGATCTGTCGCCGGCGGATGTCGATCCTGCCGGTATCCTTGCAGAACTAACCTATCCGGAATGGGATTATCGTCGCAGACAATATCACGCTGCCCATTGCCGGGTATTATGCCGAATCGCCGATGAGACCGGCGCGCGATGGGAACCCGGCGCTGAAGCCATACGGCAGTTCCGCCGAATTCGGCGCCAATTCGAAGCGCTCCGCCCCGGAAAGGAAATTCTGCGCCGCCAGGTAGATGGCACGGAACTGGACCTGGATGCGGTGGTACGTGCCTGTTCGGATCAGGCTGGCAACGGCGGAAATTCCGACCGCCTCTATCTGGCCGAACGCCGGCAGATTCGGGATCTGGCAGTAACGATTCTAGTCGATGTTTCTCTTTCCACTGACAGCTGGATCAATAACCGGAGGATACTGGACATCGAAAAAGAAGCACTGATCGCGCTAGCCACCGGCATGGCTGCCTGCCGGGATACCTTCTCGATCGTTAGCTTCACTTCACGCAAACGCCACTTCGTTCAGCTGACCACCCTGAAAAGTTTCGATTCTCTCTTCAGCAGTCAGACATTACGACGGATCGCAGCGTTGCGGCCGGGATATTACACTCGTATGGGGGCCGCGTTGCGTCACGTCAGTCAATTACTTGCACAGCGGCCGGAACGTCATCGTCTGTTGCTGCTACTGAGCGACGGCAAACCAAATGATCTGGATCACTACGAAGGACGTTACGGTATCGAAGACACTCGTCAGGCTGTGATGGAAGCCCGACGGCTGGGATTAAAACTGTTCGGTATCACGATCGACCGTGAAGCGAAGGATTATTTTCCCTATCTGTTCGGCCGTGGCAACTATGCCATCATCAACCGGCCGGAACGACTCATCGAAATCGTCCCGACACTCTACCGGCAATTAACCAGTTGACTGCTGCCTATTCCATGAATCGTTTGACGGTATCCAGCAATACTTCATTCTCAGGGTGTGCTTCCAGTGCTGTGCGCCAGATTTTTTCTGCGTCCTCTCTGGCACCATTCATCCAAAGTAATTCTCCGAAGTGTGCGGCAATTTCCGGATCGGGACGAGCAGCGAAAGCAAGATTCAAATAATTGAGTCCCTTTTCCAGATTACCCATGCGGTAGTAAACCCATCCCAGACTGTCCAGGATGTAAGGATCATCCGGTGACAACTCGATTGCCTTCTGGATCAGTGCCAGTGCTTCCGGCAGCCGCTGGCCACGTTCAGCCAGACTGTAACCCAAGGCATTATAAGCATGAGCGTTGTCTGGTTTTAACCGGATCAGTTTGCGCAAGTCCTGTTCCAGCACATCTATCTTGCCGATCTTGTCCGCCACCAACGCTCTGTCGTAAAGCAGTTCCACCTGATCCGGGTTGCTCTTTAAATGCCCATTCAGTAAATCATATGCCTCGCGGTAAGCGCCGTCCTCCCGTAACAACTGTGCTTCGGATAATATGAGCTGCATCTGCTGCTGTTCATTCGAGACGCGGACAGCTTGCAGATGCCGCCTGGCAGGCGTTATTCCATCCCGTCTTGCCAGTAAAAACGCATAACGTACCTGCGCCGGAATATAACGCTCCCCTCCGGTTACCTTTTTGTAGGAATTCATCGCGGCGGCATCGCGCCGGGAAATTTCATAGATACGTCCCAGATTGAAATAGGCCGTATCGGTATCCTCAAAACCCAGCTGCACAGCCTGCTTGAAATATTTTTCGGCACTCCGGTAATCATTCAGCTCTGCAGACAGCAGACCGATAGCCAGGGCGATATCCGGGTTGGACGGATTAGCCTGCTCCAGCTTCTGAAATTGTTCACGAGCCTGATCAAAATCCTTCCCTTCCATGAGCAGGCGAATATAGGCGATTCGCATGTCATTAGCGGCGGGGAATCTCTCGAGATACTGATCATAAAAGGCTAATGCCTCGGTGCTGGCAATTTTCTGCAGAATCCGTCCCTGGTGAATTGCCGCCATTTCCCAATTCGGGCGTAACTCAAGTGCCTGGTTCATGGCTTCTGATGCAAACTCAAGCTGGTCGGCAGCCCAGGCAGACTGAGAAATAGCAAAATGCGCCTCCGGCAGGTCGGGATAGGAGGCTGCCAGACCCCGAATCAGCTTCAGCACTTCCTTTTTGTCTCCATGGCGGGACAGAAGTCTGTTAATCTGCATAAACGCCTTATCGACTGATTCCGGCTCGAAGGTCAGCAGTTTTTCGAGATGAGGGCGCACACTGTCCAGCTGGCCGGCCGCCACAAACAATGCTATTGCTGCCTGACGCGCCTGCACCGAATCAGGCTCAAGAGACACCCACAAATCGATCGCCTCACGCGCTTCACCGAAACGACGTGCCTGCAGGGCAATGTCAGTTGCATGTTCTGCAATCCTCGGATCGCGAGTAGTTCTTGCCAGTCTGGTAAAACTTTCCACTGCAACATCCATTTGATTCCGCTGCAAAGCAGTCTCTCCCAGCAGAAAATCAAACAAAATGTCAGCAGTAAGTTCTGTTACTGGAGAAGGAGCATCTGATACCTTCAATGCGGGTTGTCTTCCCCCCTCGCTGATCCTGTTCTCAACCTTGGGGATTTGGGTACACCCCACCATGCTCAACAACAACGCTACCTGTATCGTTAGAATGACATTCATCTTAATTTATTAGCCTTCGGCACCTGTCAATCATAATAAGACTTTCAAATAATAGACCTGGTTCTTACATTACGGTATATCCTGCCGATTTCAGCACCATTCTATTCTCGTAAAAAAGGATTACCGACGGCTGGCGGCTGACTTCCGGAAAACGGGTTTGCCCCCGTATTCGGTGCAGACCGGGGCTGTGAAAACGGATTGGAGGAGGCACCCGGCGTACCACCAGACAGCGAAGAACCAGCCTGCCCGTTTTTCTCCCCCCCAGTAACATTGACAGCATGAGTAAATTTCCAGTCCTGATAATTTGCGGCCTTTTCGAAAGTGGAATAATCTTCCGGAAAATTGGCGCGCTTGACAGGCACTCCGACTGAAAGGCTGTAAATACCGGTAATCCCGCCATCCTCCTGCTTGACCAGCCCCCAATCATAACTGTTCGTCATTGGATCGATAAAAATTTTTCTAAGATGCCGTTTGAGTGCCGGGGATCGTTCATCTTTGAGTAATTCTTCCAGTGATTCCGGATAACGTCCCCCTCCCCCGGTTGCTGTCTGGGAATCATTGTAATAAGACTCGATTGCCTGTCGAAACTGATCGCCAACAAAGAGCAGCTGTGATTCTTTTTCCCGTATTGCTCCCGTCTGCCATACCTGTCCGGCGGCGGCCAGCATGACTCCTGACAACATAACGGCAAACAGCGTCCAGATATAAATATATCCCCGCTCCTCCCTGAACCGCTGCATTACCATTTTTCGTAAAAAGTTCCATCCAGCGCCTGCCTGTCGGAAGTAGTGCGTACATCGAACACCCCTTCCATTTCCACATCAGGTGGAGGAATCTCCGTCCACACACTCTGTTCGGTAATGGGATCGACTGGTATCGAACGAATATAACGCTCCTCCACCAGCTGACTGAGATCTTCCGGATATTTACCGGTATCCGCATAATATTTGTCGATAGCGTCACGCAGAATACTGAGATTCTGCTTAAGTACCGTTTCTTTGGCGCGGTCGACGGACGTAAAATAGCGCGGCGTAACAATGGTAAGCAAAACCGCAATGATTGCCATCACAACCAGCAATTCGATCAGCGTAAAACCGCGATTATGCAATTGCATAAAAAGCTGCCACTATTCGTTTTGTAATATAAAAAAATCGGAGCGCTACTATATCGAGCAGGGTACTGCCCGGCAACAGCCTCCTCAACGTTTTCACCATTGGTTGTAAGGTATCCCGTTCAATCCTGTCTGTTCAGACAGTGAATAAACATCATAGATATCATCTCCTTCCTCCGGATTATCAGGAGAGCTGGCATAACTGCGTTTCCCCCAGGTTTCAGCAGCCGGTACCTCAGGATCCGGAAACATCGGATCACGCGGCAATCGGCGCATGAAAAAGATTTTTTTCTTATCAGGATCTTTCACATCCGGCGTTCCCATATCAAGGTCTTCCAGTTTTCGAGGGTAACCGGTTTCATCAGCTTTCTTCTCCACTTGACCTTCATCTGCGGCCAGTTTGTAGGCATCAATAGCCGTCCGGATTTGTCTTAATGCTGTACGCAGTTCCTGTTCCTTCTCGCGCCGGGCAACCATTTCACCGAGCGGCATCGCCGCAGAAGCCAGGATTCCCATGATCACCACTACAATCATCAGCTCAATCAGCGTGAATCCCTTACATTTTCCTGTTTCTCGTATCACCGTCCAAAATACTCAGCCAGATTCGTACACACTCTGAAAATACCCTCTTGCTCCTGGTAGGCTCTCATTGAACTTCGATACTTACCGGGGGTGGCAAGTTCACTTCAACAGACTGACCGGTTTCATCCTTTACCTGCAGATCCTGAAGCGCAATCTCAGTCGTACCCGGATTAGCGCCGATCGATTTGAAGCGTAATACCGTTGTCATTCCGGTAGGTTGTTCCCGACCCAGCTTCAGATTGCGTGATCCCGATTTCTCTCCTCCATCCATCAGCTCCAGCGCTTCTGGATCATACGTCAGGGACAAGTCGCCAGTCAGCATCGTATTCTGTGTGACCAGCCGTACAGTAGTGGTAAATTCCCGGCCCAGCACCACACTCGGTGGTCCCTGCAGAGTCAGTGAAGGCGCTGTACTTCTAGCTTGTGCAACCGCCGCCTCAAAAGGGTTGAGTGCCGCACCCGATGAGGTGGCAGATCGTACTGCCTGGTCAAACACGCCACGCGCCCCGGCTGACGGACCACCCGAAGGTGCTATCGCCAGTGATTGTGGTGCAGTCTTGCGTATCGATACTGGAAGCTTTCCTGCGGCACTGGCCGTACCCGAATGGAACTCGCTTTCAAAGTGATTGGGTTGTATAACATTACGGATGATGTGCGGTGTAATCAGCAATACTATTTCAGTCTTATTGTGACTTCTGGTTTGCCTGGAGAATATTTCACCCAGAATGGGGATGTCGACCAGCCCGGCAATCCCCCCTCTCGATCTGCTCAGATCATCCTGAATCAGGCCTGCCAGCACCTGTGTTTCCCCGTTTTTCAATGCTAACACTGTTTCTGCCGTCCGCGTTCCGATCACAATCGCAGTTGCTGCATTATCCCCATCCCCTGATTTTTTTTCTCCGAGGTTACTGCTTACTTCCAGCAATGCTTTTAACGTCACTTCGTTATTCATGCCGACAATCGGTTCGACCTCGAATTTTAACCCCACGTCGATATAAGTCGCGGAAGCTGCCGAGCCGACATTAGCTGTATTGGTCACAGTAAATACCGGTTCTCTGTTACCGATATGAATTTTAGCTTTCTCCCGGCTTTTGACCCGAATACGAGGGTTCGCCAGTACATCCGCATTGGTCAGCGTCTTTCTGAAATCAATATCTGCCCGATTGCTGATCGTGAAACTTCTCAGGCCTTCAAATCCTGTATTGGTAATCGTACTCATTTTGACTATCGAATCGGCAGCAGCCTGAGCCGGCGTACCGACCCCGGGAACAGCACTGAATGTGACAGAAGTCGGTACATTCGGCCCCAGACTCAATGTACTGTCACGTTTGACCTCCAGCACGACTACGTCCAGCATCACCTCAGGATCAGGAAAATCATTAATGGCAACCAGCCGTTCCACCAGCCGGATCATCTCCAGCGTATCACGTATGACAAACAAATTGAGTTTTTCATTGACATAGATATCGCGCGCCTTGACCAGTCCTCGAATCATGGCCACCATCTGTTTGGCGTCGGTATTGGCGATATGAAAGCTGCGCACCACCAGCTCCTGATAATCTTTATGCTTGGCAGGAGTATCCGGATAAATCAGCAAAGAATTACTGTTGAGCACTTTGTATGCAAGCTGGTTGGTCAGAAGCAGCAGTTTCAGTACATCCTCAATAGGATTGTCGCGCACAAAAATCGAAGTTTTGCCCTCCTGCTGAACATTGCGATCGAATACAAAATTGATACCGGCTGTACGCGAAATGAGCTCAAATACTGTTTTCAGTGGAGTATCACGAAATTCCATGGTAATCGGTTTGCTGAATTCCGATATCAGCGCCAGTTCAGTGCTTTCGGCGCGTGCGATGCGTTCGCTCAGTTCTCTGATCATTTGTCTGGCCTCGGCCTGCATCGGATTATCCGCCAGTACGGTTCTCACGATCCTTTCCGCGTTTTCCACATCATTATGGGCGAGCGCCTCCTTCGCCTGATTCACCAGAACGATATGACGGCGTTCCAGATCCGCCGCTTCCAGCCCTGCTCTGGCACGTTCATTATTGGGGCTGATTTGGAGTACGCGCTGATAATACTGCTCGGCTAAATCAGGACTACCTGCCTGGCGAGCATTATCTCCCTCGAATAGAATCTGTCCGATGGCAGTATCACGCTCCCGGATAAAGACAGTACGTATTTCCTTGTTATCCGGCTCTTCACGAACAGCCTGCTCCAGTTTGTTCAGCCCTTCCTCCAGCCGGCCTTCAGCAATCAGCTGCTTCCCTTCCAGAAAAGATGGATTTCTCGCTGAATAAGTCGCACAACTCGTAATCAGTACGAGCAGCAGAAGTATGGAGACATCCTTTCCTATATTCATCGCATCCTTCCCGGATTTTTTTCATTGATAAGAAGTGTTTGCTTTACACCTAGCGGGAGATAAGTCAGCTCGACAGCATCTTCCCGGATCCGGTCGACCCGGTAGCGGCCATCGATACGCTCTCCTACTCCCGCAACATGGTTCCCGTCAGCCAGCGCGAGAAATACCCGGGTTTTTCCCTCCGCACTGACTCTGCCGAGATATTCGAACTGTAATGGCGGCGCTACTGCTGCAGGAGGTGGTTGAGCAGCCACCTGCCGGGGTATGAGTGTGGGTTGTGAGGACAACATATCGGCAGCGGTAGCAGCAGTACGCTTCGGTTCCCAGGAAGTAACGGCGAAAATATCATCGGCTTCAGCACTGAATTTCCGTTTTCCCAACTGATCAATCGGCAGCGCTGCACGGGCCTGCCCGGCAGCAGCACGTCGGCTATTGGAGGTATTCGTTGCCGGTTGAACCGCCACGACCGTGTCGTCTGCATACTGTTCAGTGTCATCATCCACCCACAGTGCTGCCAGCACAGTTACTGCCAATGCTCCCCAGAGAACGAATTTCCGGTAATTTTCATTTGCCATACCAGGCTCCACAGGAAATTCGGAAATGCAATAAACCGGAAAACCCGGCCCTGTTTCGGGTGTTTCGTATGATCAAGTCTGGGGAAACGGATAAACGGTCAGTAATCATTCAGATAAAGATGCATGTGCAGGCGCACATCAAGCCTGCCCGACTGTATGGTTTCACGTTTGATTACGACATCAGTCAATGCCAGCGCCGGCACAGCCTGTAACGCATCAGCGACGAATCCACGAATTTGCGGATAGCTGCCGTATACCGGCAGCTGAAGCTCGTAACGTACCAGCTTGGATCCTTTCTCAAGGGTCAGCCGGTAATCACTGCTGTTCAACTCCACGCCGCGCGCCCGAGCAATTCTGTCCAGTTCACTGATCCAATAAGGAGAAGAATCACTGCGCGGGAAAAAGTCATAAAAAACCTGTAAGGCCTGATTATCATCCAACTTGATTTGTCCGCCAGCACCGCTCTGTACCTGCTGCATGGCTTTCACCCTGACCTTCAGCTCCTTGAGAGCCTGTTTCTGCGGCACCACTGCTGTGAACCAGAATACCAGCGCCAGGACAAACAACCCTATCCCTACTTTACCGATATTACCCAGGCGAGCTATCTGCCAACGCGCTCTGATCAGCCAGTTTTCTAAAATGAATCGAGCCACGTGGTAGCAATCGAAAAAATGATCGGGCGGTGGGGACGATCCTGTCGGACTTTGTAACTGATCAGATGAGTATTTTTGAAAACAGCTTCCCGTTCCAGGGCTTCGACATATTCCACCAGACCGGAAAGATTTCGTGCCTCACCTGAGATACGGATGGTACGACTCGCCACGCTGGGCTGGAGGGACAACAAAGCCACTTCCTTGCTGGCGGCAAGCTCCAGAGAATCAAACAATGTCTCCCAGGGCAAATTGAGCTGACGCAAAATATCACCAGCCTGCTTCAGTTCCTGCTGCGTTGCCTGACTGATACGTGCTTCCGGTGTTCTGGATGTTTTGCGATGTTGCTGTTGCTGCGTAATCCGCGCTTCACGAGCTTCCCACTGAGTCATTTTTGCCATGGTCAGCTTGAGCAGATAGACTGCAACGATCAGCAGTACGGCACCGAGAAACAACAATATATAATCCACCACCGGGATCTGCTGGCCGCGATAGGGAAATTTCAACTTCAGACTACGCATGATCCTGGCTGATTCCTACCTCTAGAGCAAATGGAAAATGTGGCGGCGCAGGAC
This sequence comes from Nitrosomonas sp., assembly GCA_044507105.1. Classification (GTDB taxonomy): domain Bacteria; phylum Pseudomonadota; class Gammaproteobacteria; order Burkholderiales; family Nitrosomonadaceae; genus Nitrosomonas. Next base: position 14,685 of record JBIQJX010000010.1, read on the forward strand.
ATTTTCCGTCAGGCAGCCGCAGAAACTGCCGGCTGTGATCGTTCTCGGGCAGCTGGCCGGCATATTGCGGTGCAAACACATAAATCTGCTCAATCGGCTGTCTCCGTCCTGAAATGATCATTTCTTGTTCCAGTGCCGACAATAGCTCTTCTTCCAAATTGTGTACCACCTGCTGGTTGCGAATACAATGCCAGACGCCATCGAACCGTGCAGTCAGACAAAATCGCTCTCCTTCAATCAGAACAAACCATAAACACCTGCTATCCAGTTCTTTGGACCAGTGATCCAGTACTGCTGCAAGGTAAGGCTCTATCCGTGCGAGCCTTACCTTGTGCCGCTGGGCAAATGCTTCCAGTGCTGATTGCAGAGCAAGCGGAATAGCCGCGCATAACGCTCCGTTACATGGATCCCAGGTACTGAGGCTGAGTGCCCAGTCACTGATACGGTCCCCATAAATTTCTCGCATTTGAAAAGTAGCGTAGGCCATCAACTCGTCAGGGTTGGCCAGTGCCGGCTGCGGTGCGATAACACTATAGCGAACAAAATGATTGGACAGAGTGATCTGCAGTTCCATACCGCGCCTGATTCCCGCAGAACCGGACTCACCCTCCATCTGCCCGGCCATCTGCTCCAGCAGTTGCAAAGACTCCTGCCATTGTCTGGTATCAGCATTCGGTGCGCAAACGCTGGATTGGCGAAATCGCAGCACGGGTTTGAGGCCACGAGACAGACCTGCCATATTGACCTGATCCGGGGCAAGAAAAACCTGGATCCGGTCACGCCACAATAGTGACACGGTTGGCCTCCTGTAAACTGGTCTGTCCGGACTTAACCAAATTCAGCGCCGCTTCCCGCAGAAAATGAGTGCCGTTGAGGCGAGCTGCTTCCTTAATACGGCGAATTGGCGCCTGCCCAATGATCAGCTCCCGGATCTCGTCATTCAACAGCAGAATTTCGGCGATCGCGCTGCGCCCCCGATAACCGCTCCCGCGGCACTGCCCGCAGCCCTTTGCAGACCGGAAATCGAATTGTTGTACCTGTTCCGGGGCAATGCCCGATTCCTCAATCACCTGATCCTCTGGTCGCTCCTCAACAGTACAATGCGAACAAAGCTGACGTATCAGCCGCTGAGCCACAATACCGTTAAGCGCCGACACAAAACTGTAAGGGTCAACCCCCATATGTGCAAACCGGCCAATCACATCGAACACATTGTTGGCATGAACAGTGGTAAAAACCAGGTGACCCGTGAGTGCGGCCTGAATCGCGATCTGCGCCGTCTCAGCGTCACGGATTTCACCAACCATGATCTTGTCGGGATCATGTCGCAAAATGGAACGCAACCCCCGGGCAAAGGTCAGCCCTTTTTTCTCATTGACAGGGATCTGCAGAACACCAGGCAACTGATATTCGATTGGATCCTCAATAGTAATAATCTTGTCATGGCCGTGATTGACTTCCGAAATCGCAGCATAAAGTGAGGTCGTCTTACCGCTTCCGGTTGGCCCGGTGACCAGTAACATGCCGTAGGGTTCTGAGCTGAGGCGGCGAATACTGGTAATGGCGGCCATATCGAACCCCAGCTGGTTCAGCGTCAGCCCCTCAACATGGTCCGCCAGCGCCTGGCGATCAAGGATCCGCAATACTGCATCCTCACCGAAAATACTGGGCATAACAGATACCCGGAAATCTATTTCCCGCCCCTGAATGGAAACTTTGAAACGCCCATCCTGTGGAATGCGGCGCTCGGCAATATCCAGATCCGACATAACCTTGATACGGGAGATTACCTGTTCGGCTAGATCTGCTCCCTGCATCACACCTATCGTGGTAAGTACACCGTCGATCCGGTATTTGATGGACAGCGCACCCGGCGCTGTTTCAAGATGGATATCACTCGCCTGAGACTTGTGTGCATCGTATAAGGTAGAATGCACCAGGCGCACTACTTGGCTGGTACCTTCATGAATCGTCTTGAGCGACAATTCTTCGACGCCGGTCTGCATCAGGCTTTCCTGGGTCGATGGCAGTACATTATCCATCGCACGCATGTTCTGTTCCTGCTGTGCGAAAAAAGCAGCCAGATCGGCCGGATGCACCAGATACCACAATGCCTTCACCGGCACATATTCCTCCGCCCAGGCGCGCAGCCCATGCCGGAATGGATCACCTACCGCCAGCAGATACGACTGATCCTGCTGCAACAGCACACATTCATGCTTAACGGCTTGAGCAAAAGGCAGTTTGTCAAAGGCCGGCTGTAACGCGTGCACATCTTCCATGACCAGTACTGGCATACGCAGCGCTTCACCCAGCGCAGCAACCAGTTCATCCGGTGTACCCTGATAGGTTTCCTCCAACACCTTGATTAATGAGGTGCCGCGCGCAATGGCTTGAGCACGCGCCTGATCGAGTTGAACCGGATCGAGATCGGATCTGTCCGAAATTGCTACGTTCATCAGAATTAATTAATACTCCCTGCCAGCTCGAAAATCGGCAGATACATGAGGATGATGATCCCACCGATGACTGTCCCGATTACCGCCATCAGTAGCGGTTCGATCAGCTTGGTCGTCCACTCGACCCAGCGCCCGATCTCTTCATCATGAAAATTACCGATACGCTCCATCATATCCCCCATCATGCCGGTACGCTCCCCCACCCGCAACATACGGCTTCCTACTGCCGTGGTCAGTTCTGCACTCTGCATTGCGCTGGAAATGGTTCTGCCCTCCCGGATAAGTGCGGCAGCTGTTTTTACCCGGGGACGGAAATGTGGCTGCAACAGATCACTGACCATTTCCAGCGCCTGGGTAACAGGTATCCCGCCGCGTAACAGCATACCCAGTGTCTTATAGAAACGGGCAAGCTGATAAACACGCATCCTCTCGCCAATTGCCGGAATGCGCCATATCGCCTGTAGTAAACGTGCTCGAACCTGCGGCTGTGCCAGCGCATAAAGAGCTGATGCCAGCGCTACCGTTGTCACTCCAGCCAGCATCCAGCCGTTTTCCTGAACGAGGCGCCCCCACTGAATCAGCAGCATTGACATCCAGGGTAAATCTGAACCGATATCTTCATAAATGGCACTGAATTTGGGAACGACGAAAACCAGCAGAAAAACTGCTACCAGCAGTCCCAGCACCAGCAGCAGCACCGGATAAATAGACGCCCCCACTAGTTTCTTCCGGACCAGATCCATTTGTGATTGATAGACGAGGTAGCGCGTCAGTGCTTCAGCCAGATCCCCTGTCTGCTCGCTTGCCCGAATAGTGGCGACATATAATGCCGGGAATGCCTGCGGATAAGATTCCAGTGCGCGCGAAAATGTTACGCCTTCATGCAGCCGCCCTAGTACATTCTGGAGCAATTCACGTACGGTACTGTCTTCTTCCTTTTCGACCAGTGTTTCGATACCTTCCACCAGACTGAGGCCGGCTGTCAGCAAAGCCAGCAATTCCTGAGAGAAATTTGGTAAGGGAAATCGGGAACCGGATCTGGGCAGCAATCCCGTAAAATTTCGTCGTATACTCAGCACCACTCCGCCCTGAGCCGTAATCTGGCTCCGTACCTCTGCCTCACTGGCTGCTTCAAGTTCGAGCGATACAGTTCCCTGTCCCGCAAGTAATGCCTTTACCGTATATCGCATATACGCAACCGTTTGTTGCTACCAGTTGGTAATATCCGCGTCCTCGCCCGCCCCCCCGGGTTGACCGTCTTTCCCAAACGAAAACAAGTCAAAATCGCTTCGCTCACCCGGATATTTATACTGATAAGGCCTGCCCCATGGATCCAGAGGCAGACGTTTGCTCAAATAAGGTCCCTGCCACCTTGGTTCGCTGCCTGGAGAAGCAAGCAGCGCGTTCAATCCCTGCTCGGTAGTGGGATAGCTCCCGACATCCAATCTGTACTGATGCAAAGCCTTTTCCAGAGAATCTATCTGGGCCTGCGCCATTTTGACTTCAGATTTACCCACTTGTGAAAAATATTTGGGCCCCACATAAGCAGCCAGCAGACCGATAATCACCATGACTACCAGTAACTCCAGCAATGTGAATCCACGCACATAAATCCTGCGTGACCGGACATGCGATACATGCTTCATATTTTGACAACCCTTGAATTTAGATTTTCCCGATAAATTTCTTAACAGAGAATCCCCTGACAGAGAAATATACGAGCATAAGGAACATGATACCGAAACAGAGGGAGTTGATCACTTCTCTCGGGATAAAGGCAGAAATTGCGGTGCTGCACAGAAATCAAACATTCATCACCGGCTGCGCCGCCTGCAGCCCGCCCTATTCCTGTCTTCACGGCGGCTGTAACTGGAAAAGAACTATTCCATCCAGTCACCGCTAAATTCTGGCATATTTCAAGCACAGTATAGTAGAGTTGCGTTCCATCCTGGTCAAGCGGGAAAATAGGGTTTTTCTTTCTGAAACCGGTCCGGTATTAGCTATCTGGCAAAATAGAGCTCACAGGTTACGTCCCTATTACACAACCTGAAAAGAACCATAAATCAAATGAAACTGAAATTCACGAAAATGCACGGACTGGGTAATGATTTCATCGTTATCGATGCCATCAGTCAGTCTGTTTCACTGGATCCTGGCACGATCTCCCGACTGGCCGACCGTCATTTCGGGATCGGCTTCGACCAGTTATTGTTAGTGGAAAAAACTGATGAAAAAAACGTGGATTTCCGTTATCGCATTTTCAATGCTGACGGTGGAGAAGTCGAACAGTGCGGCAATGGTGCCCGCTGCTTTGCCCGATTCGTGCATGACCATGGCCTGACTCGTAAAAAAACCCTCCGTGTGGAAACTGCACGCGGCATCATCACACCCACCATGGAAGAAAATGGTGAGGTCTCGGTCAATATGGGAATTCCGCAATTCGAACCGACGCAGATACCTTTTATCGCCAAGCAGCGTGCGCCTGTCTATCATCTGGAAGTCGACGGCAGAAAAATCACGATCACCGTCGTATCCATGGGCAACCCGCATGCCGTTCAGGTCGTCCCCGATATCGATCTTGCCCCGGTAACGACTGAAGGGCCGGCAATCGAATCACACCCTCTTTTCCCGGAAAGAGTCAACGCCGGCTATATGGAAATCAGGGATCGCGCACATATCCGCTTGCGTGTTTTTGAGCGCGGTGTCGGAGAAACTCTGGCATGCGGAACTGGCGCCTGTGCGGCGGCAGTCTGTGGCATCTTGCGCAATCTCCTGGATACTGAAGTGCAGGTCGATATGCATGGCGGCAGTCTTCGTATCCGCTGGGAAGGAGAAAATCAGCCAGTCTGGATGACCGGGCCGGCAGTCTCTGTATTTGAAGGAGTAATCGATCTGTGAATAAAAGGAAAAATGCGACTGATGCGACCTGCCGAACCCGCTGTTCTTTCTCTTGCCGGTATCGGCAGAATGTCGACCTTCCCCGGCAAAATGGAGGTACGTTGCTGCTCTGAATATGGATATAAACAGAAACTCTCTACTGCCTGCCCCTTTTAAACTGTTTAAACTGTTGATACTTGTAATTCCTCCATTCTTTTCTCATATCCGGCCCGGTTTTTCTGCTCTGTCATGCGCACACTGATTACCTACATCATGGTTTTTCCGAAACGCAGTGCATTTGTATTGATCGCGCTGCTGCTGGCCGGAATCGCTGAAGCACTCAGCCTGACCGCCCTGCTCCCTCTACTGTCCATCGCAGTAGGGGAATCCACCGACTCGAACATCGGAAAATTCATCGTCGAAATTTTACATCAGGTGGGAATCGAACCCGAACTGGAAGCCATTCTGTTGGTCATTGTCGGCGGCATGTTCATCAAAGGGGCTATTCTGCTCCTGACGAACCGACAGGTCGGATACACGGTAGCCCACGTCGCCACTGCCTTGCGCCTCAATCTGATTGAAGCCCTGCTTGCCAGCCGATGGCAATATTATCTGCGTCAGCCTGTCGGTGCGTTGTCAAATTCTATTGCTACTGAAGCGTATCGTGCCGCCAACGGTTTCGAACACAGTGTCAATGTTCTGGCGTTAGCCATCGAGGTGGTCGTATATAGCCTGGTGGCTTTATTCATTTCGTGGGAAGCCACGCTGGGATCCCTGGTGATTGGGACAATTCTGTTTGTGGTATTACATCGCCTGGTCAGGGCGACCAGACGCGCAGGTGCCAAACAAACACAATTGTTGCGCCATCTGCTGACCTATCTGTCCGATGTACTCGGTTCAGTCAAATCTCTAAAAGCCATGGCACGTGATAATGTGGCAGATGCCATACTTCACGAACAGACCCAACAGTTGGAAAAGGCGACGCGCAAGGAAGTCACTAACCGGGCAGCTCTGCTCGCCCTGCAGGAACCCATCCTGGCCGCACTGACCGCCAGCGGTCTGTACCTTGCGCTGGTAATCTGGAATCTGTCTTTGCCTGAAGTCATGGTAATGGTATTTCTGCTGACCCGAATTCTGGGGTTGCTCAATAAAACACAAAGGCGCTATCAGCAGCTTACCGTTCAGGAAAGCGCCTACTGGGCATTACGCAGTGCAGCGGACGAAGCCCAAGCGGAGGCTGAGAGGACGACAGGTACCCTGACACCGACTCTGGAACAGGGAATAAGTCTGCGTCACATTGCTTTCAGCTATGAAAAAAAATCAATTTTCAGGGATTTGAATCTTGAAATCCCGGTTAAGTCATTCACCGCCGTCATCGGTTCGTCGGGAGTGGGCAAAAGTACCTTGCTCGATTTACTTTGTGGTTTGGCCGAGCCCAAATCCGGTGAAATTCTGATCGATGGGGTCGCGTTACATACCATCGATCTGCGCCAGTGGCGACACATGATCGGTTACGTTTCTCAGGATACTGTTTTACTGCACGATACCATCCTGAACAATATTCTCGTGGGAGAACCTGCTATCGGTATCGAAGATGCCGAACGTGCACTTCGGCAAGCCGGTGCGTGGGAGTTCGTCAGTACCTTCCCGGAGGGGATCCATACTGTCGTCGGAGAACGGGGGGGATTACTTTCCGGAGGACAGCGACAACGTATCGCCATTGCCAGGGCGCTGGCGCATCAGCCCAGACTGTTACTGCTTGATGAACCGACCAGTGCACTGGACCCGGAAAGCGAGCGCATCATTTGTGCCACATTGCAAAAACTGGCACAGGAATTCACCATCGTCACCGTTTCCCATCAGCCTGCGGTCATCAACGCAGCAGATCGAGTATTCATTCTTTCCGATGGCAAGGCAGAACTATTGTCGGATACTATTTCCGATAATGCTCCGATATCCTCCCCGCAGGACGGCCTCACGTCCGGGACAGAAATGTCCTGATATTATTGACCCGTGCCGCATACACCTGCCGGTTGATCCTCATCGGCAAATTCGGATCACCGGCATGTGATCGACTGAGCCGCATGGCAATAGCACCTGCATCAACACTGTCTGCTGCAAGTAAAGCTTTGCTCAAATGTTCCTGCTGCGGATAAGGTTTATCTGCGAAACCGGGGCGTCCATGGAAATCGCTGGCGCATGCCTGCAGAAATGATTCGAATCGCGCCTTTCTGCGATAGGCATCGGTTGCCTGCAGCATATCGGCAATCGTGCCGGGGCGTAACTCCAGGGCGCGATGAACGTCACCATGGAAACGCGCCACCAGCAGTGCCAGATCTTTCGACTCCCGGGGAACCCGGGTACGTTCACACAGTGCCGTGACCAGTGCCACACTGCGTGCTTCGTGGCCAATATGCCGCGGCCACTCGTCCGGGGGAGTTGTTCCTTTTCCCAGATCATGAGTCAGTCCGGCAAACCGCACTTCAAGCGAATAATGTTTCGAAGCCGCATAATCAATTACCATCATGACATGAACCCCTGTATCAATTTCCGGATGGGCATGTGCAGGCTGCGGCACTCCGAATAAAGCATCCACTTCAGGCAAAATACGAGCCAGTGCCCCACACTCACGCAATACATAAAACATGCGTGATGGCTGATGCTCCATCAGCCCCTGTGCGATTTCCTGCCAGACCCGTTCCGGCACCAGCGCATCAGTTTCTCCGCTGTGAACGATTTCCTTCATCAGTTCGAGCGTCTCCGGTGCAACCTGAAAGCCGAAGCGTGCCGCAAAACGTGCGACACGTAACACCCGTACCGGATCTTCAACAAAGGCCGGCCCGATGTGGCGTAATATGCCCGCCTGCAGGTCGGCGATACCCCCGAACGGATCGACAATATTGCCTTCCTCGTCCTTGGCCATGGCATTGATAGTCAGATCCCGGCGGGCCAGATCCTCCTGCAGAGTCACTTCTGGTGCGGCGTAGATCTCAAATCCTTTATATCCTTTGGCAACTTTACGTTCAGTCCTGGCCAGTGCATACTGCTCCTGTGTTTCAGGATGCAGAAAAACCGGGAAATCTTTTCCTACCGGCCGATATCCCAGGCGCACCATATTTTCCGGGACAGTACCCACAACAACATAATCATGATCCTTGACGGGCAGCCCCAGCAGTTCATCACGTACCGAGCCACCCACCCGATAAATCTTCATAAATAAACACTATTATTTGGGAGCAACAGTCCCGAGCCGCTGTTTCAGAGACGGTCTCTGCGGATGATCAAAGTAATTGGCGTAATACATCGCGTTACTCAGCACCACTTTGACATAATCGCGTGTTTCATTGAATGGAATCGTTTCAGCATAAACCGCCCCTTCCAGCGGTCTGGTGTCCTTCCACCGTTTTGCCCGGCCCGGCCCAGCATTATAGGCAGCGGCAGCCAGTAACGGTTGCTGATCGAACTGTGTCAGCACATGCTTCAGGTAATAGGCACCCAATTGGAGATTGGTATTGATATCAGTTACCAGACCGGTATGAAAATTCTGCACCCCCAGTTTGCCGGCCACCCATTTGGCAGTAGCCGGCATAAGCTGCATTAAGCCCATTGCTCCGGCACTGGATTTAATATCGGCGATAAACCGGCTCTCCTGCCGTATCAGCCCATATACAAACGCCTCGTCCAACTGGTGCTGCTGCAGGATTGTGTGCATCTGTTCACGATAGGGCGCGAGATAACGCAAACTGAAGTCATGACGTGCAACGGTTCTTATCGCAGTATTAATTGCCCGATCATAGATGCCGTGACGCTGGGCTACTCTGGCGGCAGCCAGCAGCTGTTCATCGCTGAAATCCCGCACTGTCCAGATCCATTCACGGTTTGCCTCTATCCTCTGATTCAGGCGGTATAACGCCAGCGCCCGACGGATCCCCGGATTCCGTTCCATAATACTGATCTCTTGCGGAGTGGCCTGGTATTCAGTAGCCGGAACACTGAACATCACCTTCAGCTCTTCCCGAGCCATCTGTCCGTAGAAACCATGCTCATGACTCAGTGGTGCCAGCAGGACATTCGCTTCCGAATTTTTTCCTGTTGCTTTCAGGGCGCGTGCCCGCCAATAGCGCCATACATCCTCATGCTGCATTTCATCAGGCATACGGCTGATACTGTGCAGTAGCATCTTCCAGTTTCCTTCCCGCAACGCGACCCGGGCCTGCCATGCCTGCTTCGTTTCAGGTAGCGGATAAGCATGTTTGCCTCGCGTCGCTTCCATGAACCATTTCATGGCACGTGTATCCTGCCTGATGGCGGCCCAGTAAGCGAGATTCCCCATAAAGTACGATTGATCCGTTTCCGGAAACTGCCCGCGCACTTTCTGCCAGCGGGCAAGCGCCTGATTGGTTTCACTTCGCAGCAGGCGAAGCAATGCAAACAGGACGATTTCCCGATCCGCACGTGATTTGACATGCGGCTGCCGGTCCAGGAAACGTCTGGGGTCCTTGGTCACTACGCCCAGTTTTTGCAAGTCGAGCGCCTGGTGACGTGGCAGATACTTATTCACGGCTCTGGCAATGCCCGTATTACCTGCTTCGAGAGCCAGTCTGACTCTGGACCAGATATCTTCCACTGAAATTTCTCCGCTTTCGATCAGCGCCTGGAAAGCAGTGACACAACTGGCGGGCATGTCACGGCCGGTAAACCAGAGCGCGCGGATATCACCCGCTGCCGTCTTATCCCTGGCTGCCAGCCGGTATTGCAATTCGTAACACTTCAGACTGTCATCACGATTGGCCAGCTCCGGGTACTCCTCGGCAAAAATTGTCCACTGTCGCTGTTTACCCAGAATTCTCAACCAGTCCCCACGCAATTTGTCTGCCACCAAACTACCGTCATAACGTGCCAGAAACGCCCTGATCGTACCTGTATCAGCAGCTTCCAGTGACAAACGCAATTGAAAATATTCCGCGTAGGGTGCCAGGATATGCTGTTTCATTCGTTCAGCATATTCGGCAACACGTACTGCATCACCTGCGCGAAATGCGTCCCGGATTTTTATGAAATCCTCATCGACGCCTGCAGCAAGTGCTTCCACACAGAATGAGAATGCGAGAAGTAATCTGACAAGAACTTTATTCATGGCACATCCATCTATTCAGTCACGGTCAATCACGGCTTCGATTGACCGGCTGATCAGTTAATTTGTTGTGACAAACCCAGCCTACAGGGAAAGCAACCTGTTTATGTCATGATAAAAAGGTCAACCTCTGCCTTTTCCTATCCGACGGTTTTAGTTCAGAGACCAGATAATACTTTTTGTGATCGATCAGGTGACACCCTGTGCCTGCATCGCGTCCGCCACTTTGACAAATCCAGCGATGTTCGCACCATCCACATAATTGACACTCCCATCATTATCATTCGTGCCATACTGGATACAGGATCGGTGAACAGCCCGCATGATTTCCTGTAATCGCATATCTACTTCCTCATGTGTCCAGGAAAGCCGCATTGCCTGCTGACTCATTTCCAGACCTGAAGTTGCCACTCCGCCGGCATTGCTTGCTTTACCAGGAGCAAACAATATTTTTGCATTTTCGAAGCGCTCTATTGCCCCCGCAGTACAAGGCATATTTGCGCCTTCCGCCACGCAACTCACACCATGCTTGATCAGAATCGCCGCGTCATTCTCATTGACCTCATTCTGCGTCGCACAAGGCAGAGCCACATCCACTGGCACATGCCATGGTTTTTCCCCGGGCAGGAACTGCGCACCCACCTGTTCGGCATACTCGTTTACACGCCCGTACAAACGGTTCTTGATGCTGGCCAGAATTGAGAGCTTCTCCTTAGTGAATCCGTCCTCATCCACGACACTTCCAGTGGAATCCGAAATTGTAACGACCTTGGCACCCAGTCCCATTGCTTTCTCAATGGCATATTGTGCCACATTCCCCGAGCCGGAAACGGCCACCCGCATGCCGTCCAGCGAACGGCCCGCATGCTTGAGCATCTCCTCGACAAAATATACCACCCCATATCCTGTTGCTTCCGGTCGCAGCAGCGATCCTCCGAAAGTCAACCCTTTACCGGTAAACACACAATCCGACCGGTTGGTCAACTTTCTGACCATACCAACCATATATCCGACTTCCCGGCCGCCGACACCGATATCTCCCGCTGGCACATCCGTATCTGCCCCCACATGCCGGAATAATTCACTCGCATATGCCTGACAAAAACGCATGACTTCCCCAGGACTTTTCCCTTTTGGATCAAAATCCGCTCCCCCCTTACCGCCCCCCATAGGCAAGGTTGTCAATGCGTTTTTGAAAGTCTGCTCAAATGCAAGAAACTTGAGAATGGAAAGATTGACCGACGGATGAAACCGTGTACCGCCTTTGTAGGGCCCGATCGCTGAATTATGTTGAATCCGATATCCCCGATTGACTCTGACTTCGCCGCGGTCATCCACCCATGACACCCGGAACATGATAACGCGTTCCGGTTCAACCAGTCGGTCCAGCAGACCCTGCTCAGCATAACGTGGATTGTTAGCGATATAAGGCCATAAACTTTCGATTACTTCGGCTACTGCCTGCAAAAATTCCGGCTGACCCGGATTTCTATCAGAAACATAGTTTTTAAATTCTTCGATACTTCCATATTTCATTTTCACCCTCCCCGCTGAATAAAACCGTCCATAAAAAATCGGCTGCGCATCCCATACTGACTATTGAGCCGATAACAGTGAAATTTCACTGATTTCGTGGAGGATTGCAAGCCATTTCTAAAAAAACCATAATGCCATGCAAACTATCTGCCACAGGGGAAAAAGTAAAGCGGAAAACAGGTGGAAATTATTATCTGGAAGGAAAATTATGCAAGGGAGCACACCCCGGTGTGCATCCTGCCCATTACTGACAAGACACGATGAAGCGGCATGGCTGCTGATTTTAACAGCGGTCAGCAACGGCTGAGATACTGCAAAACACCCGGTTCAGTCTCTGATGAAATTACGTAATCCTAACAGACCCGACCTGTTCACGTGGAACACGTCGATGATCGATTCTGTATTTACGAGGGTGGGAGACCTGACATATCTATCCTGATCCAGGACCTTCTGACTCCCTGCAAGCCATCACCCAAGAGTCACCCGCTGTTCTCAGGAGGCCAGCAATCGCTCGATATCCCGGACCAGCGATTCCGGTTTATCGATGGGTGCATAACGTCTAACCACGTTACCGGATTTATCTGCCAGAAATTTGGTGAAATTCCATTTGATACTTTGCAAGCCCAGTACCCCGGGCTTTTCAGCCTTCAGATATTGATATAACGGATGAGCGTTGCTGCCATTGACTTCTACCTTGGCAAACATCGGGAAACTCACGTTATAACCGGACGAGCAAAAATGTTGAATTTCATGCTCATCACCCGGTTCCTGCTGACCAAACTGGTTACAGGGGAAACCCAGCACAACCAGCCCCCGGTCTTTATACCGGCGATAAAGCGCCTCCAGTCCCTGATATTGTGGTGTGAAACCGCATTGACTGGCGGTATTCACGATCAGCACGACTTTATCCTGATAATCACTGAATTGTTTGTTTTGCCCATCAATAGTTTTTGCACTGTAGTTGTGGATACTCATCGCTGTATACCAAGTTACC
>JBIQJX010000010.1:27784-46323 GCA_044507105.1 Nitrosomonas sp.
AGTTACCGAGTTACCGAGTTACCGAGTCCGATACGAGTCAAGTATGTCAAATCAGTTCGTTCAACACTCTCCTGGCTTCTTCCACACCGTGGAAATTTTCATTTTTTTCGACAGCACGTTCCAAATGCTCTTTTGCCCGTCCGTCATCCCCCTGTTGATGATAGATCATTCCCAGACGATAATGTACCATCGGTGAATCAGCTACTTGCTCAGTAATTTTCAGCAGCAGTTCCTCAGCCTTATCGTATTGTTTCTGCCGGTATGCCAGAATGGCTCTTGTATAAAGCATTTCCGGATGATTGATCGTCGCCAGCGGCAGGGCTAATTCAACGACTTTGTTGAATGTTGTCTCATCTTGGGTTTGCTCCGCCAGATAGCGAACCAGATTATTCAGTGCAACCGCTGATTGGGGATTCTTCCGGTAATTCTCCTCCAGCAATGCGACTGCTTTATCGTGCGAACCGTTGCGATAATGAATAGCCACCAGATCACTTACCAGCACCGTCGAGGAAGTGCTATCGATACCCGTTTGCAAGGTCTTTATCGCCTGCGCCTCATTTCCCTGATGCAGGTAAATGGCAGTCAGATTACGATAGGGTACGTCCCATTCGGATTTGAGTTCGATTGCTTTGTCAAAAGCTCTGATTGCTTTAGCCGGTTGATTGACCGTGACGTAAATACCCCCCATGAGATTGTATGCTACAAAATGTTGTGGCTGACCTTTTATGGTTTTCTCAAGCTTTGCCAGCGCCTGATCAGCCTGATGGATCTGCAGATAACTGCTGACAAGCTGCGTCAAAGGCTCAATTGCATCCGGTTGTCTGGTGAGCGCCTCATCGAAACTCGCAATGGCATCTTTATATTTCTCTTTCCCGCTGTAAGCAAGTCCCGTCAAATAATATCCGACTGCTTCATCAGGAAAGTTCTTCTGTAGCAGTTCTGCTGTCTGCTGGGCCTGCTCCCACTGCTGCTGTGATTGATGGATCTTGAACAGAGATTCCAGCCCTCGTCTGTTTCCCGGATTCAATCGTAATAATGTCTGCAGATGCTGTATAGCTCTGTCGGTATGTCCGGTATTAGCCAGTAATTCCGCCAGTTCGAGCCGGGCATTTTCGTCCTGGGGCAACAGTTGTATGACTTTTATAATTGCTCCCATTGCCGCTACGGGATTCTGATTTTGTTTGTATGCAGCAGCCAGCAGCCTCAGCACACCGGGATCACTCGGCCGTGTCGTCAAAATTTCACGAAAATCCCTGATTGCATCGGCAAAGCGGTTTGCGGTAAAAGCCAGCTCTCCACGCAGCAGTAAGGCCTCGTTCTCTTTCGGATCAGACTGCAGGACCGATTCGAGCAAATCCGCGGCTTGCCGGGCACGACCGGTTCCCGCGTATAGCCGGGCAAGTTTGTTTCTGGCTTTGATTACCTGAATGGCGGAGGAATCAGCACTCGCGATCTCCGACAACACCTGCTCGGCTCTTTCCGTAAGATTGCGAGCCAGATATAAATTAGCCAGACCAAATTTCAGTATAAGATCATCCGGATAATCCTCCAGCATCGGAATCAGTTCGGCCTCTGCGATTTCCGGCCCTCTTTTCTCTGCCAGAAAATCGAGCAGGCCGATCCGGGCCTGCTGATCATTAGGCAACTCGATAACCGCATCACGTAACACTTTCTCAGCAACATCGAGCTGACCCAGCCTGCTTAAAAACGAAGCCAGCCGTTTGCGGTGAATCAGTATCTCGGGTTCAAGCGTAATGATAGTATCCAGTGTTTGCCTGGCTTTATCGGAAGCCCCTGACTTCGCATATAAATTTGCCAGCATCAGGTGCAGTGGCACATCATCGGGATACTGCTCGACATAGCGATACACCAGATCAAACGCCTCCTGCAGTCTTCCGGAATTGGCATGAACAGAAGCCATCAGCAAAACAGCGGGAACATAGCCCGGTTTTCCGGAAAGTGCTGCATTGGCTTTTTTTAGAGCATCATCGTTATGGTTGCGGGTGGCGGAGACGCTGCCGCTAAGCACCAGCGCATCGGCATCTTCCGGATTAATGGCCAGTGCTTTCTGTGCCATATTCCCGGCCTCATCAATCCTGCCGGCCAGCAGATAAAACTGACCCAATTTGATTCGTGCCCCCAGATGCTCCGGATCGGCTTCAGCAATTTTCCGGTAATATTCATTTGCCTGTTGTATATCGCCTGCTTTGACCGCTGCCTCCGCTGCCTCGGACAATGCCGTGATATTTACAGGATCCAATTGCAGCACCTGCTGAAACGCAGTATGCGCTTTTTCATACTCCCCCGCCTCCAGATATCTTTCACCTTCTACCAGATAATCATTTTTTTGGCGGCCGGTATCATCACACCCCCCTGCTGATATTCCGGCAATCAGAATCAACATAATGATTCCGAGATATTTATCCGCAATAGATTTCATAGTTCTGCTGTTCAGTAAATAGACCAGCCCTCTCTCTTCATAAAAACTTTCTTTTTTGATCGAAAATGGAGGGGAATTATCCCGGGCAGTATAGCAACAAGACAAAGGGGGATTGGTAAAATCGGTTTTACTTCAAAACCGGAATGAATAGAAAATCAGGCACCTCAGCTACCAAGATCTGAATCGGCCGGCTTTCCCTTGCAACTCGCCTACTCGATTTCTTCCGGTGTGCGAGACAAAGGTGAAGAGGGAGGTAAAAAAGATTCTGTTTTTCCCTGATATTTTTGACTGATCAGTTTATCTTCATATTCCTGGATAATATTCTCGACTTCTACGCTATTGAATTGCAATATCGGTTCAACCTCGATCAAACGGCTCCAAAAACTCTGGTTTCTGTCCTGATAAGTATCCAGAATTTCCCGGGTTGCCTGATACATCTTGATATTCTTATCCTCACATACCAACAGTTCCGCCCGGGTGAATGCCTGCAGGCTCTGCAATTCGGTATGTGCCTGATCGAGTCGATGTTTGGCCTGATTCAGGGTATTGAATTTTTCCACTATTTCCTGCAATTTGGCATGCACAGTATCCAACCGGCTGCGAACCGCTTCGGCAGCAGTCTTTTGCACATCCAGCTCGCTGCTCAATCTCTCCTGTGCTGAAACCACAGTATCCTTTTCCCGTTTCAATATTTCAATTTCAGCTGCCAGTTTCTCATTCTCGGCTTTTAGCACGTCCCGTTCAGCAGTAATCGACCGCACCATGCCCTGCAGCCTGTTGACTATCCGGGCATTCCCTTCATCACGTCGGGTAACCTGCGCCTGCGCAGTGTTCTGCACCACCACGGCGATCAGCAGCGCCACTGTCAATTTCAAAATCCCGGTATTGTGCATATCCCTAAAACCTGGTGTTGATATCAATCTGGAATACATCGACCCCGAATGAGGGTCCGGAGATAACATCCGTACTCAACCATCTGCTGGTCAGCCAGACATTGTCCCGCAACGCATAATTTGCACCCAGCACCCAGCCTTTGACATTGGTCCGGCCCAGATGAAAATCAGAATCCATGAACGCATCCAGCACTGCATCGCGCTCGACCCGTTTATATGCAAAAAACGTGTTCCAGTTTCCTTTTTTATCCACTCGCAGCCAACCGAGATCGGCCCTGATCTGCCACGCCGTAGTCTTGTCCGCAACGGGAGGGCCACCGCTCAATATTCTGGCAGCCTGAACCTTCTTTGAATCGAATCCGATATTTTTTGCAAAATCTGTCGAGAACGTCACATGAATCGGATCGAACAAAGCCATATCATAGCGGGCGACAGCATTGATGATATTGAAACCGGACGCCAGACCGAGCATTCCAAACTCGGTGCCGGGATTGAACTGATTGCCCTCCAGACAGATACCTGCCAGTGTATTGCCGCCCTGCATGAACCGGGGCATCGAAGCATCATTCGTCCGCGTATTCAGATCGCAGGTCCCGCTCGCCGAAGTATTCGGCCTGGCCCTGATATTACGATAGTCATAATAGGCAACGGCAAACTGCAGATTGTCTTTATTCCTGAATCCCCAGTTCAGTCCCACCTGGCCGCCGAACAGCCATTTGTCATTACGGCTGAAGGGCGCCTCCTGAAGAGGAAAAGCTCCGGCTGTTGCATACAGCGTACGCGAATCGTCACCCAGACTGTTATTGCGGCCCAGATTGTAACGATAGGTGGCGGAAAACCCCTCAAATGACAGATCGGTATCCCAAATCAGCTCGGAACCACTGGTAAATTCACCTCCCCCGACGAAAAAAGGATTTTTGATGCGCCCACCAACCAGCGTCAGCCAATTGAAACCACGCTTATCGACATCGTCATATTTCAGAAAAGCCCGATCCACATTGAATTCATAACGATCACCCATTTGTCCCATTGTCTGGTTGGTTGATACCGGATCTCTGAAATTACCCGTCGACAAGCGTATTCCAGCCTGCAGTCCATCAGAAACATCCACATCCATCCCCAAACGCAAGCGCTGTCGGAAACGGTGGTTGTTCTGATCAGTATTGGCAAACGCATCCAGCCCGGCATTCGTCACCCCGCCCGCCTCGTTGATTGCCTGAACATTGGGATAAAATGGGCCCGGCGCAACGTTATCATTTCCCATAAAAACGGGCTCTGACCGCAAGCGTAAATCTCCATACAATTTAAACTTACGGGTCCAGGCCGGTAGTGCATCAGCCAGCCCCCAGCCTTCCGCCCTGGCCCTGTCGATCACATCTTCTGCCACATCCTTACGCAGTTCTGCACGAACTTCATCCCGGATCTGATCCCTGACGATTTCAGGAATATATGGCACCCGGACTTCGTCATCAGGCAAAGCTGCCGCAGCAGCACTGCTCTGTCCTGCTGCAGTCCCGGCCCGTTCCGCAGTCACTTTTCTTGCTTCAGCCTCGGCCTGCCTGAACATCGCCGCAGCAGTTTCCTCATCCAGGACACCCTGCTTGACCAGTTGCCTGATCAGGCTTTCAGTCGTGCTGCGCAGCTTCAGCAGCTCTTCCTTTTCCCCTGCCTGTACGTGCACTGATCCCTGTCCCAAAACCCCGGCAGTCACCAGGGCCATGACAGCCTTCCTTCGTTTCATTATGCTCCCCGCTGGCGATATCTAAATGCGTGATGTAATACGTAACTCGACTGGCTGGGTCATTCCTGACGGCGGAGCCTGGCTGATGCGTTTCAGTTTCGAAAGTGTCAGCTGAAGAGATTTATCCACTTCCGGATCATTACTGCTCTTGATCAATTCAAACCGCTTCACATTCCCTTCGCGGTTCACCCATAGACGGACTGTTGCGCTGTAGCGGGTACGCCTCAATTCCTCATGGCTCGATAACAAGTCCAGCATCTGATTTCTGATGATATTGCCGTACCAGGCATTCGGATTGCCGCTCAACAATCCCTTTCCTCCTTTACGCGCAACCAGTCCGAATCCGTCTGATCCGGCGCTGCCATCGGCATCCAGACCCAGATCCCCCGCGGGCGGTGTATCATCTACATCCGGAAGATTTTCGGGTTCAGGCTCCGGCTCAGGATCGACCGGTTCGATCTTTTCCTCGATTTTTTCAGGCTCGGGCGGCTTTTCGATTTTTGGAGGTGGCGGAGGCGGCTGGACAACAACGATCTGTTGCACCTGTTTTTTGCTCTGAACCGGTTTCTCGAATTGGCTCTGCAGGTAATAAACAGCTCCCGCAATGAGTAGGGCCAGTAAAATTCCGATCAGTACCGGCAGGTGTTTCAACCACCTTCGCTCATAACGTTTCACTTTTGTCTCCTATTTCACCAGTTTCTGCGTGACCAGCCCCAGCTGGCTGATTTCCAGCCGGGTAACCACATCCAGCACTTCGATCACCCGCTCGTACTGGATAGTCGCATCAGCTTTCAAAACCACTGGTAATTCGGGGTCAGCCGCGCGGTACTGCCCCAGCCGGACTTCCAGTTCGTCGATCGATACCGGGTAGGTATCCAGGTAGATAGTGCCGTCCCGGGTGATCGAAATCGCTTTGGTCTTCGGTTTACTCAATGAGGGAGTACTACTGGCTTTGGGCAGGTTAACGGTAATCCCCTGGACAGTCGCTGTGGTCATGATGATGAATACGATCACGAGGACGTAAGCAACATCGAGCATCGGAGTAATGTTGATATCGTCGTAAACCTTGTCTTCTTCCCCCACTTTCATGATCAGTTTTCTCTGTGACGGTCGGCAATTCGTTCAGAGACGACGGCCAAAAATTCATCGGTAAAAACATGCATGTCGGCCGAGATGTCCTTGATCTGGACCAGCAGGTAGTTATAGGCAAACAGGGTCGGAATGGCGACGGCCAGTCCGGCAACGGTGGCAGCCAGGGCAGCTGAGACACCAGGGGCGATTGAGTTGATGTCGACGTTACCAGTGGCAGCAATGACAGCAAAGGTGATCATGACGCCCATGACAGTACCCAGTAATCCGAGAAAAGGCCCGCCGGAAATAGAAATGGTGAGCAAGACCATATTTTTGTTGAGTTTCTGGTATTCCCGCACAACGGCCGCATCCAGCCGGGTGCGAATGACATTCAGGGCTTCGGTGCTGAGACTGCCATTGCCGCCGTTGACGCGTTTGTGCAACTCCTGAACGCCGACATGGTAGACACGATAAAGAGGAGAACCTTGAAAGTGGTCGTGTTTACCAATGATGGCCGAGAGAAACTCGGAGTTTTCGATTTCCCTGTCGGCTTCATTCGCGCTGTCTTTACGATCCAGGATATCCAGATTGGCGGGTCGAATGCTGCGGTATTGTTCGAGAAAAGCGGCATTGTCCTGCCTGGCCTGCTTCAGAGTAAGGCCTTTACCGATCATGACAAGCAGGCTGATGACCAGCATAATGGCGCACAGTGCGATGACGACCCAACCGTCGATAGTGAGATTTTCCAGGATGACCGTAAAATAGTCGACACCTCCACCGGCGCTGGATTCGTCATAGCCGAAGCTGAGGAGGGTGTAGTCGGGGCTCTGGCTGCGATACTGCAGTTTGATCCAGTCGGGACTGCGAGCGATTTTGGCAATCTGCACTTCATCGAGCCAGCCAGTCAGATGCAAACCGCTGTCGGCCGCCCCCAGTTGTAAGGTCGGTAACAGGGACTCCAATACGATCGCTGCTTCAGCCACCCGCTGGCCATCCAGGTAGAGCTGCAGAGTGTCGGCACGCGCCACCAGCGCCAGATGCTGCCATTTTCCGAGACTGATTCGGACCGGATCCGTTTGGGTCATACTGCCATCGGCGCTGTGATAGCTGGTCTGCAGCAACCCGTTCTGCAGGTCGATGGTCAGGCGGGTATCAGAGTCACGTGCCTGCAGGACAGCGGCCGTTTGTTCCTGCTCGGTTTTGATCCAGCTGCTGAAAGTCCAACCGTTTTCGGGATCAATAGCAATAGCCGGGTGGGGATCGATAGTGATACCGCCAGCACCTTCAAAGCGAGCAGCCGCAGCAATGTGCCCATTCGGATCGATAACGACCCGGGAACTGCTCGCATGAATACCATGGGCAGTGGCGTCCTGCGGCAGGCTTTCCTGTTCATTAAAATGATAAACCAGAGACTGATCGGCATCATAAACGCCAGCTGCGTCCGAGCCATCTGCTGCCTGGGGATTGCCGTAATACAGGGTGAAACCATCGGTACTGAAGCCGCCACGGATTGAAGGTACTTTGACCCAGATCAATCCGAGCTCAGTCAGAGGGTCGAGCTTTTCTACGGTATATTTGAGAGCGGCTTTGTCCTGTTGCAAAAAGCGCAGATCCCTGCCATTTTCCGCCAGTTCGAAAAAATAGCCGAAGTTGCCCGCATGCAGTCGGACCAGCAGCGGAAAATCCTTTACTGTCTCCTGGATGTCTCCGCCAGTTATCCCCGCATCGACCGTCAGCTCCACTCGCGATGGCCATTCCTCATTCCACCAAGCATGCGCCGACGGGGAAACTGATAAGAGTATCAGCAGCAGCCATAGTGAAAACCTGGTTTGCCTCATTTCTGCCCTCAATTAATTTAAGAGGCAGATTATTTCACGCCACCATGACGTTATCGTTACGGTCCAATCCGGCTTACATACCGCAAAATCCTCTGTGTTCTCGGGCCGGAACAGTTTTCACCGCTATTATGTGTCCCGGCTATTCTCCTTGCTACAGTATGAAATTCCCGGCTCCTTCGACTACAGCATATTTAATCTGAATTGCATAAAATATTCCCCTAACTGGTCGTTTATCGCTGCCCTGATCTGCCCGTTGCACCCTGAAAATTGCTGCAGTCATACTTCTCACGGCGCGCACGTACGCTGAATGGTGGAACTGAAGATAATTGCCGGTTGGCAATACGACTTTCCGGATTTTTGAAACAGATACCCGTGACGGGAGGGGTTAATGGAATTACGGGTGTAAAAGCATTACCCCTCAAAACCAGGCGACTATATCCAGTATTTTCGATATCCACTGATGTACTATCTGCAGGCGCCCTCTTTTTTACATAGAAAAGGAAGAAATATCCGTATTTTTCATCGCTGGTGAACCTGAATTTTACAAATTCCCGGCGGCTTCTTTTTGAGGATTTCCGGTTAATTGACAATCAAAACGCTTCCCGGTATATTCGGCCCTTCCGAGAAGGGTGTTTATTTTTCATATACATACATATGAAAAGAATTTAACTGTGATAAATAAGGAGTGTTATGACGGAGCCAGGCAAAACAAGCGAAAAACCCGAATATGCTACAAGTTTTGGCCTTTTTTATCCTGTTGGCTATCTTGTTGTGGGATTCAAAAATGAAAAAGACGCGCTGCAAGTACAGCAGGACCTGAAGACGGGCGGATATGAAGCCGAAGACTGCGCTTCCTTTTCATGCAGGCAAGTAATAGAAGTTGCGTCGGACAATCTCGAAAAAAATACCGGTTTTCTCGCGCGTCTGGGCTGGGCTGATGAAGCTATCAAAATCCATCTGGAAACAGCCAAAGAGGGAGGTTCTTTTCTGGTAATTTATGCTCCCGACAGCGTCTCCTCCGATCGCGCCATGAATGTTGTCCGGCGTGTACCTTTTGTATTTGCACACCGTTATCACCGATTGGCCATTGAAGAAATGAAGTAAATTCTGGCAGGGTTCATTTCCTGTCCCTGAGTTACATTCCAGCGCCTCAACAGGCCAGAGAGAATCAGCAACCTTTCGGGGATTGCTGATTCATGTTCATACAAGTGTCAAGGCAGGTATGTTCTGCTGATTTGCCTGTATACCTTGGTATTCCAGCCTGAAACCCTGAGATTTTCCACCTGCCAGGTTTATGGGAAGGTTAGCGTTCGTAAGCCAGAGTAGGCGCCAGCCATCTTTCTGCTTCATCCAGCGTCCAGGCTTTGCGTTTTGCATAATCCTCAACCTGATCTTTACCGATTTTCCCTACTGCGAAATAACTGGATTCGGGGTGCGAGAAATAAAAACCGGACACCGCAGCGGTCGGCACCATCGCATACGATTCGGTCACAATGATCCCACTCCGTTTCTCTGCTTCCAGCAATGCGAACAACGGGCCTTTTTCAGTATGATCGGGACAGGCCGGGTAACCGGGAGCCGGACGGATTCCCTGATATTGTTCTTTGATCAATTGCTCATTGTCGAGATCTTCGTCCTTGACATAACCCCAGAATTCGCGCCGTACACGTGCATGCATATGTTCCGCAAAAGCTTCAGCCAGACGATCGGCTAATGCTTTCAGAATGATTGCACTGTAATCGTCGTTAGCTTCTTCAAATACCTTTACCCGCTCATCGATACCGAAACCGGCACTGACTGCAAATAAGCCAATAGTGTCGACAATACCGGTTTCCCGCGGCGCGATGAAATCAGCCAGTGCCAAGTTGGGACGCCCTGCAGGCTTGGCGGTTTGCTGTCGCAAAGTGTGATAAGTCATCACTACCTGGCTACGATCCCGGTCGGCATAAATTTCGATATCATCACCACCGACAGTATTCGCTGGAAAAAGACCGATTACCGCGTTGGCGGCCAGCCATTTTTGCTCGACAATCTTCTTGAGCATGATCTGAGCATCCCGGAACAGATTGCTGGCTGCTTCACCGACGACTTTATCCTGCAATATCGCCGGATACCGCCCGTGCAATTCCCACGCCTGAAAAAACGGTGTCCAGTCAATGTACGGAACCAGCGTTTCCAGTGGATAATTATTGAGAGTCCGCAATCCCAGAAAATCTGGCTCCGGCGGAATATAACTGTTCCAGTCAGTTTTGAAGGCATTGGCCCGGGCTTCCTCGAAAGGCAACAGTTTGGAAGGCCCTTTTTTATTCTTATGCTGCGACCGGCTTTTTTCCTGCTCGGCCCTGATCTGCTGAATATAACCTTCACGCAAATCCTGTGACATCAGATTGCTGCATACCCCCACTGCCCGACTGGCATCGGGTACCCATACGGTCACACCGCTGTAATGCGGGGCAATTTTGACCGCGGTATGCATACGGGAAGTCGTTGCACCACCGATCAGCAACGGTATGGTAAATTGTTCGCGTTCCATTTCTCTGGCAACGTGAGCCATTTCTTCCAGGGAAGGCGTGATCAGCCCTGATAACCCAATCATATCGGCCTGCTCACGACGAGCTGTTTCCAGAATCTGCGTACTGGGCACCATTACCCCCATGTTCACGACCTCGAAATTATTGCATTGCAGTACAACAGTAACAATATTTTTGCCGATGTCATGCACATCCCCTTTGACCGTGGCAATGACAAGCTTGCCCTTGGGCTTGCTGTCTCCGGATATTTTTTTCTCAGCTTCGATATAAGGCAGCAGATGGGCAACCGCCTGCTTCATCACCCGTGCCGATTTGACCACTTGCGGCAGAAACATTTTTCCTGCACCAAACAGATCACCCACTACATTCATACCATCCATGAGCGGGCCTTCAATCACCTCGATCGGCTTGCCTCCCTCGCTTTCGATTTCCCGCCGGACGAGCTCCGTATCCTCGACGATAAACGTGCTGATACCCCTGACCAGAGCATGAATCAGACGTTGCCGTACAGGTTCATCACGCCAGGCGAGATCCTCGACCTGCTCTTTTTTCTGCCCTTTAAACTGTTCAGCAAATTCCACCAGCCGCTCAGTCGCATCCGGCCGCCGGTTCAGCAGCACATCTTCGACATGCTCCAGCAGATCAGGCGGAATGTCGGAATAGACTCCCAACTGCCCCGCATTGACGATTCCCATCGTCATACCGGCCTGAACGGCGTGATACAGAAATGCGGTATGGATAGCCTCACGGATCGGCTCATTACCCCGGAATGAGAATGAGACATTGGAAACCCCGCCGCTCACTTTGGCATAAGGTAACGTTTGCCTGATAGCGCGCGTGGCTTCGATAAAATCCACGGCATAATTATTATGTTCCTCGATACCGGTAGCGATGGCGAAAATATTAGGGTCGAAAATAATATCTTCAGGCGGGAAACCGGCTTGTTCGATCAGAAAATGATAACTGCGTGTGCAAATATCCACTTTTCGCTGCAACGTATCAGCCTGCCCGCTCTCATCAAAAGCCATGACAATCACAGCTGCTCCATAGCGACGAGCCAATTTGGCGTGGTGCAAAAACTCTTCCTCACCCTCCTTAAGACTGATGGAATTAATGATTGCCTTGCCCTGGATACACTTGAGACCCGCTTCAATCACTGACCACCTGCTGGAATCGAGCATAATCGGCAACCGGCTGATATCCGGCTCGGAGGCAACCAGATTCAGAAAAGTTACCATTGCCTTTTGCGAATCCAGCATCCCTTCGTCCATGTTGATATCGATGATTTGCGCACCGTTCTCCACCTGGTTGCGCGCAATTACCAGTCCTTCCGCATAATTGCCGCTAAGAACCAGGCGAGCAAATGCTTTAGAGCCGGTGACATTGGTACGCTCTCCCACGTTCACAAACAAAGAATTTTCGTCAATGCTAAGGGGCTCCAGGCCGGACAGTCTCAGTTTTTTGGGAAGATCGGGCAATTTGCGCGGTGGAAGATCACGTATGGCTTCTGCAATGGCAGCAATGTGCTGCGGCGTGGTTCCACAGCAGCCACCCACGATGTTGACGAATCCGGACTGTGCAAAATCTTTGATCAGCCGTGCAGTGTATTCTGGCGTTTCATCATAACCGGTTTCCGCCAGCGGATTGGGCAACCCCGCATTGGGATGCGCGCTGGTATACACTTCTGCCACTTTTGATATCTCTTCGACGTAAGGGCGCATCAGTTCTGCACCCAGTGCACAGTTGATCCCCACTGAAAGGGGTTGTGCATGACGTACTGAATTCCAGAAAGCTTCCGGCGTCTGTCCGGACAGATTGCGTCCCGAGGCATCTGTGATCGTGACAGAAATCATTACCGGCAGACGTACGTCATGCACTTCAAAATACTGATCAATGGCAAACAGCGCCGCTTTCGCATTCAGAGTATCGAAAATGGTCTCGACCAGCAGAATATCCACGCCCCCATCAACCAGTCCGCGTACTGATTCTGAATAGCTTTCCACCAGATCATCAAAAGTGATGGCACGAAACCCCGGATCATTAACATCAGGCGAAATCGAAGCGGTTTTGGTAGTGGGGCCAATCACACCGGCAACAAAACGGGGCCTGTCGGGTAATCTGGCCTCCATTGTACGCGCTTCTTCACACGCCAGCCGTGCGCCGGCCACATTCAATTCATAAACCAGATCCTGCATATGGTAATCCGCCATCGAGGGCGTATTGGAATTGAACGTATTGGTTTCGATGATATCTGACCCCGCCTCGAGATAGGCACGGTGAATTGAGCGGATCACTTCCGGTTGAGTCAGAGAAAGCAAATCATTATTGCCTCTGAGATCATGCGGAAAATCAGCAAAACGCTCACCCCGGTAATCCGCTTCGCTCAATTTGTAACTCTGGATCATGGTTCCCATTGCACCATCGAGCAGCACGATGCGTTCGGCAAGTAATTGTTTCAGCAAAGCAGCACGTTCATGCATTGTCATGACAAACCCTTTATCAAATTTTTAACCGGACAGTAATGATGAGGTGGAGTAATAGCTTCAGGACTGGAATCTGCCTGAAACCCCTCTATCGGCAGGGTGAAATGATTACTGTCACACTGGGAAAGTACCGAGCCGGTCCCCTATACGACGCAGTGTTTCTTCTCTTCCAATCAGCTCCAGCACTGCATCAATAGCAGGGGTATGTGTCTCGCCCGTGACCATGACCCGTAACGGCATAGCCAGATTGGGGAATTTAAGATTGTGAGAAGCAACGGCTTGTTTAATCTCATGATGGATAACTTCCCGCTTCCACTCGATCTGGCTAAAACGGTCGAGCAAGGATTGCAGAGCCGGCCGGATTTCAGCTTTGAAATACTGCAGCCTAAGTGCTTCAGCAGGCTCGATCGGCCGGAAAAAATAAACAGCCGCATCAGCCAGTTCTTCTATCGTACTGACGCGCTCTTTGAGCAAATTGACGATTTTCTGCACTTCCGCCCGAGTCGGCAAATCATATTTTCTCTCCTCCAAAAAGGGGGTAAGCAGTTCCGTTAGCCGGACATCATCTGCGATTTTCAGGTATTGCTGATTCACCCACACCAGTTTTTCCGGATTGAACTTTGCAGGGGAACGATTGATTGCAGCCAGATCGAACCACTCGATCAACTGTTCCCGGC
Source organism: Nitrosomonas sp. (assembly GCA_044507105.1). GTDB lineage: Bacteria > Pseudomonadota > Gammaproteobacteria > Burkholderiales > Nitrosomonadaceae > Nitrosomonas. The sequence goes on from JBIQJX010000010.1 coordinate 41,459, forward strand.
TGAAGATTTCCTCATCCCCGTGTGACCAGCCCAGCCGTGCCAGATAATTGATCAGGGCTTCCGGCAAATAACCCTGATCCCGGTAATGCGTTACCGAAACTGCCCCATGCCGTTTGGATAGCCGTTCCCCATCGGCACCCAGTATCATCGGCACATGAACGTATTCCGGGATGGACGCTTCCAGTGCTTTAAGAATGTTAATCTGGCGAGGCGTATTATTGACATGATCGTCCCCCCGCACAACGTGGGTGATCCCCATGTCCAAATCATCGAGTACCACCCCGAAATTATAAGTGGGTGTACCGTCACTTCTTAACAGCACCAGATCATCCAGCTCCTGATTGGCCACCGTGATCTTGCCTTTGACCAGATCGTCAAACACTACATACCCTTCTCGTGGTGTTTTCAAGCGCACGACTGGCTTGACGCCTGCCGGTGGAGTCTGCTTGCTGTCACGCCAGCGGCCGTCATAACGGGGTTTCAATCCAGCCATACGCTGCTGTTCACGCAATACATCCAGTTCTTCTTTGCTGGCATAACAGCGATAAGCAAGATTCTGTGCCAGCAATTGTTCCGCCACTTCCTGATAGCGGTTCAACCGCTGCATCTGATAATAAGGCCCTTCGTCGTAATCGAGTCCCAGCCATGCCATCCCGTCAAGAATCGCCTGTACCGACTGCTGAGTAGAACGTTCGAGATCGGTATCCTCAATTCTCAGAATAAATTTACCGCCCTGTTTACGGGCGAATGCCCAGGAAAACAGTGCGGTGCGCGCACCACCGATATGAAGATAACCAGTAGGGCTGGGAGCAAAACGTGTTCTTACCATCAGATCACAATAAAATTGGAATTTATAAACAAATGCAGCCAGTTCATTTCAGGCAATCCCGGCCGATTTTTCGAACGAAACCTTCACCATCCGGAAGCAAGGCAGCACACCAGAGCCTGTTCTCTGCTGCTTCGGATTTTTTGGTATCAATGCCATTATGTTACCATGAACGGCATATTTTCCTGTCACCCCGGACTGCATAGCTGATCCGGGGCAAGTCGACCCTGATGATCGGTCCTGCAGATAAAATCCACTGAATTACTCCGTTGTTGTCCACCTGCTGAATCGGATAATATTAAGAAATGATTTTTTTACATATGCTTTTCTGGGTCGACCTGAGGACTGACTGGTGAACGTTTTTTACGAGGAAACCGGCGCTCTCAAAGTCGCCGCTATACTTGCCGACAATAACACTTCGCTGCAAGTTGAATCCGTACATGGGAAACGTTCAAAAATCAAAGCAGCATCGGTTCTGCTTCGTTTTGAAAATCCTTCCCTGCACGAATTCATGCAACAGGCCCAGGAAACAGCGGACGAAATAGATGTGAATTTTCTGTGGGAATGCTGTGAAGCAAACAGAGAATTTACCGGGCATGATTTGGCTGCCGATTACTTCGGCCACGCGCCCACCCCGGTGGAAACTGCTGCCATCATAACGCTGCTGAGTGGCAATCCGATCTATTTTCACAAAAAGGGGTTCGGCCGTTACAAAGCGGCCCCCCCGGAAATCCTGCAGGCTGCCTTGGCCAGTCGGGAAAAAAAGCGACTGGCCGAGGAAAAACAGGCGAGTTATGTGCAACAGCTGATAGCCTTCGAACTACCTGATACGTTCAGACCGATGCTGGAAGATCTGCTTTACAGACCGGACAAAAATACCGTCGAATGGAAAGCGCTGGAAACAGCCTGCAACGCGACCAAATTAAGCATCCCCAGGTTGCTGGAACAATGCGGGGCCATTCCTTCGACGCACGATTATCACTTCAATCAGTTTTTGTACGAGCATTTTCCGCAAGGGATCAGTACTGATTCCTATTTCGCTGATTTCAGCAGAACAGATCTGGAAGCGTTACCATCGGCCGACGTAACGGCGTTCAGTATCGATGACGTCACCACGACTGAAATCGACGATGCCTTTTCAGTCACTCCTCTGACTTTTGGCAGCTTCCGGATCGGGATACATATTGCCGCTCCCGGGCTGGACGTCGCACCAGGTTCCGATCTCGACAAAATTGCTGCAAAACGTCTGTCGACGGTTTATCTGCCGGGCCATAAAATCACCATGCTGCCGGAAAGTGTGATTCAGCATTACACACTGGGAGAAACACGGCAACGTCCGGTGCTCTCGCTTTATCTGGAGGTCGCGGACGATTTTACGGTCACCCGTACATTCAGCCGGATCGAAACCATTCAGGTATCCACCAATCTGCGTCTCGATACCCTGGAGCAGCAATTCAATGAAATTACCCTGCGCGAAAATCAATCTGACTATCCGTTCGCTCATGAGTTAAAAATGCTCTGGAATTTCTCCTGCAAAATGGAAAAATTACGCGGCAAAGACCAGGACGGTAACAATGAAAAGGTCGATTACAGTTTCCTTATTGAACAGGACCGTGTCTTGATTTATGAACGGCGCCGGGGAGCTCCTATCGACAAAGTCGTCTCGGAACTGATGATTTTCGCCAACGCCGAATGGGGCAAACAGCTTGCCGATGCCGGATTTGCGGGGATTTATCGCAGCCAGGGAAATGGCAAAGTAAAAATGAGCCTTTCTCCCGCGCCACACCAAGGTCTGGGGGTCGCCCAATATGCCTGGAGCAGTTCGCCGATGAGACGCTATGTCGATCTTATTAATCAGCGTCAGCTGATCGCACTGATATCGGGTACTCCTCCTCCTTATACCCGGGAAAACGATGCGTTACTGATCGCGATGCGAGATTTCGAACTGGCTTATGCAACCTATGCGGAATTCCAGCGTGGCATGGAACGTTACTGGTGCCTGCGCTGGCTGCTACAGGAAAACATCAGCACGACTGGCGCTGTCGTTGTCAAGGAAAACATCGTCAAACTCGATCGTTTGCCACTGATGATGCGAGTGCCATCGCTACCGGATCTGGCACCGGGCACATCAGTTATCCTTGGTATCTCACAGATCGACCTGATCGACCGTTCACTCAGTGCCGCCTATCTGGGCAAACGTGAAGGCTGACAAGCTATGCAGTACACTGCTGTTTTCGACTCTCCGATACAACGGAACCACCGGATTTATCCGGCACTGCTGCTCTCCCTGTTACTGCATACCGCCATCCTGTCAGGCATATCATTTGAACTGCCGGAACCGATGCTTACCCGGGTAGCTAAATCGATGGATGTCATTCTGGTCAACAGCAAATCCGAATCACAACCTGTCGATACAAACGTACTGGCTCAAACCAGCCTCGAAGGAGGAGGCAACGTCGCGGAAGATCTGCGTGCCAAAACACCGCTGCCGATACTGCCCCGAACCAAACCGGTGATCGACCTGACCGAAGTCGCCCGTAAAACTGCCCGGCTGGAAAATGAAGTCAAAAAACTGTTGACCGCTGCTGAAAGCCCGACCCGTGTCATTCAGACACCTCCTCAAACTAAACCGGTACCGAATCAACCCGTTACTGCCAGCCCGGGTGACCATACCGATCTGTTACAACGCAGCCGTGAAATCGCGCGTCTCGAAGCCCAGATTGCGAAAGAACATGAAACCTATCAGAAACGTCCGAAACGAAAATTTATCGGTGCACGCACACGCGAATATCGATTTGCCCGCTATCTGGAAGACTGGCGTCTCAAAGTAGAGCGAATCGGCAATCTGAACTATCCGGATACTGCCAGAAAGCAAAAACTGTATGGAAGTCTGCAACTGACAGTCGGCATCCGTTCCGATGGCAGCCTGGAATCGATCGGGATCGATCGTTCTTCCGGCGTACAGATACTAGATGATGCAGCCATTCATATTGTGAGGCTCGCGGCCCGTAACGGCTTTGCTCCCTTTCCACCGGATATTCGTCAGGACACCGACATTCTGCACATTACCCGTACCTGGGTTTTTTCAAGAACAGATAAACTATTAAGTGAATAATCGAATTTCTCCAGATATCAGAAATCAGTTGATGATTGATACTTATGCAGTGGTTGGTCACCCTGTCGCACACAGCAAGTCACCCTTTATTCATACCGAATTCGCACGGCAAACCGGCCGGCTCATGCGTTACGAAGCTCTCCTGGCGCCACTGGATGGTTTTGAACAGACAGTTAGCGCATTTCGGCAAAACGGGGGCAAAGGTATGAATATTACTGTCCCTTTCAAATTTGAAGCGCATGCGCTGGCCACCCGGCTGACCGATCGTGCCCGTGCTGCGCAAGCAGTCAACACTTTCAGATTCGAGGCAAATGGTGAAATACTCGGTGACAACACCGATGGGATCGGACTGGTACGCGATATCGAAACCAATCTGAATTTCCCATTGGCAGACAAACATATCCTGCTGATGGGTGCGGGCGGCGCTGCAAGCGGTGTTCTCCTGCCGCTGCTGCGAAAAAGGCCGGCCGTGCTGGCCATCGCCAACCGTACATTGGAAAAAGCGCAGTTATTGCAGCAACGGTTTGCGAACGAAGGAAATATCACAGTCGGGTATTACCGGGATTTTTCCGGAAAATATTTTGATCTTGTCATCAATGCCACCTCGGCCAGTCTGCATGATGAGCTCCCTCCCCTGCCCGCAGGCATGTTCGGGAACACCTCTCTTGCCTATGACATGCTGTACAGCAGCAGGCTAACGCCATTCCTGGAGTTTGCCGGAACACAGGGTGCTGCACAATTAGCAGACGGAGCAGGCATGCTGGTCGAACAGGCGGCAGAATCTTTTCTACTGTGGCACGGAATCCGCCCTGAAACCGGGGCAGTTATCAAACGACTCAGGGACGAGTTGTGCCATGCCTCGTGAAATCCAACAAGGCTCCCCGGCCCGCCTCCTCCAAACCCAAACTGATCAGCGCCTGGCTG
>JBIQJX010000079.1:0-3148 GCA_044507105.1 Nitrosomonas sp.
CGCATGAGGCGATAGAGCGGCAGCTTGCCCATGCAGAACGCAACAAAGTATCAGCCAGTTATAACTTTGCAGAACATCTGCCCAAGCGGCGAGAAATGATGCAGTGGTGGGCAGATTATTTGGAAGGACTTGCAAACAGCATTAAGGTAAAAGTAAAAAACGTCAAAGGATTGCAATGAACAGTGAGAATGAACTGAGCATAAGAAAACAATTGCCGAGTTTATTAGGGAATAAAAATACTGATTTTAAGGAAAAATTATCTTTACTAATAAAACAATCAAGATGGTATAGATTTCACAGGGTGCGGCGGTGATGAAAGTGCGCAGAAACTGCGCCGCTTCTATCTTGCCGTACATAGAATAGAGGCGAACTTATTTCTGGCAGGTGACTCCCCTTCCCCCTGTGATAAGCGATTGATGTTGTGGCGCTGACACTCTCTGTTGTATCACTCGACGCACCACTTCTCTGTCGCGCTGGCCTTTTCGTGCAATCTCTGGCCTATATTCCTCCTGTGTGGGTAATGCATCATACAATAGACCCTCACAAAGTGTGACTAAACTTATAGGCGATTAACTGCGTCGATCCCAAGATCATTACCCGGCCTTTTCTATCTTAACTTCTTCCTCTTTTTACTGCAAAATATGAATTGTGGATAAGGTCGGACGGACAAAACTTTCGGAGTCCGTGAATATATCAAAATGACTAAAACAGCAGGAGTTGGAGAAAATTTCATGTCAAGGCTTTCTTTAGATGATTCTGCGGTCGTGACACCGGAAGCGGAGCTGCTTTTCTATGAGGTATCCAAATACCTCAAGGCCGATGATATGGCTTTACTCAGAAACGCCTATTTCTTCAGCCAAAGTGCTCACTCCGGGCAATTCAGAAAATCTGGCGAGCCTTATATCTCTCATCCTGTTACGGTGGCGAGGGTGCTGGGTGAATTGCATCTGGATGCGATAACACTGGCTGCTGCTTTGTTACATGATGTCGTAGAGGATACGGGTATCCCGAAAGAAGAGATCAGTGAACGGTTTGGTACTTCTGTGGCTGAACTTGTGGATGGAGTCTCCAAACTCGACCAGATTAAGTTTCAGACACAGGCCGACATGCAGGCCGAAAACTTTCGTAAAATGTTACTGGCTATGGCGCAGGATGTGCGAGTGATACTGATCAAGCTGGCTGATCGCTTGCACAATATGCGTACTCTAGAGGTCATGCCTCCCGAGAAGAGGCATCGTATCGCCCAGGAAACACTGGAAATCTATGCGCCAATTGCACATCGTCTTGGTCTGGAAAATATATATCAGGAATTGCAGGAACTGGGGTTTTGTTTTTCTCATCCGACCCGTTACAAGGTTTTGCTCAAGGCATCTAAAGCCGCACGAGGAAATCGCCGGGAAGTGGTTGGAAGAATCCTGGAGGCGGTTAAACAATGCTTACAGAAAATAGGACTGGATGCGGTGGTAACCGGGCGCGAGAAACATCTTTACAGCATCTATAAGAAAATGGCCGAGAAACAGTTCAGTTTCTCGGATGTGCTTGATATTTACGGCTTCCGGGTAATTGTTCGGGATATTTCATCGTGCTACGTGGCACTTGGGGCGCTGCATGGTCTGTACAAACCGATACCGGGGAAATTTAAGGACTATATCGCCATTCCCAAAGTGAACGGTTATCAATCGTTACACAGCACCCTGCTTGGCCCCTACGGACTGCCGATAGAAGTGCAGATCCGCACCCATGAAATGCACCATATTGCAGAGGCCGGTGTGGCGTCGCACTGGCTTTATAAAAGCAAGAGCAATGATACCGAGATGGATGACCTGCATACGAAAACTAATCAGTGGATGAAAAGCCTGCTGGAAACATTAAGAGATTCATTCGATTCGCTGGAGTTTCTCGAGCATCTTAAAGTTGACCTGTTTCCGGGTGAAATATATGTTTTTACTCCCCAAGGCAAGATATTGACGTTACCACGAGGGGCGACTGCCGTGGATTTCGCTTACGCTGTACACACAGACATTGGAAATTGCTGTGTGGCAGCCAGAATCAATGGGGAAAATGCCCCGCTTCGCACTCGCCTAAAAAGCGGGGATCGGGTAGAAATAATTACAGCCCCCTCAGCCAAACCTAATCCTGCCTGGTTGTCTTATGTTGCTACCGGCCGAGCACGGTCCAGTATTCGCTATTTTTTGAGAACCATCCAATATGATGAATCAGTCCGGCTGGGAGAACGCTTGCTGAATCAGGCACTGGATTCATTCGGGGTAAACCCGGAAACTATTGAGTCGTCACAATGGGAAAAGCTGATAAAAGAAAGCGGTATCAAATCCCGGGAAGCGCTACTTGCGGACATTGCGCTAGGTAAACAATTCGCTGCCGTTGTAGCCAAGCGTTTAGCCGTACCCGGTGAGTCTGCTTCGAATATCCAAGGCGGAGGGTCGATCACCATACTCGGAACGGAAGGAATGGCAGTCAAATTTGCCAGATGCTGTTACCCCATTCCCGGGGATGGCATTGTTGGACTGATTAAGAAGGATCATGGTCTGGTCATTCACACACAGGATTGTCCGGCGGTAATCAGGATCAGGGACCACAAACACATGGATAATCAGCTGGATGTTGTGTGGGGTCAGGACATCAACCGGACTTTTCCGGTAAGTATTTTTACGACAGTAGTAAATGAAAGGGGCGTACTGGCCCGAGTGACTGCCGAAATTGCTAAAGCAGGTTCGAATATTGACGATATAGCACTGGAAAATGATAAGGACTACACTACGATGCGCTTCATTCTGCAAACTAGGGATCGTCAACACCTTGCAAGGATTTTCCGTGGATTGAAGCACCTCAGTGAAATAGTCAAAATGGGCCGTACCAAGAACCAGTAATCATCATTGTATAAAAATGACTACCAATGATCTGTTGCTCGACTTTACTTCACCCGGGGCAATTCCACCGGACCCGGCAGAGGTAATTCGACAAATGATGGATGAAACACAAACAACCATGCAGAAGCTTGAAGTGCTGCTCACAACCGAGCGCATTGGAGATATGACGGCATGGAGGCTGCTGGCGATGTTTTATCTGGCGACCGCCCGGATAAGTGATTTGGCTAAAATTGAAAATCAATATCAGGAAATATCCGGCA
>JBIQJX010000079.1:3248-7305 GCA_044507105.1 Nitrosomonas sp.
TTTCTTGCGAAAAAATATCAAACCCAAGATACGGCAGATAAGTCATTTTATCGCATCCCTGCAGAGCGAAGCAGAGAAAGGCGTCGGAACGCGTCCAGTTTGGGAAGTGCTGTTTGCCTGGGAGCGTTTCCGGAATGACAGGGAGGCCTTTGAAGAAAGAGCGATCCGATTCGCTATCCGCTATGAAATTTCCCCTCCTTCCTGGGAAAATGAAATATAGAGAACGCTCTTATCGGGCCTTTTTCTCCTCTCGAACTTTCTTGATCAGCTGATTGAGTACCGAAATAGTATCCTGCGGAGCCCCCCCCATTTTCCCGCTGGTTAAATACTTTCCATCGACAACCAGCGCAGGAACTCCGGTGAGTTTATACTGCCGCGTCATTTGTATGGAGCGATTTGTCTGATTCTGGACTGAGAATGAATTATAGGCACTGATAAATTTATCACGCTCGATGCCTTGCTTTTCAATCCAGTCGAACAGAACAGCATCTTTCGATAAATCGACTTTTTCACGATGAATTGCATGATAAATCTTGTCATGCAGTGTTTGAGTAACACCGAGGCTTTCCAGCGCATAAAAGGTCTTTGCAGCGGGTGCCCAGTTATTGCGGAAAATGGCAGGCACATAGCGGAACGCTACATCAGCAGGTTTGTTCTCCAGCCAGCGGTTAAGGTAGGGGTGCAGATCGCTGCAATGAGGACAACCATACCAGAAGAATTCAATGACCTCTATATACTGCGATTCACTTTCTGTTGGCTGAGGTGAAGAAAGTACGGTGTAATCCTTGCCTTCAATGATCTCAGCATGTGAGATTAAAATTCCTGCCAAGTTTACGATAATAAAACTTAGAAGAAAGCAGATAATTTTATTTGTATTCATCTATTTTTCCTCATCTTGAAAATTGACAGGTCAGGAGGGAAAGCACGCATTGATATAAGGGAATTATGCAGACTGGAAGCTTTATTCCTGCCCGGTTCGTACACAGTTTACTGTGATTTCTCCCGTCCTGAGTGCAATGGATAAAAATCAGCGACTTTATTGTGTGCTGACAGGCGCCCGAACGAGGCTTACCTCTATTCCATTTGCCTGTAATGAGGCACGAACCCGATCCAGCTCCTCCATTCTGGTAAAGGGACCCACACGCACCCGGTGTAGTAAAGTATCATTTCCGGATTTCCCAATTTGGACTGAAGCAACTATACCCAGCAAAGCAAGCTCAGCTTTCATTCCTTCAGCATCACCGGAATTTCTGAAGGAACCGGTTTGAAGATAATATTGATTCTTGGGTTCAAGTATTTTTTCAGATGCTTTCTCAGGTATTTTTGCCGAAATCACCGGCGGAGGCGGCAAGGGCGCCATATCAAATACATCTTCACCAGCCGGTTCCTCAATGCCGGGCAGGATCTTATAAAAATCGAAGCGAGGTCTGTCCCTGTCTGGCTGGTTTTTATCCGGAGCAGTATTTTTTTCCGGAGATGGCTGCCGTGCAGATTTTTCAGACGGCTGATTTTGTACTATTTTTTCTCCAGTAAGATAAGGGCTCGGAGCCTGACTGATATACAACCATACTCCAATGGCGCTTGCCAGACCCAGAGTGTATCCGATAAACAGCCCCAACAGCAGTGAGCCACTGTTCTTCCGGTTTTTTATCGAATTTCTGGATTTATAATCCCGACTCATCAATCTTTCCGTATTCCATTCGACTACATTTCATGAGGCGACGTCACGCCCAATAATGACAATCCTTTCGATAATACCTGGCGAACTGCCGAAACCAATGCCAGTCTCGCTATTTTAAGTGATTCTTCCGGAACGAGAAAACGTGTCGAGTTATAGTAGCTATGAAATTCACCCGCCAGTTCACGCAGGAAAAAAGCGATAAGATGTGGTGCGCGTTCTTTTGCTGCGTTTTCCATAGTATCAGGGAAATCAATCATTTTCTGCAAAAGTGTCAGTTCAGCAGGATCTGTCAGCAAGGTTGTATCTGCTGCTGCAAGCATAGAGGGTGTACCGTCCCATTGAGCAAGTACACTGCAGATGCGGGCATGCGCATACTGAACATAATAAACCGGATTATCATTACTTTGTGATTTGGCCAGATCCAAGTCAAAATCCAAATGCTGATCACTCTTGCGTAAGACATAAAAGAAACGCGCTGCATCATTGCCTACTTCCTGGCGTAACTGTCGTAATGTGACAAATTCTCCTGCCCGGGTGGACATGGAAATCTTTTTGCCATCCCGATACAGAACTGCGAATTGAACCAGGGTAATGTCAAGTTTCTCAGGGTCAAGCAACAGTGCTTTGACTGCACCTTTCACCCGGGGAATATAACCGTGATGATCTGCGCCCCATATGTTCAGCATATAATCGAAACCGCGTTCATACTTGCTGAGGTGGTAAGCAATATCGGATGCAAAATAAGTATATTGGCCATTCTCCCGTTGCACTACACGATCTTTTTCATCACTAAATTCAGTAGACCGGAACCAGATTGCACCATCCTGCCGATACAGCAGTTTTCTCTCACCCAGCAATCGTATGGTACGCGCTACCATTCCGCTATCGAACAATGATTGCTCCGAGTACCAGCTTTCGAACTCGACACCAAATTCCATCAGGTCGTTCCGGCAGTCATCCAATTGCCTGGTCAAAACAAAATTATGCAAAGATGCATAATCCTTTCCAAGGATAGATTTTGCCGCCGCAATGAGATCATCCAGATAACTGTCATCGCTGCCCGTCGCTGTTTTAGAATTTGTACCGGTCAACTGCTGCAGCATGTTATCGGAGCAGCGGGCATAACCCTTCCCATAGGTATGCTGTATTTCTGCTGCCATATCGATGACATACCGCCCCTGATAGGCATTCTCAGGAAATAAAAAGGAAATTCCGCACAGCTCAAGGTAACGTAACCATGTCGATAAAGTCAGAATATCCATCTGCCGGCCGGCATCGTTGACATAGAACTCCCGCACAACTGTATAACCCGCTGCTGTCAGGATATTAGCCAGACTAGCCCCAAATGCCGCACCGCGCCCATGTCCGACATGCAGAGGGCCGGTAGGATTGGCAGACACATATTCAATCTGAATGGTTTTCCCTGTTCCCAGCGAACTGTGTCCAAACGAATTCTCTGCCTGTAGTACAGTATGCAGAAACTGCTGTTTTGCCGATTTTTTCAAAAAAATATTAATGAACCCGTTGCCCGCAACTTCGGCCTTTTCCACATAAAGCGAATCCGGCAGCGCTTCAATTAATGCCGCAGCCAGTTCATGTGGATTTCGGCGCAAATGCTTGGCCAGTTTCATGGCCAGATTGCTGGAATAATCACCATGATTAGCGGACTTGGGACGCAATAACTCAATTTGAATCCCTGCTTCCGACGGAAGAATCTTTTTCGTGGCCTGGTCGAGTAACTGGATACAGTGAGATTTAAAATCAGATGGAATCGTTGTGACCATAACAAGAGAAATATTTCAGCAAGCCCGCATTATAGCGGCTTGCCTGCAAACTTGTATGTGCGTTTTATCAGGCACATCCAGATGTTTAGCCCTACACTGCGATGGCAGCAGCAGATCTGTCCTCATGTTGCTGTCCGGAGGACAGATGAGCGATTACAAAGATGCGGCTCCGCTGTTGTCTTCTTTACCAAACGCAAAAGAATTTCTGGCGGAACAGGGTTATGGTGCGAAAGTCGTCAGGATCGCGCTGTTGGAAAAGGGGATAATGCCCTGTACAGCCTCCAAGAAAACCGTAAAATCCACACGACCGGGAAATCTGCGAACAGAGGCATAAGGTGGAAAATAGATTCGAGCCCCTTAAAGACTGGCGGATTGGCGGCATATCACCGTGCGCTCTGACAGATACGATCCCCTATTCCTCTCAGCAATCTGTAACGCCCTACTCTGCAGCTTTTATCTCAATTCATGAGCCCTGAACCTAACTAAACGATAAATGCTTTAAACGAATATCGCTACTCAATCACCGACGGGGCATGTGATATAGAACTGAGATCATCGAAAAAATACGTGCTCAAACTCACGTCTCACATTA
>JBIQJX010000080.1:0-7289 GCA_044507105.1 Nitrosomonas sp.
GGAAGGATTCGAACCTTCGAAGGCAGAGCCGTCAGATTTACAGTCTGATCCCTTTAACCGCTCGGGAACCCCTCCAAAATAGTCCGGCATTATGAACGTTTCATCAATTCAAGTCAATGCCGCCATAAATTTCAGGGTCCGGATGGATAGGCGAAAAGAAATAGCAATTTTTCTTTCCGCCTTGGAACTCTCTCCTGTTCGCCAGGTGGCTAGTCCCACTTTGTGATGAGTCTGCCTGGGAGTGAGATTTTTAACCCAGCGCATCACATTGGCAGGCCTCACAAAAATGACCAGTTCCCGGAAATGATCACACAACCCATTCTCTGTCAATGAATAGAATAACAGCCATAATCATGGGGTTACCCGGTTTAAGCATGAAAGCAATCGCAAAAGGGAGGATTATCTGTTTCCTTGCAGGTACAAAGCCAAACCGGGCCATTTTCCTCAACAGCAAACACCAAGGGAATCAACCGGGTCCCCCTATGAGCACCATCGCAGAATGGCGGCAACTGGCTGAAGCCGCATTGGCACCAGTAATATCGTTTACCAGTCTCCAGCTGCACCTGTATCGGGAAAATCTCCACATTGCACCTATTTAACCTATGCCGCCTTTACGAGATCACCTCCAATTTGATCAGTCGAATAGTTGCAAAGCCATTTTACTGCCCGCGGCAATATTATGGGCTGCCATCGCAGACTGGATATCAGCCAGTTGCTGCCTGCTTCTTTTAATACCATTGTCACTCAGCGGCACCCGGTTGTCGTCTACCAAAATACCATTCAGCGTCGAAGAAAAAAGTCTGGCAATATGGGCCATTTGATCAAATACTCTTTCGCCCTTTGCAACTCTTGGCACATCCAGCAGGAAAGTGATGCCCCGAGTGGTCAATGTTCGCATGTTGGCAGGTAAAAATGGAGCGGATTCAAAATTACCGAGTGAAAACAGGATTTCATTCGTTTCCCCATCCCGGTATCTGAATACTCCCTCAGATTCGAGCCGGAATCCGGACGCTTCTGCCAGTGCACGGATTTTGGTTCCAATGAAAGCACCCCCATCCTTGCTGATGATATTGATACCCATGATCACATCAACATCTGCACAGAACCTGTCCAGCTCAACTGCTCTGGCATAGGCGTCAGCAATATCGGAACACTCAACTTCCGCCATAATCTGGGCAGCAAAATCTTCCACCATATCGCGGAATCGCGATAAATTGATTTCACTGACGGGACCCGAGCGATCCGCTAGCTGCAGACATCCTTTCAGCCGGATATACCCGTTTCGGGTGCTAATCGTATCGGGTGTAATTTCCTCCCATGCCTGTTCCTCTGATTGCAGCCCGAACCAGCGGGCCGGTTTACCAAAATCAAACTTTTGTTGCAGTAATTCCATTAGTTTTTCATGCGAAATCGGAGAACCGGAATGAATATCTGCGATGTAATCGATTGCACTGTCGAAGCTGACCGTTTTTTTCTGTACACTTGTTTCCTTCTGAAGCGGCGCTGCATCTGGCAGAGGTGGGTCAGCCGGAGGCTCCGAAAAAGCTGCGGCATCTTCCTCCGGCAGAGGTAATGTTTCATCACCAAATTGTGGCTCAATCCGCTCGCTTGCGGAAACCGGCCTGGGTTCCTCACCCAGCAGAACATCGTCATGCTCCCGCCTGAATACATTCTGAATTCTATGATGATAACGAGCCAACTGCACCCTGTTAAATATCACAACACCCGTAATCACCACTGCACCGATAATAATCAGACTGATTTGCAAATCACTCATAAACTGTTGCTCCCCTCCGCACGACTATAACCATTCTGATCACGCCCCAATAATTCCTGAAAAAACCTCGCCTAGATCCGATCCTCAGCCACTATCATCTTTCCGACATCCACCGTTACCACCCGCGAGACCCCTTGCTCTCGCATAGTTACTCCGATCAATTGCTCTGCCATTTGCATGGTGATCTTATTGTGACTGATAAACAAAAACTGGGTTTCTTCTGCCATACGTTTAACCAGATCACAAAACCGTACTGAATTACTGTCGTCCAGCGGGGCATCGACTTCATCCAAAAGACAAAACGGAGCAGGATTCAGCTTGAATAAAGAAAATACCAGGGCCAGTGCCGTCAGCGCTTTTTCTCCACCGGAAAGCAAATGAATGGAACTGTTGCGCTTGCCCGGCGGATGTGCATTTAGCTGTACCCCGGCATCCAGGATATCTTCCCCATTCAGCACCAGTTCAGCCGATCCTCCACCAAAAATCGAAGCGAACAATTCAGCAAGATTACCATTAACCTGATGGAATGTTTCCAGTAGTCGTTCCCGAGTTTCACGATCGATCTGACGAATAGCCTGCTCCAGAGCAAGGACCGCCTCACGCAGGTCACTGGACTGTTCTTCAAGATAAATCTGACGCGATTGCAATGCTTGCAGTTCCTGCAGCGCACCGAGATTAACCGCTCCAAGCGCCGCGATATCTCCTGAAAGCCGCTTGATACGTGCCTGCAGCCTGGCCGGCTGCTCAGTAACCGATCGCTGCGGCATTTCCAGATGATCCTCTCCTCTTAATTCTGCCAGTTTATCCGCAAACTGGATTTCAGTCATACCCGCTTCCTGCTCCTTAAGCCGTGCGTGGCCAACTGCTTCACGGCACTCGTGCAGCCGGCGCTCTAACTGCAGCCGTGTCTGTTCCGCCTCCAGCAAGATGCTATCGATGGTTTCCAGCTCATGCCGAACAGCTGCCAAAGCCTGTTCATGCTGATCATGCTGTACCTGCCACTGTGCCATACTAGCTATTAATGAGGATTCCTCCAAATCAGTCCGGGCATGCTTCAGTTTATTCAAAGTCTGGGTCAATACCTGTTGGTTTCTGGTAATCATCCCGATGCGCTGTTCGCAATCAGCAATCCTGTTCTGATAATTCTGCTCATTGAAAATCGCTTCCCGCAATTCGTCCGACAGACGTTGAACCAATGATCGCTGAAATACCAGAATCTGCCCAGACGCTTGACATATCGCCTCCATCTTCTGTACCTGCTCCTCCAGGTCCACCCTTTCTGCTTCACAGGCAGCAAGTCCGGTTTCTGCCAGGTGTTTCTGTGATGACTCTTCCTCTATCTGTACTCCGAGTTCAGCCAGTTCCGTCTCCAGATGCTGCTGCTGTTGAGCCAGTCGCTCATTCTGCTGCGTTAACTGCACAATCTGTATCTGCCGGTCATGCTGCATCGTTTTGAGTCGTTCGGCTTCCTCACGCATCTGCACGATAGCAGCCCTGACCTCTCCGCAATTCTGCTCTACCTCAGCTAGTATCCTTTCCCGGGAAAGGAGAGATTGTTCAGTTTTCTCACATTCATCTGTGAGCCGGTCTATCTCCTGTTGCCGTGACAATACGCCATGCAACACAGAATCAGGAGCAAAATAACTGATACTGTAACGAGTCAGACTGTGCCCCTCTGCTGTTACCAGCACCTCCCCGGGTGCAAGCAGTTGCCTGTCTGCCAAACCCGATCTGATATCATCGATTACGAATACACCATGCAGCCAGATCTCCAGCACGGACCACAGGGCCTGATTTCGGCAATCCAGCAATACAATGAGCGGTTTCCATGCACGTTGATCCAACGTGACATTCTTTATCAGCTGCTCTGATGATCTGAGTTCACAGACAGACCATTTGGCTGGCGGTCGTTGTGCTTCCCAGTCCAACACCTGCTCCAGCTGATCCACCGTAACAGCCTGAATGCGCTCACGCAATACTGCTTCCAGTGCAGTCTCCCAACCTGCTTCCACCCCGGTCTGCTGCCATAACCGGGGCAGCAAGTCTAAACGGTTTCTGGCCATCCATACGCTCAGATCCTGGTTGCTTTCAATTTGATTCTGCAAACGCTGCAAAACATCATGCTGGGCTTTTGCCTGAGCGACATCACGTTGAAGGGAGTGCACTACCTGCAGCAGTTCATCTCTTTCTTGCTGTACGGCACCCAAGCGTGCTTCCTGTTCACAGAGTAAGCGTCGGGTCTGTTCTGTTAAAGCAGCCAACTCCTCGGATTCCCCGCTCAATTCCTCCAGCTGTGCCAAATCGATCGCCGGCTGCTCATACTGCTCCTCTAATCGCCGCTGTCGGCGCAAAATCAGTTGCTGCAATGCTCTTTCAGCATAGGCAAGCTGATTCTGCTGCAATTTCTCATTCTGTTTCACCAACGCCAGTTTTTCCCGCAATCCCGACAGCTGAGTCTGATCCGATTGCGCAGTCGATTCTATCGATGGCAGTTTACTGGTTTCCAGAGTATGTGCTTTTTTACAAGAATTGTGACGCTCACTCGCTTGCTCCAGCTCACTCTGCCATGACGCCATATTATCGGTAATTTCATTTAACTGACGCTCCTGATCCTGCAATCGCAAGGCGGTCTCAGCGGTCTGATGGTCGAGTTGCTCTCTGTTTTCACGCATATGCCGAATATCCTGCCCAATACGCGCAATTTCTCCGTCAGCTGCATACAACTCCCCCTGGACTAAATGTTGCCGTTCATTTGCAATCCGATGCTGTATACGTAATTCATTCAGTTTTTCATCTGTTTCCTGCAAATCCGTCTGAATGATTTCCAGTTCCTGCGTCAACTGTTCGATTTCTTTCTGTGCCTCATGCCGTGATGCAGCAGCCTCCTGTTTGTGCAGTGACCACAAAGCATGTTGTGCTACCGTTAATTGTTTATGTAAATTCTGGTAACGTGTCGCTACTTCTCCTTGTGCTTCCAGATGCTGGGATTGCCTTTCCAGCTCCTCGAGAATATCATCGAGGCGCAGCAAATTGCTGCGCGCATCAGTCAAACGCAGTCCGGTTTCATGGCGCCTTTCACGGTACTTGGAAATACCGGCTGCTTCTTCCAGAAATGCACGCAATTCCTGAGGCTTGGCTTCGATAATACGGGAAATCATTCCCTGTTCAATAATGGCGTAACCGCGCCCACTGATACCGGTTCCCAAAAATATATCAGTCACATCACGGCGCCGAACATGAATATTGTTGATGTAATACGTCGATTCACCTTCTTTTTGCATGATGCGTTTAATGGCAATCTCGTTATAAGCCTTCCATTGACCGGCCGCCTTACCCGAGCTGTTGTCAAACACTAACTCTACGCTGGCTCGACCGACCGGTTTGCGAGTAGCCGAACCATTGAAAATTACATCTTGCAGAGATTCTCCTCGCAGCGCGGAGGCGCGTGATTCCCCCAGTACCCAGCGTATCGCATCAATGACATTGGATTTTCCGCAACCATTCGGCCCAACGATTCCGACCAGATTCCCTGGAACAGGGATAACAACAGGATCAACAAATGATTTGAAACCGGCGAGTTTGATTTCGGTCAGACGCAATTTAGAATGTAAAAGGTTATAATTTTAAAGGGGTAAACTATTTTAAACGATTTGCCAGCCATGGAAAAACTAAGGAATCATGACGACCCGATCTTCTAAGCATCTGGAAACTTTTACTAATCCTGTGCAGACACGTGATTATCGAATTCACATGGAAATCCCGGAGTTCACCTGTTTGTGCCCCAAAACCGGGCAGCCGGATTTTGCCAGACTGACTCTAGACTACATTCCGGATAAAAAATGTATTGAGCTCAAAAGTCTCAAACTCTATATCTGGTCATTCCGCGATGAAGGCACCTTCCATGAAGCCGTTACCAACCTGATTCTGGATGATCTGGTGGCTGTCCTGAAGCCTCGCTTCATCCGTCTGACTTCAAAATTCTATGTGCGAGGAGGCATTTTCACCAATGTCATTGCGGAACATCGCAAAAAAGGCTGGAAACCTCAATCTCCGGTATTTCTCGAAACATTCGAACAACAATCGAATACCTGTGGTTGATATGCCTATCTCCATACACCAGTTGACCTTACCCGAAAAATAACCATATGGATCAGTATCGCGAAGAATATGACGCTATGGGTACCATTGAGGTACCTGCCCATGCGCTTTGGGGAGCACAAACACAGCGCTCCCTGGGGAATTTCCCCATTTCGGATGAACGCATGCCGCCTCCCCTGATTCATGCTTTGGCACTGGTTAAACGAGCCGCAGCCAGCGTCAATCATGAGCTGGGTTTACTGGAAGAAAATATTAGCCGGGCAATTATCGCTGCGGCTGATGAAGTACTGGCAGGTAAGCATACAGATGAATTCCCCCTGGTTGTCTGGCAAACCGGTTCCGGTACACAAACCAACATGAACATGAACGAGGTGCTTGCCAATCGGGCGTCAGAAATTCTTGGTGGCGTACGTGGCACCGGTCGCAAGGTTCATCCTAATGATCATGTCAACAAAGGGCAATCCTCCAACGATGTCTTCCCCACTGCCATGCATATTGCTGCAGTACAGGCCATCCGCAGCCGATTGATTCCCGCACTTGAAACGCTACGTGAAACACTCGCGTCTAAATCAGCAGAATTTTCCGGCATTGTTAAAATTGGGCGCACCCATCTGCAGGACGCGACCCCACTGACGCTGGGACAGGAATTCTCCGGCTATGTCTCACAACTCGATCATGGGGTTATCCATCTGGAATCTGCTTTGCCGCATCTGCTTGAACTGGCACTGGGGGGAACCGCTGTCGGAACTGGCCTCAACACCCATCCAAAATTCGCTGAATACGCTGCCACGGAAATTGCCCGCCTTACCAGCTATCCTTTTATAACAGCAGTCAATAAATTCGAAGCACTGGCCGCGCATGATGCCCTGGTACATGCACACGGTGTATTCAAAACACTAGCCGCCACCCTGATCAAAATTGCTAATGATATCCGCTGGCTGGCCTCTGGCCCGCGCTGCGGCCTCGGCGAAATTCACATTCCTGAAAATGAACCAGGCAGCTCCATCATGCCGGGCAAGGTCAATCCTACTCAGTCGGAAGCAATCGTCATGCTCGCCTGCCAGGTCATGGGTAATGATGTTGCAATCAATCTGGGCGGCGCAATGGGGAATTTCGAACTCAATGCCATGAAACCACTGATTATTCATAATTTCCTGCAAAGTGCACGCCTGCTCGCGGATGGAGTTGAAAGCTTCAATATACATTGTGCAGTCGGTATTTATGCCAACGCGGGCCGTATCAGACAATTCGTACAGGATTCACTGATGCTCGTTACTGCGCTCAATCCTCACATTGGCTACGATAAAGCAACTGAAATTGCGAAAAAGGCTTATCATGAAACGCTGACGTTGAGAGAAGCGGCCCTCAGGACAGGCTACGTCACCGCAGAACAATTTGATCTATGGGTTGATCC
>JBIQJX010000081.1:0-7084 GCA_044507105.1 Nitrosomonas sp.
CGCAATAGTTTCAGAAAGTGGACAGATTTTTTTATAGCATTAAAAACCCCGTTGGTCTTTACTTCCCGGAAAAATTTCTCCTGATGATGTTTGCTGAAGATATTTTGATACAAAAATTTGAGCATATTTTACAAATAATTGTTATTCGATTTATAGTTGAGCTAGAAGTGGATCAGATTGGAAGAACGTAACTGGATAAATTCAAGCGATTCAAGAGAAGCAACAGATCTGCAAAGCAAGTTACAAAATGGATTTACAAGCCCAAGTTTCTGCAGTGATCGTAAATTATAACGCAGGGATGTTGTTAACCGCTTGCGTGCAGGAGGTAATGGCACAAACCGGTCTAACCATTGTCGTAGATAATGCTTCTACAGATACGAGTCTTACTGAACTCGAACGGAATTTTCCGGAAAAAAACCGTTTAAAAATTATTCGGCTGAGCAGGAACCAGGGATTTGCTGCGGGCTGTAATATTGGATTGGAAGCTGCGACAACACCTTTTATTCTTTTTATTAATCCCGATTGCCGGTTGAATCCAAGTGCCGTGACTCGCCTCTATCAGGTAATAGAGGAAGACAAGCAGAGCGGGATGACGGGCGGGCGACTGCTAAACCCGGATGGTAGTGAGCAGGGTGGAAGTCGTCGTGCCGTTCCGACACCGTGGCGTGCTTTGGTCCGTGCGACAGGCTTATATCGGCTGGCACGCTTTTTCCCGGCGCTGTTCTTTGATTTTCACTTACATCGGCAGCCGTTGCCGTCATCGCCGATTGAGGTGGAAGCAATTTCAGGGGCACTGATGCTGGTACGACGCGCAGCGATCAAGGAGGTGGGTCAATGGGATGAAGGATATTTCCTGCACTGTGAGGATCTGGACTGGTGCATGCGTTTCAGACAAAAAGGCTGGAAAATTCTGTTTGTTCCCGACGTAGAGATACTGCACTATCAAGGAACATGCAGTCATAGCCGCCCCTTTTTTGTCGCCTGGCATAAGCATAAAGGAATGTTGCGGTTTTACCGGAAATTTTTTATTGATCGCTATCCAGCTCCACTGGGCTGGATGGTAGCGGTAGGAATATGGCTGCGCTTTGCTGCCGTTATTACATTTCAGGGTGCCCTTCGGATGATGCGATTACTGAAAATGCGAAATGGATAATCAGCATGCTGGTGTAATCGGGGCGACCAGTTTTGTGGGGGAATGTCTGATAGCATTATTGCTGGAGAAAGGTTGGCAGGTCACAGCTTTTTCCCGTGAGAAACCAAAAATTGCAGAAAATAAGGCTCTCTCACCGGATCAGTCGTGGGGTTCATCCCTCACTTGGCGTGGAAGAGAAGATCTGTTCTCACCAGGGGATAAAAAAATAACCGTTTGGTTTTATCTGGCTCCCGTATGGACATTACCGGATCATTTTGATTTTATGAATACTTGGGGTGTACAACGGATCGTGGTTTTGTCTTCAACCAGTATTTTTACCAAGGGGGATTCGGGTGATGCGGGTGAACGGGAAACAGTACACCGTTTAATCGACGGAGAAGCGAAATTACGTTCCTGGGCAGAGAATTATGGCATTACCTGGACGGTTCTGCGTCCGACGCTTATCTATGGACGGGGACGTGACCGGAATATTATGGAAATTGTCCGTATCATCAAACGATTCGGGTTTTTTCCTGTGTTTGGGAAAGCTTGCGGGTTGCGTCAACCAGTGTATGTCGAAGATGTCGCGCAAGCATGTTTGGCCGCATTTTTATCAGAGAAGACAGATAACCGGGCCTATAATATCACTGGTTGTGAGACCTTGACCTATCGAGAAATGGTAAAACGGGTTTTTCTGGCGCTGGACCGTACACCGTACTTGCTTCCTATACCCAAATGGATTATCCGGCCAGCAATAAGGGCGATCCGGACATTACCCCGTTATCGGCACTGGACTGTTGGAATGGCTGAGCGGATGAATCGCGATCTGGTATTCGATAGTTCACATGCAGTCTGTGATTTCGGGTATGAACCGAGATCTTTCACATTAAACAGGAATGATTTGCGTTGATAGCTGGATACGTAATTGATTCCAGAAAAAAATATCAATTGTAGAGTATGATGGCTGGCTACCTTACAAATTTCCATTACGATTACCTGTTTTTCCAGATATTTCCATAGGAATGCGGCAGAAATACAATATTTGTTGTTACACGAGAATGCCGCACATTGATCGGTTCAAATGAAAACAGGTGAGACTCCTCAAAAAGAACTTGCCCGGGTACTGACAAGTTTCAAGCGGACTTTTCGTACCGTAGGCGTTTTCAGTGCAGTCATCAATCTGCTGATGCTGACCCCTGCACTCTATATGCTCCAGCTTTATGACAGTGTTTTGACCAGTCGGAATGAAATGACACTGCTGATGCTGACGCTGATCATGCTGGGTGCCTACGTTTTCATGGGAGCGCTTGAGTTTGTGCGAAGTTTCATCCTGATCCGGATTGGCGCGCAGTTTGATATGAAACTCAACCGGCGTGTATATACGGCAGCGTTCGAGCAAAATTTACGGCAAATTAACAGTAACGCGGGTCAGGCACTACAGGATCTAACCAACTTGCGCCAGTTTCTGACTGGCAATGCATTATTTGCGTTTTTCGATACACCCTGGTTTCCTGTTTACCTCTCAGTAATTTTCCTGTTCGATGTCTGGCTGGGGGTGCTGGCTTTGTTTGGCACAGTTGTTTTGGTACTGCTGGCTTACATTAATGAAAAAATATCACGTGAATTGCTGGCAGAAGCCAACTCTGTAGCAGTCGCCTCGACTACGCTGGCCAGTAATAATCTGCGGAATGCAGAAGTAATCGAGGCCATGGGTATGTTGCCCAATTTGCAGGCACGCTGGTATACATTGCACAGTCGTTTCCTGAGTTTACAGGCGCAAGCGAGTGAAAAATCCGGGGCGGTTACAGCGATCAGTAAGTCTGTTTCAGTTATGCTGCAGTCACTGATACTGGGATTGGGGGCGCTGCTGGTATTAGATGACAGTATCTCTCCCGGTATGATGATTGCAGGCTCGATTCTGTTTGGCAAAGCGATCGCGCCGGTACAATTGCTGATCAGTGTCTGGCGACAGTTCGGAAGTACGCGCAGTGCTTATGAACGTCTGTCCGGATTACTGGAGGAAAATCCTGTGCGTGAGGCCGGTATGGCGTTACCCAAGCCGGCAGGAAAAGTATCAGTAGAAAATGTAATGGCAGGGCCGCCCGGATCGAAAATCGCTACTATCAAAGGATTGAGTTTTACGATAGTACCCGGTGAAGTACTGGGTATCATTGGCCCAAGTGGATCAGGTAAATCCACCCTGGCCCGACTACTGGTGGGAGTATGGCCGGCCATGACCGGCAAGGTACGACTGGATGGGGCGGACGTATATCAGTGGAACAAGGATGAGCTGGGGCCGTATATTGGTTACTTGCCGCAGGATATTGAATTGTTTAGCGGTACTATCAGCGAAAATATTGCCCGTTTCGGGAAAATTGATGCCGACCAGGTCATTTTGGCTGCCAGGCGTGCTGGCGTACACGAGATGATTCTGACCATGCCGAAAGGCTATGATACCGTGCTGGGAGAGGGAGGCGGAGGATTATCGGGCGGACAAAAGCAGCGTATCGGTCTGGCTCGGGCCATGTATGGTGATCCTTCGCTGATTGTACTGGATGAACCCAATTCCAATTTAGATGATGCCGGTGAGCAGGCATTGCTGGCAGCCATCTTGGATCTGCGTAAACGTGGTAAGACTATTGTGGTAATCACCCATCGGACTCGTATCCTGAGTGCAACAACCAATCTGTTGTTGTTGCATGAGGGCATAACGAAATTATTCGGCCCAACGGACCAGGTCATGGCCGCGCTGGCCCGGCAGCAGCAGGGGGGAGAAGCTAAGCCCGTCTCACCAGGAGGACGACAGCAGAGTACCGGGCTGTCCGTGGTGCAGGCAGTCAAGGCCCCGGACTTGAGTAATACCTGATAATTGTTTCTCCGTCATGCAGAATCAAAAGAGCACATTTTTCCTTTTTTTACTGCGCCCTCGTTCCAGATCAGATGAGTACAATTGCCGGAATTGGGAAACACTGTATAAAAGCTTGCAGGCACAAGGCTTATGGAATTATTAAAGCATAAAGAAACAACGCTGGCGGGAGCAGCCCTGACTGAGGTATCCAGCCCGGTCGAGACTGATGAAAGCCGGCATGCCCGCTTGGGGTGGTTAATCGTGCTGGTGGGAGTAGGGGGATTTTTTCTGTGGGCATCCTTTGCTCCGCTGGATAAAGGCGTACCCTTATCCGGTTCCGTAATGGTGGCAACCAATCGTAAAGCAGTACAGCATCAAACCGGGGGTATCGTAGATGAAATCCTGGTCAAAGAAGGAGATATAGTCCAGGCTGGACAGTCACTGGTACGTATGAATGATGTTCATGTAAAGGCGCAGGCCAAAGCAACTCGTGCCCAGTTGACTACCGTCCGGGCAGTGGAAGCGCGATTGATTGCGGAGCGTGATAATCATCCGGCTATCAATTTTCCGAATGCTTTGCTGGCCAGAATGAGTGATCCGCATGTAGCGGGTGTGATTACGTTACAAAATCAGCTATTTGTATCACGTCAGCAGGTCTTGAAACATGACATTGCTGCCCTGGATGAAAATATTGCCGGTCTGAAGGTACAGATGCAGGGGCTGGAATCTTCCCGTACGAGTAAAAAACGACAGCTGGTTTTTTTGAAGGAGCAGCTCGACAATCTGCAGGCGCTCGCAAGCGAAGGCTTTGTTCCGCATAATCGTGTTCTTGAACTGGAGCGTATGCATGCTCAGTTGATCGGGGATATTTCCGAGGATGGCGGCAATATCGGGCGTATTCGTCGACAGATTGCAGAACTCGAGTTGCGTCGTATCCAGCGGGTGGAAGAGCATCAGCGGGAAGTGCGGCAACAGTTGACGGATATTCAGCGTGAGGCAGAAACGCTGAACAGTCATCTGATCGCACAGGATTTTGAACTGGCGAATGTGCTCGTCAAGGCACCAGTCGATGGTGTGGTCGTAGGTGTCAATGTCTTTACCAACGGTGGTGTCATCAGCCCTGGTTTTCGTATGATGGATATTGTGCCAAGCGAAGATATGCTGGTCATCGAGGGACAGGTCCCTGTCCATCTCATCGACAGAGTACACGCTGGTCTGGAAGTTGACCTGATTTTTTCTGCGTTCAATCAGAACAAGACACCGCATATAGATGGTGAAGTCACTCAGGTTTCTGCTGACCGCCTGACCGATGAGCGTACCGGTATGCCCTATTACCAGTTAAAGGCCAAAGTCAAACCTGAAAGCATGCAATTGCTTGCTAATCATCAGATACGTGCCGGTATGCCGGTAGAAATTTTCGTCAAGACAGGCGAACGTTCACTGATGAATTATCTGCTGCGGCCCATTCTGGACAGAATACATGTTTCATTGGGTGAAGACTAACTGTGTGGCGTCACGTTGCAATACTGAATCTCGTTGCAGCTTTATTATTGTTTCAGCCTGACTGTATTCAGGCCTTGGGTTTACTGGAAGCCTACGAGGAAGCGCTGCGCCATGATCCGGTCTTCCGTTCAGCCATACATGAAAATGAAGCAGGTCAGCAATCTGCTGAAATCGGCCGGGCAGGTTTATTGCCGACTTTGTCGGTCACTCATGCACAAGGGATAAACCGCGGTACTATCAGCCAGGGAGGGGGGTCATTACCGCTAGATTTCAATAATGAAGTGACCACACTTGCTTTGCGTCAGCCGTTACTGAACCTGGAAGCGGTGGCTGGCTACCGCCAGGGAATTGCCCAGGCGAACTCAAGTCAGGCCCGGTTTGCCAATCACAGCCATTTGCTGATCATCCGGCTGGTGGAAGTTTATTTCGATACATTACTTGCGCGGGATCGCCTGACGTTGGCAAATGCACAGCGTGACGCACTGGCGGAACTCAAGCAGGTTAATGAGAACATGCTGAAGCATGGAGAAGGAACCAAGACCGACATGCTGGAAACACGTTCACGCTATGCACTGGCATTGGCACAAGTCATTGAAGCCCAGGATGAATGGGAAACTGCCCGGCTTGCTTTGACTGCCATTACCGGAAAGCCTGTAGCACAACTGGATTCCCTGAATGGAATATTTCAGGCACAATCGTTACAACCCGCGGATTTCGAAAGTTGGCGGGAAATGGCGCTCGCAAGGAATGCCGAACTGGTTGCTCAGCGCTATGCTGTGGATTCCAGCAAAGAAGAGGTAGTGAAAAGTCGTTCCGGTCATGCGCCAAAAGTGGAGCTGGTTGCCAGTCTCAGTCGTAATAATTCAGCTTCGTTTGTGACAGCCGGGCGCAATGCCAGACTGGCAAGTATCGGTGTTGAAGTCAACATTCCTTTGTATGCTGGCGGACGGGTAAACGCAGTAACTGATCAGGCACGCGCTAATCAGGCGCGTATGGAAGCAGATTTGGATGCAATGACAGATAAAATTTTGCTTGAACTGCGCAAACAATATCAGTTGCTGCAAAGCAGCATTTTGCGAATCGAATCTTTGGAAATTGCGGTCGAATCTGCTCAATTGCTGGTTGAGGCTACCGAAAAAAGTATCCGTGGTGGAGTGCGTATCAACCTTGATCTGCTGGATGCACAAAAGCAGTTGTTCTCGACCCAAGTTGATCTGGCGGAAGCACGTTATACTTATCTGCTCGCCTATCTGCGTCTGCATTTCGCTGCCGGGACACTGCAACTGGATGATCTGAGGAAGGTCGCAACCTATTTTGTTTCGAATAAATGAGACAGGATCTGGTGAGCCTGAGTGTGAAGAAAGAGAGGCAGCTGGAAAACTTGGACAGATTTTCTGAAAGCCGGCCGTCTGCTGTGGTATTAGGGCTATAATTCTTGACAAAATTAAAGGTGTCTCTATAATCACCCGTCTGTCGAGAGGCAAGCCGGAGTATAAGCCGGGATTATTTGCGGGAATAGCTCAGTTGGTAGAGCACGACCTTGCCAAGGTCGGGGTCGCGAGTTCGAGTCTCGTTTCCCGCTCCAGTTTTTGGGTTTGTTT
>JBIQJX010000082.1:0-6671 GCA_044507105.1 Nitrosomonas sp.
ATCAAGCGTAATCCTCCATCTGTTACAGTCAATAGGCCGTCGAAAATTCCTGTTAAATCAGGGGTGGAGGATTTTTAATCTTGAATTTGAGAATACTGGGTTGCAGCGGAGGGATAGGAGATGGTACGCATACCACTGCGATGCTGCTGGATGAGGACGTTCTAATCGATGCGGGAACGGGGGTCGGTAAGCTTACGCTGGATGAATTGCTGAAAATCGATCATGTATTTGTTACACATTCTCATCTGGATCATATTGCATTCATTCCTTTTCTGATAGATACAACCGGCTATCGGCGCAACAGATCCCTGGTTGTGCATGCACTGCCACCAACGCTGGAGTCTCTACAGAAGCATATATTTAATTGGCATGTTTGGCCGGATTTCTCCTGTATTCCCGATACCATTCAGCCTTACATGCGCTACGAGCCACTGGCAATAGGTGAAGCAGTAGTGCTGGGCGGACGTAAAATTACTCCGCTGCCAGCGCGCCATGTCGTGCCCGCAGTCGGCTTCCAGCTCGATTCGGGGCAGGCCAGTCTGGTATACACAGGTGATACTACGGCGCATGATGGGTTATGGGAAGCTATCAACCGGATCCCGAATCTGCGCTATCTGATTATTGAATCAGCCTTTAGTGATGCCAGAAAGGACGTTGCCATACGTTCCGGACATTTTTATCCTGCCATGCTGACTGATGAACTGAATAAATTACAGCATGATGCCGAAATATACATTACTCATTTGCGTCAGGATGAAGCGGAGGTGACTATGCGTGAAATTACCACCAGAGTCACACGTTTCAGCCCCCGCAGACTGATGAGTAATCAAATATTCGAATTTTAGGATATAAAATATGGATACATCTCATGGCTTGC
This sequence comes from Nitrosomonas sp., assembly GCA_044507105.1. Classification (GTDB taxonomy): domain Bacteria; phylum Pseudomonadota; class Gammaproteobacteria; order Burkholderiales; family Nitrosomonadaceae; genus Nitrosomonas. The sequence continues at coordinate 878 of JBIQJX010000082.1, forward strand.
GATCTGACTTCGGCCGCATCCCAGGTGCCGGTGGCGTACCCGATTTTACCGGAGGGGTGCGATCTATTGTCGACAAGATTCATACGGCAGGAAATATCGATGAAATCATATTTGAGGTAAGCCGGGATATTTGCTCATTATTCAATGCTGATCGACTGACTGTCTATACCGTAAGTGAAGACAGAGCCAGTATTACATCGCGCGTAAAAACCGGTTTGGATTCATATCAGGATTTGAAGCTACCAATCAGTGAACATAGTATCGCAGGCTTTGTCGGCCTGCATAAAAAAGTCGTCAATTTCAAAGATGTCTATGACCGCAGTGAACTCAAGGCACAGAGTGAGCATCTGCGTTTTTTACAGGAGGTGGACAAACGCACCGGCTATCGTACCAGGGAGATGCTGGTGGCGCCTGTTCTGCATGCGGGGAACAGCGAACTGTTGGGTGTGGTACAGCTTATCAACAACAGGGAGAACAGGCCTTTTCCACAAGCAGTCGTGGACAGTCTGGGAGAAATCTGTAAGGCACTGGCGATTGCCTTCAAACAGCGCCAGAAGCAGCAGTTACTCGGTAGAACACGCTATGATCAGTTGATTACCGATGCTTTGATCAGTACCTCGGAATTTGAACTGGCTACGCGGCGGGCACGTGAAATCGGCTCTAATCTGGAGGATATATTGATCGACGAGTTCGGTATCAGACCAACACTGGTGGGTGAAGCATTAGCTGCCTTTTCCGGTGTCAGATATGAGCCTTATCGGGCAGACCGGACTAAACCTGTGGAGCTGCTGAAGAATCTCAAGCGCGAATTTGTCGAGAGCAACAGCTGGTTGCCGATTGATGAGAGTAACGACGGACTGGTGGTGCTGACGCTGGATCCAGAGCGTATCAGAGCACTGCGCATCGTCAATCAGATTTTCCCGAAACGCAAAATTGTTTACGCTGTCTGCACCCAGCGTGAATTCCGTGCCACGCTGGATTTATTCTATGGCAGCACGGGAGTGGCAGACTCTGGCACCAGTATCGATGAAATGTTGTCCGGTCTTGAAGATGACGTAGAAGAAACCAGGGAGACGGAAGCGGATGAAGCGTCGGCCGCAGCAGACAATGAACTGGTCAAGCTGGTCAATCGTATTATTATGGATGCTTACAAGACGGGAGCTTCCGATATTCATATCGAACCTTTACCCGGTAAGGGAAAAACGAATATCCGTTTCCGCAAGGATGGCTCTCTGATGCCCTATATCGAGATTCCCTCCAGCTACCGTAATCCTTTGATTACGCGTATTAAAATTATGTGCGATCTGGATATTTCTGAAAAACGCAAACCGCAGGACGGCAAGATAAAATTTCGCAAATTTGCGCCGCTCGATATCGAACTGCGGGTGGCAACTATTCCTTCAGCCGGGGGGGTAGAAGATGTCGTCATGCGGATTCTGGCTGCCGGCGAGCCCATTCCACTCGAGCAAATGGGATTTACCGACTACAACCTGGAAGAGCTCAAATCACTCATCAGTAAACCATACGGATTATTCTTCGTGTGCGGTCCGACAGGTTCCGGTAAAACTACTACGTTGCATTCCATTCTCAAATATCTGAATCGGCCGGAAACCAAAATCTGGACAGCGGAAGATCCGGTGGAAATCACGCAAAAAGGGTTGCGCCAGGTACAGATTAACCCCAAAGCAGGCTTGACTTTCGCTACGATAATGAAATCTTTTTTACGGGCGGATCCGGATATCATTATGGTGGGCGAGATGCGTGATAAAGAAACCACGAGCATTGGTATCGAAGCTTCACTTACCGGTCATCTGGTATTTGCGACCTTGCATACCAACAGTGCACCGGAATCTGTCATTCGCCTGCTGGATATGGGTATGGATCCGTTCAATTTCGCCGATGCATTGCTGGGGATTCTGGCGCAGCGTCTGGCGAAACGGTTGTGCAAATGCAAGGAGGCGCATGTGGCTGATCGGGAGGAAATCGAGGCGTTGCTGGTCGAGTATTGTGAAGAATTGAAACATCTTGACAGTTTTAAAGCTGATCCTGAGACAGCACGTCACACAATCGAGTCCCGCTGGATTGAACAGTATGGTAATGAAAACCGACAAATTATTCTGTATGAAGCAGCCGGTTGTGAACAGTGTACGAATACCGGTTATGCTGGCCGTGTCGGTTTGCATGAGTTGCTGACCGCTACTGATACACTTAAGAAAAACATTCAGGAACATGCGCGTGTTGCTGAAATGCTGATCACTGCGTTGTATGACGGGATGCGGACCCTGAAGCAGGATGGAATAGAAAAGGTCTTGCAGGGAATTACCGATATCCATCAGGTGCGCGCGGTATGTATTAAATAATGCCGAGGTTACAGATCCTGGTATATCGCAATGATGACATCAGCAGTTTTCACTCTCGCCGATCGTTAATACTCCAGACCAGAAATGCATGGCAAGTGGTATAGCTCGATAACAGGCATGGTTTCCCCTTAATTCCTCCTTTTGTCCCAAACGGGCTCTGCTAATCTTTTCACTTTAAATAAATGCTCAGGAAGAGCGCGAGATCTTATTAATTTATCCGCGATTTCTTCCTGGCATCATTCCGGATGATTAAGCAGTGATAATGAGGCTCCAGGAGAATGATCATGCAAATTTCGGATGAGAAGAAGAGATTGCGGCTGGTCAAATCTGCCTCCGGTGGCAAGAAAAAGACAGGGGCTGAAGGCGAGGAAAAAAAGCTTGTAACTGGTGCGGATGTGTATGGGCGGCAGGTCGAAGCGTACGCGCAGCGAATCCGTGAAACTAGTGATGTGAGTGAGATCATTGATATTCTGGATACAGTGCTGGGTGAAACCCGGAATCTGCGTTATAGCAATGATATGTATAGCACGCAGGAGCAGGTACGGCTGGCCGAAAAACAGATTGAATCGCTGAAGCTGGAGCTGGAACAGCTGCGGGAGCAGGTCCATACTGATCCGATGACCGGGGCATTCAACCGGCGCGGGCTGGATGCTGTTTATTTGCGTGAGGCGGCACGTGCAGACCGGAATGAGAATATGCTGTGTGCCATATTGATCGACTTGGATAATTTCAAATATATCAACGATATATATGGACATCAGTTCGGAGATGCTGCGCTGATTCATTTTGCAAAAGTTGCAAGGCAAACGCTGCGGCCAAGTGATGTGGTGGCTCGTTATGGTGGCGAAGAGTTTGTTATATTGCTGCCGGATACGACAGTGGAATCGGCGGTCTGGGTAATGCAGCGTCTGCAGAATAATTTCTCCAGAAAAGCACTTTCAGACATGGAGGATAATCCTGTCCGGATAACCTTCAGTGGAGGTATTGCTGCACGGCAATTTCATGAGAACCAGAAATCTTTGATCAGGCGCGCGAACGAGGCGCTTTATCTGGCAAAAAATTCTGGCAAAAGTCGCATACTGATAGCTGCCGATATCGAATGATATTCGATGGAGAATGTTTTTTTAGGCCGGCAGCCAATTCTGGATCGTAATCGGAATCTGGTTGCATATGAACTGTTGTTCCGTGCAGGGCAGGATAATCTGGCACAGATTTCCGATGATGTTCATGCTTCTGCCAATGTGGTAATAAGTACTTACGGGCAGCTGGGAATACAGCGGGTTCTGGGTGGCCTGCGCGGGTTTATCAATATCAGCTATGAGTTGCTGCTGAGCGATACTATTTTGCTGCTGCCCAATAAGCATGTGGTGCTGGAATTGCTGGAGACCATACCTGTGACCCCGGAAGTGGTGCAACGGTGTATTAAATTAAAACAAATGGGTTATCACCTTGCGCTGGATGATGTGGCGCGGATTGATGACAGGATCAAGCCACTTTTACCGATCGTCGATGTGATCAAGGTGGATGTGCTGGCATTGACAGATACTGAAATCAGACAGGTGATCCGTACACTGAAACTGTGGCCGGTCATACCGCTGGCAGAAAAAGTGGATAATCCGGCGCGTGCCAGAGCATGTCTGAGCATGGGATTCGAGATGTTCCAGGGATATTTTTTTGCTAAGCCCGAAATCGTCGCCGGCAGACAAATCGAGCCTGCCAGATTGTCTCTTCTTCAATTGCTGACATTGGTCTTGCGAGATGGGGAAATCGAAGGTATCGAACAGGTGCTCAAGCGAGAACCAGGATTGAGCTATAACCTGCTGCGCATGGTCAATTCTGTAGCTGCTGCGCTCCCACATAAAATCGGTTCCATCCGTCAGGCTGTGATGGTAATGGGTTATCGGCAATTGCAAAGATGGGTGCAATTATTGCTCTATGCTGCCAACCCCGCGAATGAGTCATCCGGTGCCAATGCGCTGATGCAAACGGCAGCCATTCGTGGCAGATTGATGGAGTTGATTGCTGCTATCGATCGCCCACACGACAAGAATTACCAGGATAGGGCTTTCATGATCGGGATTATGTCTCTGCTGGATACCTTATTTGGTATCGATATCAGGCAGATAGTGGATAAACTGGAGATTCCGGATGAAATTATCCATGCGCTGTTACATCGTGAGGGGCGGCTCGGCTGGCAACTTCGTCTGATTGAAGCCCGCGAAAGAAGGGATGTCGAGCAGGTGAATGATACGATGACAGCGCTCCAGTTTCTGGATGATACCAGTCTGGCGAAGGCGGAACTCAATGCGCTGGAATGGGCTAATCATATCAATCAGCAATCAGTGTGACTCAATAATTAACAGAAATATCACGACCGGACTGTCCGGTATATTCTTTGTCTTGTTGCTCGCACTAACCTTGCAGATCAACCGCAATAAAATAATAGCTTGTTTTTGTTTGTTTCTACTGCTTGTCTGTGAATGTCATCAGAATGGCGGATGGCCTTATCTTCCTGAATATTACATTTTATATCTGCCAAAGTAATAATCCATGAGATTGATTTTTTAGTATTTGTCAACTGCCAGGATAATAATCGTTCGATTTGGTCCCTGTTTTTGCTTCCCTTGTAAAAAATTCTAGGTTAGAATCTTTTCAGCTTTATGAGTTTGACAACACAAACAGACGTATAAAGCAGGTATTACCGGGCATCTGGACTGAAACAGTCGCCATCAGTTGCCGGGCAAATGGGAGTTTATCCGATAAGGATAAAACATTTAATATATTGGAGGATAAAGCATGGGATACGATGTAGCCACTACCCAGAGAGAAGAAGCTAAAGCCAAAGAAGGATGGAGAGTAGCCATTATTTCTACAGCAGCATTTGTTGTGATCGGACTTATCGTCTGGTTTACGGGGTTTGGTGGTAAATACTGATCATTTTCGTCCTTGTGATCCTTTCCTTTTTGAAATTATGAATCGTGGATGAAAAAAGTATTTCGTTACTACATACAGTCGACTGGAAACAGGCGGTGTGTCCCAGGCAATGAGACTTGATTCAAAACGGTAGAGTTTTATTGAGGAGGATATAAAATGAGTTATGATCTAGAGACTCAACAAAGAGAAAACGCCAAAGAAAAAGAGGCATGGAAAATTGCTGTTACTTCGGTAGTGGCTTTTATAATAATCGGATCCATCGTCTACTTTAGTGGATTTGGCGGTAAATATTAACTCATCTCGCATTATAAGGCAATCTCAATCCGATCAGGATTCAGATTGCCTTATTTTTGATCCGGTTCGTTAAATCCCGGATATCGTTATTTCAATATCTGATTTAGTTTCTTCTTACTGCTTGATTTTTGTTGCTCCTGTCATTTTCTGCGGATCAACCCATAGATCAAATTGTTCTGCGGTGACGTAGCCTGTCCTGAGGGCCG
>JBIQJX010000083.1:0-6655 GCA_044507105.1 Nitrosomonas sp.
CTTGATCGTTTCAGCTGCCTGTATACAGCCGATGATGCCTGTCAACGGAGAAAATACGCCCATTATGGCGCAACCAGGATCATCACTGTCGCCGGAATCAGGGAACAGGCAGTGGTAGCAGGGGCTGTGTTGCTGACGCAGATCAAATACTGTGATCTGCCCTCTAAATTGAACTGCTGCCCCTGATATCAGTGGTTTTCGATAATGCAGACAGGCGTCGTTGATCAGGTGGCGGACGGAAAAATTATCACTGGCATCGATAACCGCATCAACTCGGCTGATTTCCCTGTTCAATAAATCAGAGGTAGCGTATTGTGGAAGTGAGATAATTTCTATTTCCGGATTGATACGTTGCAGTGTATCTTTTGCAGAATCCGTCTTCAATTTACCGATAGAAGGAGTATCGTGCAAAATCTGCCGCTGCAGGTTCGTCAGATCAACCTGATCGTGATCACACAGGATAATTTTCCCAATCCCACTGGCAGCCAGATAGAGAGCCGCCGGTGAACCCAGTCCGCCTGCTCCCAAGATAAAGACACTGGATTGAGTTAGCTTTTCCTGTCCCGGAATGTCAATTTCAGGTAATAAAAGGTGGCGACTGTACCGTAACAGTTGCTGATCATTCACGGTGCTCCTGCCACCTTGTTATCCTGAGAAAAGCATTAACCTTCTGCTGATTTAGCAGTCTTGCGTTTTGACTTTTGAGTAACTGATTTCAAGTGGTCAATAGCTTTAGTCAACAGCAAGTCGTCACTGGAACCAAATTCCACCGGCCCATTCTTTTTCTTTTTTTTATCTTTTTTGTTTTTAGGTTCTTCGGAGGATTGGCCATTCTCTTCTTCAGATGCTGTATTTTTACCGATTATTTCCTCCTGGCCATTGCTCAGGTGGCGATTCAAATCGACTTCCCGTAACAGGCGTGAGTTATTGCTGGTATCTTCATCCAGAATATCCGGAGTAATCCCTTTGGCCTGTATTGACTGGCCGTTGGGCGTGTAATAGCGTGCAGTGGTCAGTTTGATAGCAGTATTGTTGCTGAGCGGCAGAATGGTCTGTACCGATCCTTTACCGAAGGTTTGTGAGCCCATCACAATGGAGCGCTTATGATCTTGTAACGCCCCCGCAACAATTTCCGAAGCGGAAGCGGAGCCACCATTAACCAGAGTAACCATGGGTATGGTTTTGACACTGGATGGCAAATTCGCCAGAAAATCCCGTCTGGAACCACGGAGATAATATTCGGGGCTTGCACGCAGCTGCATTTTTGCGTCATGAGTGCGACCTTCAGTGTATACCACCAATGCATTACTCGGAAGAAAAGCAGCCGAGACTGCGACTGCACTGTTCAATAATCCACCTGGATCATTCCGCAAGTCGAGTACCAGACCTTTCAGGGGAGTTTTATTTTCGCTGTAAAGCTTGGTGATTGCTTCCGCCAGATTTTCTCCTGTACGTTCCTGGAACTGGGTGATACGCACATAGGCATAGCCCGGCTCGACGAGTTTTGATTTGACACTTTCGATTTTAATGATGGCTCGGGTAAGTGTGTAGGAAAGAGGTTCAGCCTCACCTTCCCGGACGACAGTCAGTGTGATTGAAGTATCCGGTTTGCCTCGCATCCGTTTGATGGCATCGTTGAGAGTCATGCCTTTGACAGCAGTATCATCGATTTTTATGATCAAATCCCCGGTTTTTATTCCTGCATGAAATGCCGGGGTGTCCTCGATTGGAGAAATAACTTTGACCAGCCCGTCCTCCATGGTCACCTGTATTCCCAGTCCGCCAAATTCTCCTTGCGTACCTATTTGCAGTTCCTTATATTCTTCACTGTCCAGAAAGGCGGAGTGCGGATCCAATCCGACCAGCATGCCGTTGATTGCTTCCGTAATCAGTTTTTTATCTTCTACAGGTTCGACATAATCACTTTTGATACGTCCGAATACCTGAGAAAATGCCCGTAATTCCTCAATAGGAAGGGTGTGCACCTCGTCCTTGATTTCCTTATCGGCGATGGCGGAAAAATTCAGGCTGACCAAAATTCCGGCCATGATACCGACAAGGATTAAACTGGTTTTTTTCATGAAATTACGCATGGTATGTTTGCTCCGCACTTTTATGCTTTTGGAAATTCCGTATAAGTCAATTTGCCAATCAAGATTTAATGTGGCTAATGTGGCGTTAGGGACCGGATTTTCAAGATCATTCTATTTTTACCCAGGTTAATGGATCAAACGGTTTGCCCTGGTATCTGAGTTCAAAGTATAAACCGGATTCAGTATTTCCACCGCTGTTCCCGACTATTCCAATCGTATCGCCACTTTTTACTTTGCTGCCCACCCGTTTGTAAATTGCTTCATTGTTTCCGTACAGGCTCATATAGTGATTGCCATGATCCAGTATCATTAAATTTCCGAATCCTCGCAGCCAGTCGGCGAATATCACCTGTCCGCTTGCAATAGCCTTGACTTCATTACCATTAGGAGAGCGAATAAACAAACCCTGCCATTTGATACCTCCACCTTCGCGTGGACTGCCGAAACGGTTGATGAGTTCCCCCCGGACAGGCAGTCGCAATTTCCCTTTGAGCGCGGCAAAAGGTCCTTTCTGTTCAGTAGCATCAGGTAATTTGTCGTTGCGTAATACAGATTTTCCACTCGCCCGGGTGGAAGTGTCTTTTTTTCGGGCAAGTTGTTTATTAAGTTTTTCAATCAGTCTGGACAGGCGTCGTTCATCCTGTTTGAGCTCATCAATTTTTTTCTGCTGACGGGTAATTTCCCGGGAGAGGGTTGCGAGGATTTCAGCCCGTCTGGTTTTTTCCTGTTCAAGTTGGCGCTTCTGATCACGTTGTTCTTTCTGAACCTGCTTGAGTGCCTCATTCTGAATAAGACTTTCTTGAGTCAATATGTTCAGTTTAGCCAGCTGACTGCGTAAATCATCAATGTGCTTTGAGCGGGCCTGCGCAATATAACTGTAGTAGTACAGCTTGCGTGTGATGTCATCAGGATTTTGCTGCTTGAACAGTAATTGTAAATAATCCTCGTGCCCTGCCAGATGCTGATAATAGACCAATTTTCCCAGCTGGGCTTGTCTGATATTAACTGCCTCCTGGAGTTTCCCTGATTCCTTTTGCAATTGAGAAAGTCTATCCTCTGCCGTTTTCTTTCGGTGCGCAAGCTGAACCAGCTTATAGTGTAAGTTACTGATTGATCGTTCGGAATCGCGAAGCGCTTCAGCAGCTTTAGTCTTGGAAGACTCCTTATTTGTCAGGTCTTCCTGCAGGGTATCGATACGGGTACGCAGCTCGTGCAGCTGTTTTTGATTGCTTTTGCCAGCTTGAGGGGCTGCATATGACAAAGGAGATGAGAATAAATTTATTAGCAGCAGTAGCGAGACAGCTTCAGACAATATCCGCCCTTCCGGGAGAGTGCAGGAGGGTGTTGAGTTAATATTTTTATCGATGTACTTTGCAAACATCAAGCTCCGACTTTACCTTGATTGGCAACAGCTGACATCGCTTCTTTGACCCCTGCAGTATTACCAAGATAATAATTCCGGAGGGGTTTCAGATCGTCATCTAGTTCGTAGATAAGGGGAACACCTGTCGGAATATTGTAATTTAAAATCTCCTGATCCGAGATGTTGTCAAGATGTTTGACTAGGGCACGCAGCGAATTTCCATGGGCAACAATGATGATATTATGGCCTGCATGGATTTGGGGAGTGACAATTTCATTCCAGTAAGGAAGAAATCTTATGACGGTATCTCTGAGACTTTCAGTGACCGGAACATCGTCAGACGACAGGTTTCTGTAACGTATATCGGAACCCGGATAGCGCTCATCTTCGACTGTAATGGCTGGTGGGCGAGTATCATAACTGCGGCGCCAGATCAACACCTGTTCGTCACCATATTGTCTGGCGGTTTCTGCTTTGTTCAATCCCTGTAATGCGCCATAGTGGCGCTCATTGAGCCGCCAGTTGAGTTCGATAGGAATCCACATTCTATCCATCTCATCCAGCGCGACCCATAATGTGCGAATCGCCCGTTTGAGCACTGAAGTGTGGGCGATATCGAAGGTAAAGCCATGGGCGCGCAGTACTCTGCCGGCATTTCTGGCTTCTTCTAGTCCTTTGGGTGTCAAATCAACATCTGTCCAGCCTGTAAAGCGATTTTCCTGATTCCAGATACTTTCTCCATGTCGCAGGAGAACGAGTTTTTTCATGTCAGCCTTGATCAAACGGGGGAAGCAAGTTTCATAAGTGAGTTCAACATTCTATTATATTTTGATTCCCGGCGCAGCAAATCAAAGATACTCTGGTGACACAGGCATTGACGCAACCGGGATTCGCGGGTAGCATCCCCGGGTTTTACAAATATAACTAAATAAAGAGGAAAAAGTTAATGGCGCGTGCCGGGTTTGTAGCGGGCAACTGGAAAATGCATGGCAGTCTGGTTCAGAATAAGGAATTGCTTGCAGCCATCGTAGCGGGTACCCGCTCGTTGCAAAATATGTCCTGTGCAGTATGTGTGCCTTATCCTTATTTATCACAAGCTCAGTCAATGCTGCAGGATACCCATGTGACATGGGGTGCACAAAATGTCAGTCAGTATCCTCAAGGTGCTTATACAGGAGAAGTGTCCGCAAGTATGTTGGCCGACACAGGCTGTCATTATGTAATTGTAGGGCATTCAGAGCGAAGGACACTGTATGGGGAGGAAAACCGGGTAGTTGCTGAGAAGTTTCGCGCTGCTCAGGGAGATGCACTGATTCCTATATTTTGTGTCGGTGAAACACTGGTACAGCGTGAAGCGGATGAAACCGAACAGGTCATTGCCGGCCAGCTTGATGCGGTAATTGAGCTAAATGGTGCTGGTGCGCTGGCGCAGTCAGTCATCGCATATGAGCCGGTGTGGGCAATCGGCACCGGTAAAACTGCCACCCCCCAGCAAGCACAAGATGTTCATAGATTCATAAGGGACCGAATAGCTGCTCACGATAGCAAAATTGCTGCTGACGTCCGGATACTTTATGGGGGAAGTGTAAAGGGCGCCAATGCAGGCGAGCTGTTCGCCATGCCTGATATCGATGGCGGTCTGATAGGCGGTGCTTCGCTGATTGCCGAAGAATTTATTTCGATTTGCTTGGCGGCACAGTCTTAAATTAAAGGTAGAGTATAGTGGAAACACTTATTTGGGCGATACATATCATTGCAGCTGCGGTAATAATCGTTCTGGTTTTGCTGCAACAGGGAAAAGGCGCAGATATGGGGGCCGCATTTGGCAGTGGGTCATCCGGGAGTCTGTTTGGAGCCAGTGGGTCTGCCAATTTTCTGAGCAGGATGACTGCGGTGGCGGCAACGATATTTTTCACTACCAGTCTAACACTGACTTATTTTTCCAGTGCTGATCCTGTTGAAGAAAGCATCATGCAAAAGCTGGAGATGAAATCGGATAATATGGGGGATGCAGTAAAAGGAACTGAAATTCCTCAAGTGTCGGGCAGAGAAGAAGATGGTGATACAACTTCTTCAAGAGTGAAAAAAATCCCGGAATGATGAGGGGCGGTTATTGTAACCTGTTAGGTTCGTTTGCCGACGTGGTGGAATTGGTAGACACGCCGTCTTGAGGGGGCGGTGGCGAAAGCTGTGCGAGTTCGATTCTCGCCGTCGGCACCAGGCAGATAAGCTTGGGAGAGTGCCAGATCGTACGAAAATGGTCTGAAGAGTTTATTCTATATTATAGCTGTATATATTAGGGCTGATAGATGCTGGATACCATGCTTGGAAATTATTTTCCAATCCTGCTGTTTATTCTGATCGGGTTGGCAATCGGTATATTGGCGATGCTGGCAGGATGGCTGTGTGCGCCAAACAGACCGGATCCAGAGAAACTTTCTCCATATGAATGTGGATTCGGTGCTTTTGAGGATGCACGCATGAAATTTGATGTGCGTTATTATCTTATTGCAATTTTGTTCATTTTATTTGATCTGGAAATAGCATTCCTGTTCCCCTGGGCAGTCGTACTGAACGAAGTGGGATGGTTTGGCTTTGCCGCTATGCTTGTGTTTCTCGGTCTGCTTGTCGTGGGTTTTATTTACGAATGGGCAAAGGGTGCTTTGGAATGGGATTAAGCAATGAGCGTTGAGAATACACTGGATAAGGGATTCGTTACGACGAGTCTCGACTCTCTGATTAATTGGGGGCGTACCGGTTCGATGTGGCCAATGACTTTCGGACTGGCCTGCTGTGCGGTTGAGATGATGCATACTGGCGCATCGCGCTACGATTTGGACCGTTTTGGAATCGTCTTTCGTCCGAGTCCCCGTCAGTCTGATGTTATGATCGTGGCAGGTACGCTGTGTAATAAAATGGCGCCGGCTTTACGCAAGGTTTACGATCAGATGGCTGAGCCGCGTTGGGTGATTTCCATGGGGTCCTGTGCAAACGGTGGGGGGTATTATCATTATTCCTACTCGGTTGTTCGGGGATGTGACCGGATTGTGCCAGTCGATATTTATGTACCGGGCTGCCCACCTACTGCAGAAGCTTTGCTTTATGGAATTATCCAGCTGCAGAATAAAATCAAGCGTACCAATACTATTGCACGCTAGAACATAGAAATGACAAACAGTCGTCTTGAAAAGCTTACTGC
>JBIQJX010000011.1:0-13568 GCA_044507105.1 Nitrosomonas sp.
TGCAGGTGATAGAACATGTTGAGGTAGCGGTCTGCTTCTTCTTTTTCAAGTCCGCTAACGAATTTCCAGAAACCGTAGATTCGTGACAGCGTCATCATTCTTTCTGCATAGAGTTTCCAGGTATAGCGACTGGCAACTCGGTCGAGTGCACCTTGCGAGAGGCGTTCCCATTCTTGCGGGTTTTCCCGGCTTTTCTCGAGAAAATCCGCAATCAGTTCAGCGGCTACAGTACCCTCAGTGGGATCGATGTGAAAACCTGAATGATTATGCTGAATGATTTCCAGTGGGCCACCATAGCGGGTGGCAAAGGTCGGCAGGCCGGATGACATGGCTTCAATGATAGTCAGGCCGAATGCTTCAAACAGAGCCGGCTGCACGAATACTCCGCGCTTGTCTGCAATGTAGCGGTAAAACTCTCCCGCCAGGTTTTTGTCGAGTCGTACTCCCAGCCAGCGCACCTGTTGATCGAGCTTGTATTCGTTCATTAAATGGTGCATCCGGTGTATCTGTTCCTGTTCTTCATAGTCGGAAGAGTGTTGCGGGTCTATTTTGCCACCGACAATTACCAGGTTGGCCAGGGAGCGCAGGCGTTGGGAGGTGCCATAGGATTCCACCAGTCCGGTAATATTCTTGATGCGATCCAGACGTGCCATGGTGAAGATCAGAGGTTTGTCCGGATCCTGCAGATGTCCGCGGACGGGGAAGTTTACGGCACTGTCGAAGAGCATGGATTCGATCTCCGGTATGAGGCCATGCAGGCGCCTCTCCTGATCGGTGTAGGAGAAATAGACATCTGCATTGGCGCCCGGAGAAACAATGTTGAATTTGGGATCGAACAGGTCAATTCCGTTCACTACTCGATAAAGTCCGGGCATGGAAAAGGCCCGATAGCTTTCGTACTGGCCTTCTGCTTCACGTGTGCCGGCGATTTCCTGATAAGTGCTTGCTACGATGAAATCAGCAGCGTTCATTGCCAGCAGATCTGCGGTGTACTGGCAGGAGAAATGGTATTTATCTTCATTTTCCTGCCAGTAGATATCTGAATGCAGGTATTTTGTCTTTTCCAGCGCATGCGCGATGTTGCACTGGGTGACCCCCAGCCTTCTGCTGAGCAGGGTGGCTACCAGATTGCCATCTGAGTAGTTGCCAATAATCAGATCGGGGCGTCCTCCCAGTTCTGCCAGCGCTTCCCGTTCGACATCGCGTGAAAAGACTTCAAGGTGAGGCCATATCTCGAAACGTGAGATCCAGTGGGGTATGATTTCTCCATTCCGTTTTCGGAACGGAACTCGCAGAATCCAGGTATTGATACAGCCACTGACTTTTTCCAGCCGTTGATTACATGTGGTATCGCCGGCATCGGGAATCAGGCGTGTGACAATCAGTATTTTTGGATCGACGTGAACTCCCTGCAGCTGCAGGCGATCACGCATCTCCTTCTCCAGCGCGCGTACCTGATCAAGAATATAAACGACCTGACCGCCGGTATCAGGCAGACCGAGTACATTGTCCTGGCCGAAATAACCATGAGGGGAGAGGATCAGCAGACGGGAGATCATCGGAACGCGCGCCAGAAACGCTTCAAGTGCGGAAGGAGAAGGGGCTTCCAGAATATCCATCAGCATATTCATGGTTTCAGCCACCCTGCCGGCGTTATGCCCCCATCCCGGTGCAAATCCCAGTTTGCCCATTTCCTGTACCAGTTCGCTCCATGGTGTCGTATCCTTTACTGTTTCCAGCATTTTCAGGGCCTGCCGCAGCTGACTGCGTATCGTGCTGATATTACGGGAGTTGCTGCTGAACATCAGCTCCTGTCCATCAAGAGCATGGACTCCCAGAAAATGCAGTAATCCACTGTTGCCTGACTCAATCCGGGTAAACATTTCGCTGGATAGCTGGCGATTGAGGAAGATGACTCCCTGTCCAATCGAGCGGGCTTCCTTCAGCTTGGGAAATCCTCTGCTGAAGGGTCCGAAATCGACTTCCAGAATAGATTCAGTTGCTTCACCCCTGACCACAGTTTCCTTGAATCCGAGAAATTCATGGACAGTTATTTTTTCCGGGATGAGATGATCCTGGTGAATGCGCACAAACTCCCATTCGGCAATTTCAGGCCGGAGCACGAAATATGCCCAGGGTGAACTAAGCACTCCTTCCTGCAGGCGAAATACAAGTCCATGCAGCATATCGGAGCAGTCGAGATCCTTTTCCATCTGCAACAGTTCGTGTCGCAAATCGGATTGCAGGAGCAGGATGCGGTTCAGCGCGAAATAACGCCGCAGCAGTGTATAGACGGCATCCCTGTGTTGTCGGGTGCAGGTGGCAAATGTGTCGATTATGGTCATGCGGCTATCTCCGATATTGCTGTTTTAGTTTATTGTTTCTGGAATGAAGGTACTGCAGCGGGACTCTCATGCAAAACCATAGTACTCCAGTCCTTCAAGGATTCCGCGGGCATGGGAATTATCTGCAAAATAAATCTGATCCAGCCCGCGTAAGGATTCCAGCTCCGGACTGTGATTTCCCACCACCACACCCAGGGTATCGCCTACCAGCATTTCTTCATCATTGCCGGAATCTCCCGCTATCAGAAAATTTTGTAGTGACAGTCCCCATTTATATGCCAGATAACGTACCGCCTGGCCTTTAGAGGCGCGTATTGGCAGCACATCCAGAAATGCTTCATGCGAATAGATCAGTTTGGCGTGCAGGTTTTGCTGATGCAGATGTTGATAAAGCTGCTCAAGCGGGGGCATTTGCTCAGGTGTGACCAGATAACTCAGTTTGAATTCGCGCTGATTTTCAGGGGATTGAATCGTCAATCCGGGTATTTCTTTAAATGCTTCGGCCAGAGCTTCCCGTCGCCACTGGTGACGGATATGGTTGCTCCAGCCTTTATCCGGACGCAGAGAGGGCCAGTAATTGATTTCACTGCCAACGGAGGTAATGAGAATGTCAGGCATCGGTACCCGCCATTTTTTGAGCACTTTGACTGCACTTTCGACTGTTCTTCCTGTTGCCACTCCAAATGATATGGTCCGGGCATGTGCCCGCAGCCATTGCAGCAACTCTGCCAGCCCCTGTTCATCACCAAGCAGGGTGTTGTCAATATCGCTGATGATTACCTTTTGTGCCACCAGAGGCATCGGTGACTGGCCTTCATGCAGGGTGGCGGCAAGCTGGCGGCGCAGACGTTTACGTTCTTTATACAGGAGCTTATCCACTTCTTTGAGATATTTGGTTACATGTGCATCCCATGTGTAATGACGTCTGACATTGACTATGCCGTTCCTGGACCAGTCACGCCATTGTTTTCTGCTGGATAATGCCTCTCTCAGCGCAGCAGCGATATCTGAAGGGCTCAGAGTATTGACGAGCAATCCATTACGGCAGTTGGCAATAATATCGCGCGGGCCGCCATCTTCCGGTGCGACGATGGGCAGGCCGCTGGCGGCAGCTTCGATCAGGGTGAGTCCAAAGGGTTCGGTCAATGCCGGGTTGACGAATATTCCGTACCGGCGTACAGCCAGCCGATACAGTTCCGGTATGTCTTCCATAGTGAAATGTTTGGGTATTGCGACCTTACCCCATAAATCATAGCGATCGATATCGAGCAGCATATCGGTCATGACCTTGCGCTGTGATTCTTCCATGGTACGGATATCTTCGCGGGAGCCGGCTACGATCACCAGATTGGCGGTATCCTGCAGTAGTTTATCCGATCCGTACGCCTCAACCAGTCCGTGGAGATTTTTACGTGTATCGGGACGGCAAATAGCGAGGACCATCGGCTTTCCCGGCTCACTGAGAAACCGGTCAATGCCGGTTTGTATCACCGGATTGACAGGTTGGCGCCCCGGGGGAGAAAAACGTGAAGTGTCGGTGCCAGGCGGAATGACCCGGCAGCGGCGCGGGTCGGTATTTTCATACATGCCATACTGATCTTCGATTTCCTGCGACGTACTGGTGATAACCAGCGAGGCATGTACCAGTGTTTCCTCTTCAGCTGCAATCCGCCGAGACAGATTGAATTGTCGTTCAATTGCCTGTTCTTTGCGGCCGGCAGCAAGCAGGCGCATCTGTTTGGGGCGGCCAAGCGAGTGGCCCGTATGGATTTGTGGAATACCCAGCAGATTGGACAGGTGCTGGCCGATATACCCGGCGTCAGCATAGTGGGTATGGATTAGATGAGGTAAACGTCCCTGTTGGCGCAAATAATGCAGGCAACGATCCACCATCTGGCCCAGATGCGGCCACAGCAGCTCTTTACGCAGATATTTTCGAGGGCCGCAGGGCAGCCGGACAATACGTGCGCCCGGTCCGAGTTCCTCAATCTCAACTGCATAATCCGGGGAAACCTGGGGATCTTCGATTCTGCGCGTCAGCAAGTCGACTTGAGCTACCTTATTGTTACGGCCCAGTGCACGTGCCAGTTCGATGACATAGGTAATCTGGCCGCCGGTATCCGCATCGCGTCCCAGTTCCATGTCGTGGCCGCGCATCAGGCCATGTACACTTACCATTAAAATATAAAGTTTCTGATCGGTCATCATTTAGTTTTTGGTCAATAACCCCAGTCTCTGAGAAAAGCATAATAAAATTCGGGTGATTCAGGAATGGCGCCACGAATGCCGCATAGTGTGGCAGCGAACCGGTTTGCACGCTCCAGTATCAGCTCGCCCGGCCAGCCCAGCAACGTTCCGAAAATAAATACTGCAGAAAACCCGTCTCCTGCACCGACGGTATCGACAATTGACACCTCTTTGAGACCGGGCGTTTCAATTTTATTGCCTTCCCGGTCAAGCAACCAGGCACCACTGGCCCCCCCGGTCACCAACAGGGCCTTCAGCTGGAAATCTGTTATCAGCTGGGCTGCGGTATCAGCAGCATCCCGGGTTGGTAAATCCAGCAAACTGGATAATTCAATCAACTCATCTTCGTTGACTTTGAGGAAGTCAGCCCGGGTCACTGAGTGGCGTACGATGTCCGGGGTATACCAGGGTTTTCTCAAATTGATATCAAGCAAGCGAGGGGCGTGAGGGGCGCGCCGTAATATTTCTTCTAAGGCTGTGCCGGATATTCGGTTGCGTTGTGCCAGTGTTCCAAAATATACCAGTTCAGGTTCCACGGACAAGGTGACTGCCCCGGCAGCAACGGGGTCAATGAAATCGTAGGCCTGGTCGGCAAGAATTTCGAATTCATGTCCGTCTTCCCCAGGCTTGACCAGGACCTGACCTGTCGGGTAATGCGGATCATGCTGGATGCCGGCAGTAATCATTCCGGCGTCCTCCATGAGTTGCATCAGTTTCCGGCAATGGGAGTCGATTCCGGTACGTGTCACCAGAACCGGACTCAGACCGAAAGCCTGAAGATGATAGCTTACGTTGAAAGGGGCGCCACCCATGACCGCGCCATCGGGAAAGATATCTGCCAGGGCTTCGCCAAACAGAACTACTTTTTTCACGGGTATATTGCTATGGTCAGTGGACATGTTTTATTAAGAGGGGTGATGATGATCGCTCGTTTCATAAAATATCATCGAGCTGATGTATGTGGGGCAGAGGTAGATACGAATCATTATTTTTATCTGCTGCCGCATTCTGTTTATGCGAGACGAATGTGTTGAAGCAATACGGAAGTTTGGTATGGTATTGGTCAAGTTAATAGAGGGCACGTAATGGCCACGGAATAGGATATCGACAGGCCTTCCACTATTACATTATTCGTGTCAGTAAGGACAATTCACGGTTATTTCTATTGCCTTATTTTCTATTTTTCATGGTAAAAATATCCCTCCATAACGGCTATGAGGATTTCTGTTTTTACTGTCAATGGTTCGATGCGTGTATCTCGTTTTAAATCCATCGGAACAAATAATATTCGTAGGGCATATAAGATAACTCCTGGGAGCTGTATTTTCAGTCGTATGTTTTTTATTCTGGCACGGATGACTGATATGCGCAAAACTTGTCGTAAAAGATTCAGTTTCCCGATGTTTTAGGATGGGGGGCCATTTATTGATAGAATATTTCTCTGAAAATCACAATATTTCTTTTTATGGCAATTGATCCGGTATGTCTATAACTGACCTCGCGGGCTGTTATCCGAATCAGAATAATCTGGTTAAATCATTGAGAACGTTCCTTTTTAGGGAGTTATCAGGAGCAGTTGGCGTCTGTCTGAGGTTGGCAGTCGTCTGCTTTGCTGTCATGATAGGTGGATGGAGCAGTCAGGTGTTTGCCGGGGAAAGTATCGAGGCTCCCAGTGTGAAATTCGACTGGTCAAAAGCTCCGCCTGTGACGCCACTGCCCCGTGTCGGAATTTTCATCAAACCCCCATCAGGACCGGGTTATTATTCACTGTTGGACTGGTTTCATGGTAACAAACGGGAAAAACCTCCGGTTGTTCCTTATCCGCCTTCTGCTTTGGTGCCAACTTCAGTTTTCGATGCCGATTTTCGCTATCTTGAACAACCGGATCACGAGAAGGATTTCTTTGACCCTGTCAAACGCATCTCTCTTGGAGAAAATTGGCTGCTTTCTTTTGGCGGCAGCTTCTGGTACCGCTATATGCATGAAACAGACAGCCGTTTAAACGCTGCCGGAACCAATAACAATCATCATTTGTTGCGGACCCGAATTCATGCTGATCTGTGGTACCAGGATAAGATCAGACTGTTTGCAGAATTTTTAGATGCACGTGCACTGGGCCTGGATCTGCCTCCTCAGGGGACTGACAAAAATCATGCTGATATGCTCAATTTGTTTGCCGATTTCAAATTGGGGCAATTCATCGATGGACCGGCATATTTGCGGGTTGGCCGACAGGAATTACTGTACGGATCTCAGCGGTTGATATCGACATTGGACTGGGCCAATACCCGGCGTACTTTCCAGGGTGTAAAGACTTTCTGGCATACCCCTTTCTTCGATCTGGATGCGTTCTGGGTACGGCCGATGAAAACGGAACCCGATCAGTTTGATAACTGGGATAAAGAGCGTAATTTCACAGGTTTATGGGGGACTTATAAAGCAATTCCCGACCAGACTGTCGACTTGTACTACCTGAATCTGATCGACAACAGGACGGTTTCTTCAGCCAATATCCGGCAGGGGAATATTCTGCAGGGAGATTCTGTTCTTCACACTGTTGGTGGACGCTGGATAGGGGATCATCAGCGCTTTTTTTACGAGCTGGAAGGCATGTATCAATTCGGTAAACGTTCCGGACTCGATATTTCGGCGTTCTCTGTTGCGTCGGGGGTAGGTTATCATCTGCCTCTTCCGATGAATCCGCAATTCTGGCTGCGCTACGATTTTGCTTCCGGGGATAAAAATCCCAATGACAGCCGTAGCAGTACGTTTCATCATCTTTTTCCGTTCGGCCATTATTATCTGGGATATATGGACCGGATAGGGCGGCAGAATATTCATGATTTCAATGCCCAGTTCACCCTGCATCCGCAACCCTGGCTCACATTCATCGGCCAGTATCATCGTTTCTATCTGGCGAACAAACGTGATTACCTTTATAACGCAGCAGGCGCGGAAACATTGCGTGATATTACCGGCCAGTCGGGCAGTCATGTCGGGGATGAAATCGATTTGCGGATTAATATTCATCTCAGTCGTCATCATGATGTATTAGTAGGCTACTCTAAACTTTTTACTGGTGAGTTCATCAAAAATCAACGTCCCGGTATTGCTCCCGATCTTTTCTATGCGCAATATAATTTTCGTTTTTGAGAATGGGGTTGGGTTTGATTGTTTTCTCGATTTGATTTTATAAAGGAAAAAAATGCCTCGAATAATATTTGCTGCAACACTGGTAATTCTGCTTACAGGGGTATATCTGCCTGCCACCTGGGCGCAAGATACACCTGCGGTTGCAACACTTCCTGCAAACGAAGGTATCGTTGTTTCTTCTCTCGATACAGCGGGATACACCTATATGGAGCTGGTTAATGGTGGAAAAACATTCTGGATTGCTGCGCCGACGACCAAAGTCAAGAACGGTGACCATATTCGTTTCGTGGAAAATATGACGATGCATAATTTCACCAGCAAAACACTGAATCGGACTTTCAATCAGCTGATTTTTGTTACTTCTACCCAGGTCAAGGTGGCGAAGTAATAATCATTTGCCGGGATTTGCAGGATGGCCAGAGCGGAGGCGTTTTGCGGATTTCTTGCCTGATTTTTTGAGGCCAGTCTGCGGTATTTTTTCAATTTCGGCGGGATCTATCATGCCGATGAACAGCTTGTTTTTGAGATTTCTGATTTCATCGCGATACCGGGCCGCCTGTTCGAATTCCAGGTTTTTTGCTGCTTCCAGCATATTTTTTTCCAGTTGCTGGATTTCTTTTGCAAGCTGGGTTTCATTCATGGCGGCGTAACGAGCCTGGATTTGTGCAATTTTGCGATGTTCTGCCGCATTGTCACTATCGTAGATGCCATCAATCAGATCTTTGATTCGCTTGCTGATTCCACGAGGGGTGATATTGTTTTGCTGATTGAATAATATCTGTTTGCTGCGCCGTCGTTCGGTTTCATCAATAGCCCGACGCATTGAGCCGGTGATCTGATCAGCATAGAGGATGACGGTTCCATGCACATGCCGGGCAGCTCGGCCCATGGTTTGGATCAGCGACCGTTCCGAGCGCAGAAAGCCTTCCTTATCGGCGTCCAGTATGCCGACCAATGAGACTTCCGGGATGTCCAGCCCTTCGCGCAACAGATTAATTCCCACCAGAACGTCGAATTTTCCAAGGCGCAGATCACGAATGATTTCGACTCTTTCGACGGTATCAATATCGGAATGCAGGTAGCGTACCCGAATACCGTGATCAGAAAAATAATCTGTCAGATCTTCTGCCATACGTTTGGTCAGGGTGGTTACCAGTACCCGCTCCTCTTGCAGGGCGCGTGCTGAAACTTCGGACATCAGGTCATCTACCTGGGTGGCGACCGGCCGTATGATGATGACCGGATCTACCAGTCCGGTCGGGCGTACGACCTGTTCCACAATTTGGCCACTCCGCTGTATCTCATAATCTGCTGGCGTGGCTGAGACGAAAACCGTCTGGGGCATCAGCTTTTCGAATTCCTCGAATCTGAGCGGGCGATTGTCCAGCGCGGAAGGCAGGCGGAACCCGTAAGAAACCAGATTCTCCTTTCTGGCGCGATCTCCTTTGTACATACCACCGATCTGGGGGACAGTGACATGGCTTTCGTCAATAATCATGAGTGAATTTTGCGGCAAATAATCGATGAGGGTGGGGGGAGGATCCCCGGGCTGCCGACCGGAGAGATGGCGTGAATAGTTTTCGATTCCTTTGCAAAAACCCAGTTCATTCAGCATTTCCAGGTCGAAGCGGGTACGTTGTTCCAGGCGCTGGGCCTCCACCAGTTTGTGATCCTCATAAAATTGGGTCAATCGTCCAGCCAGTTCTGCTTTGATAGTGTCGATTGCGCGCAGGGTGGTGCTGCGCGGGGTGACATAATGGCTCGAAGGGTAGACCGTATAGCGGGAAATTCTTTGGCGGGTATGGCCGGTAAGCGGATCGAACAGTGTCATGCTTTCCACTTCATCATCAAACAGGGAGATGCGCAGGGCAGTCTCCGAGTTTTCTGCCGGAAAAATATCCAGTACATCGCCGCGTACCCGGAAGGTGCCGCGTGCAAACTCGAATTCGTTACGCTGATACTGCATTCCTGTCAGGCGTCGAATGATGTCGCGCTGTGTAATTTTTTCATGTTCACGCACATGCAGAATCATGCCGTGATAATCGACTGGATCACCGATACCGTAAATGCAGGATACGGTTGCAACGATGATTGCATCTTCCCGTTCGAGCAGGGATTTGGTGGCAGACAAACGCATTTGTTCGATGTGTTCGTTGATGCTTGAATCTTTTTCTATGAACAGATCACGGGAGGGGACATAAGCTTCCGGCTGATAATAATCGTAGTAGGAAACGAAATATTCAATTGCATTTTCCGGAAAGAATTCCCGCATTTCCGCATAAAGCTGTGCAGCCAGCGTTTTATTGGGCGCTATGATAATGGCGGGGCGTCCCAGCCGTGCAATCATATTGGCAATGGTAAAGGTTTTGCCGGAACCGGTGACGCCCAGCAAAGTCTGGAAGGATAAACCCGATTCTATGCCTTCCACCAGTTTGCTGATGGCTTCCGGCTGGTCGCCGGCAGGTTGAAACGTCTGATTGAGCTTGTAAGGGCTGCCCGGAAAGGTAATAATCACAGGTTTTGATTGCTTACACGAAATTTATAAATTCAATTCTAACATGCGTAAATTACACCTATCAGGAGCTGTCTCGTGAAACTCTCGCAACGCGTTCAGGCTATTAAACCTTCACCTACTCTGGCGGTTACTGCCAAGGCCGCCCGGCTCAAGGCAGAGGGAAAGGATATCATCGGTCTTGGCGCAGGTGAGCCGGATTTTGATACACCTCTGCATATCAAGGACGCAGCCATTACAGCAATCCGGAATGGTTTTACGAAATATACGGCTGTTGGCGGGACAGCTTCTTTGAAACAGGCGATTATTTCAAAATTCAGACAGGAAAATGACCTGGCCTATACAGCGGGAGAAATTTTGGTCTCCAGCGGGGGGAAGCAGAGTTTTTTCAACCTGGTACTGGCCACTATCGACCCTGGTGATGAGGTCATTATTCCGGCTCCTTACTGGGTTTCCTATCCGGATATCGTACTGATTGCGCAGGGCAGGCCCGTGTTTATCAATACCGGGATTGAGGAAAAATTCAAGATTTCAGCAGATCAGCTGGAAAGAGCAATTACGCCCAGGACTCGTATGTTCATTATTAACAGTCCGGGTAATCCTTCGGGGAGTGTTTATAACCTGGAAGAATTACAGGCATTGGGGGCGGTATTACGCAAGCATCCTGAAATTCTGATCGCTACTGATGACATGTATGAGCATATTCTGTTGGGCGGTGATAAATTCATCAATATCCTCAATGCCTGCCCCGATCTGAAGGCACGTACTCTTGTACTTAACGGGGTTTCCAAGGCTTATGCTATGACCGGCTGGCGAATTGGCTATTGCGGCGGGCCTGCGGAGATCATTACTGCTATGGAGAATATCCAGTCACAAAGCACCTCAAATCCTAATTCGATTGCTCAAGTGGCTGCTGAAGCTGCACTGAACGGGGACCAATCCTGTATGGTGCCAATGGTGACTGCTTTCAGAGAAAGGAACCAGTTTCTGACCGGTGCATTAAATTCCATATCCGGTATCCGCTGTTTAGCATCAGAAGGGGCATTTTATGCTTTTGCCGATGTTCGGCAGGCAATCGATCGCCTGCAATCCCGACAGGAGCTGTCAGATAGCAGTGATGTTGCTTTTTGTGAATATCTGCTGGAAAAGGCCGGTGTGGCAGTTGTTCCGGGATCGGCTTTTGGTTGTGAAGGTTATATACGGTTATCGTTCGCCACTTCCATGGAAAATCTGCTGGAAGCCATCAAACGTATCGGAATTTTGCTGAATTGACCGGTCCCACGGTCATTTGATAAATGGGACCGGATATTTCATATCTTCTTTTTGTGATGGAAGCCGCGAGATGAAATGATATTACTGAAGGCCTGTGCAGAATTTGTATGAGCCAACTTTTTTGTCGATAAGTTTTACAATATTAAACAGGCGTTAACCATTTTTTTCAGCGGACAATAGCTTGCCAGAACAGTTGGCGGTTTTCAAAGTTGCCTGCGTATATTCATAATGAGCTCCTGTATTCATTCCTGCGGATGGCAGGGCGTTTGTTCTGCCTGATCAGCCCACTTTCTTCCGCTATGCGTAATGCTTCATACCTGCAGTGAGCCCCCAGATGTTCCATGATCCGCTGGTACTGGGTTCGGATTGTTGCCGGTGAACGATTGAGATGCTGAGCGAGAATTTTAGTATTAGTTGTTTTTATTTCAAGACTGGTTTCTAGTAACGTGTAGAAAGACGGAGCCAGGCGCTTGGTTTTTTCATTACTCATATTCTATTCTCCAATTTTCATTAAGCTTTGATGCCCGGGC
Organism: Nitrosomonas sp.; assembly: GCA_044507105.1. GTDB lineage: Bacteria > Pseudomonadota > Gammaproteobacteria > Burkholderiales > Nitrosomonadaceae > Nitrosomonas. Next base: position 12,060 of record JBIQJX010000011.1, read on the forward strand.
ATCAAGGTTACAGGTGTTACTCAAGGCAACCGGAAACTGTGAATTTTGAAATTTACAGGATCATCCCTCTTGAACTGTTCAAGACATATTTGGATTATTCATTAGTTGGTAGTAATAAATTGATAAAAAACAATTTTTATTGTTACTCCAGCTTGCTTTTTTAATTTTTTTAAGAAACTGGATTGTCTGTCCTGAACTCTCTGTTCTCAGTAGGTCCCTGACATTATTTTTTGTAAAGCATAATAAACTCTCGCCACACAAAGTATGTGGATTTTCCCACTGTATCCATTTGTTAAATAATATCCTTATTTATATCTAGGAAAGTAAGTGCAATTTGTTTTCACTAAATTATATAAGCAAATATCGTGCCAAATTTATAAGTATATGATTATATGAAATTATTTTTCTTGCAGTGATTGTGTTGCCTCTAACTGTAAAATTCTTCGAAAATATTCTGTTATCTGTGTTATGCAGGATTAATGGCATATCTTTTATATTTTTCATATCGTATGGCTGTGCGGTTCATTAAACACATGCAGATGGTTTTACAGGTAACGGTTGCAATAAATTTCCCCTTTGTTCTTAATGATTCGATTGGTATATATCCTTCCAGATTCAGCTGGGAGAGATATATGCATACATACGAATAGACTGAATTGAAGATGGAAACAGGTCAGCAGCGTAAAAAATAAGGAGTTAATTCATACATAACCGCACCTTGTCTGTATGAGAAGTATCTATTTTTCAAGCTGAATTATAGTAGGTGCCTGTTGCTGAACGATGACGCGCTGTATGCATGAGGCGCAACTCGTTGTTTCTCGTAACAGCAGCATATTAAAAAATTCATATCTGGGCTTCACGACAGGCTGTCTCGCCATTAATATCAGTAGGCAGATGCCTGCATTAGGAATGCTTTCTGTCCATCCACTGGAATTTCTTCGATTTTGTATGCAATTGCGGTATTGCCTCTGGAGAGGGGCGTCACTTAATATGTCGCCACAACAAGGAGATGTAGCAAACCGACGACACATTTTCCTGTTGAGGTTGCAAGATAGATGTTACGTAATATCTACGTTTTTAATTATTTAGGTTCTAAAGGAGAATACCATGGATCAATTTTCCAAGAAAGTTCTGGTTGCCAGCTTCGTATTGGCGTTTGGTGCTGCAGGTAATGCCTGGGCAGTTGATGCAGATAACGTGCCACCCCTGGATATCACTGCTGCTGCCAACCTCGGCAAGGGCAATGCTTCTAATAATGGCGAAGGCACTGCTACTACCGATAACACCAACAACAGCGATAACAGCAACTACGCTGATAACACCAACAACAGCGACAGCAGCAACAACAGCGACAACAGCAACAACAGCGACAACAGCAACAACAGCGACAACAGCAACAGCAGCGACAACAGCAGAAACCTGAATGTTGCTGACAGTGCAAACACTGACAACACCAACAACAGCGACAACAGCAACAACAGCGACAACAGCAACAGCAGCGACAACAGC
>JBIQJX010000011.1:13668-18547 GCA_044507105.1 Nitrosomonas sp.
GACAACAGCGATAACAGCGATAACAGCAAAGCATACGCTGATGACAGATCTGCTGCTGCTAACAATAACAGTACTGCAAGTGTAGATAACAGTGACCACAGCGACAACAGCGACAACAGCGACAACAGCTCTGCAACTGCTGATGGCAAATCTGCTGCTGCTAACAACGGTGGTACTGCAACTGTTGATAACACCAGAATCGATGTAACTGCGCAAGAAGGTAGTGCTATATCACAGAATGGTGATGCAACTGCTACCTATACCTACTCTGTCAACAATGCGGCGTTGGAAGGGGCTGTAACCGGTAACACAATTGACGGATCCATCCCTGAAACTCTTGCTGCTGCAGGTGGTGTTGTAAACAATAACATTACTGATTCGTTTAATGGTGCTGGTCTGAATCAGGTTGCCCAAAACCTTGGATCCGGTTCGCTGATTCAGCAGCAAGTTTCCTTCCAGGGTAATGTGAACGTCAACCAGTAATAGATGTAAACGGTTACGTTTAATTTACTTGTTTTAATGTAGTGTTTTTAGCTGGCAGGCAGTAGCAATATTGCTTGCCAGTTTTTTCCGGGGCAGGAAATATAAACGTAAATAATAAGCGGAGTTAATTATGGGAACCGGTGTCAGAAAAGGTCTTGTTGCGCTTGTGATGTGGATGCCTGTTAATATGCTCTACGGTGCGTCCGTATCAGAACTACTGGCACAAGAAGATGCCTATCTTCCCCATGCTGAGAGAGCCTCCCTCGAGGAACTCGATAATGCGAGAGGGCGTGAAGGAATAGATGTTACCATATTGAACAATATGAACGTGCGGGGCGTGCTTACAGGCAATACTGCAAACAATAATGTCAGTGGTTATAATATTATTGATCAGGGTTCTTTTGCCGGAGCTGCCGGTATGTTTTCAGTTATTCAGAACTCGGGCAATAATGTTCTTATCCAGGATTCGACCATTATTAATGTGACTATCTTACCCTGATTTTTCATTAAATATTCTGATGGAGCGACCGATAATAGCGTACAGATAAAATTCACCAGCTTTTGCAAAAGCAATCCGATTGTTGAGTTTGTCGGGGTGCAGCCAGTTGTCCGGAGATTGAATCATGAAATTACCATTAACGTCTTTTGTTGTTTTCCTGGCAATCTGGACTACTCCAGGCAGTGGCGTACTCGCAGTTGATCTGATCGGAATTGCAGGCGGAGGAAATTTCAGCATACAAGGGAAAAGTTTCGCGGAACGGCGCTTCAGTACTGTATACAGACAACAATTCGATTTCAGCTGCGGTTCAGCAGCGTTGGCAAGTTTACTTACCTTTCACTACGACGACATAGTGGACGAACAGTCGGTATTCGTCGATATGTTTCAGCATGGGAACCAGGAGAAAATCAAACAGGAAGGTTTTTCCATGCTGGATATGAAACTATATCTTGAACGTAGAGGATACCGTTCAGATGGTTTCAAGATCAATCTGGATCAATTATATTCCACTGGCAGCCCCGCTATCACTATCATCAATGACAAAGGCTATATGCATTTTGTCATTATCAAGGGTGTAGATGAACATAAGATATTAATGGGAGACCCGGCACAGGGCGTCAAATCAATCGCTCGTGATCAATTCGAGAAAATGTGGGGGAATCGCATTTTATTTCTAATCCATAGTAATCATGATCCTGAGGTATCTTATCAAAAGATGCATCAGGAATGGGCAGGCAGACTGGGCCCGCTGGGAGAAGCTGTTGACCGGTCGAGTCTGGGAGTTTTTAATGTACTGCGTCCCGGGCCCTGGGATTTTCGATGACTCTTGCAATACGGAGGAAAAATGAAGACTGAGAATTTTTACCACAGGGCCCTGAATATCCGGTCGTGCCTTGTGATATTCGCACTGTCCTGTTTTATGGTTCAGGCATCGGCAGAAGACCTCGGTATACGGGCATCTGACCAGGATCTTTTTTATCAGGAATGGGACCGGGCAACGAATGAAGAGCTCGACGCGTTGAGAGGGGGATTCGTTCTGCCAAATGGGGTGCATATAAACCTGAGTCTCGAGAGATTTATCCGTTTGAATGACGAGTTAGTACGTTCCTCCCTCTTCCAGCTTCCGGAAGAAATGGTCTTGCAAGTTGGCGGCATTCAGAATCTGGTATCTGAATCTATTGCCCTGCCACAGCTTAGTACTATTATTCAGAATACTCTCGATAGTCAGCAGATTGAAGCGATGACAAAAATAGATATAGAGATTAGTAATTTAGGTGGAGCTGTAGCAGATAATAGTAATCATCGTATTTTTACCGATTTTGTGGCGCCGGTACTGGTACAGTAAGCTGATCTGATAAGCAGTTAAATGTGGAGAGGGATGTGTCTGAGAAGAAAAGTCTGATGTCGGGCACTATAAAATACCGATTATTTGCTGGTTACCTGATGGCTATTCCTGCTGTTTACCCTCAGACAAGCCAATCATCGGATGAAGTGCTCAATCAATATAAATCCCTTTTTGCAGAGCAGCAGAAGGAGTTCGAAAGGCAGCGGCAGATTATTATCGAACAAGGGAAGGAAATTGAGAAGCTGAAATCGCGTCTTGACAGTCTGGCCGGCCAACAGCCGGCAAATCAGCAACCTGCCGGCAATGTAGCCCGAAAAAATACAGGACCTTCTCCCGCTAAGCCTGCACCTGGACAGTCTGCAGCAACAGGCAAGCCAGTTGACAGGAATGCCGGCCAGGTTCAGGCACAGGCCAAGCCTGGCAATCTTCCTTCCGGTCCTGTTGGACAGGCCCCTCCTAAACAGGATGAAAAGCCGAGGCCGCCTGAAATGCCCAGATTGAGCGATACAGTGGGGGGGGTGCTGACCCGTAAAGGGAAGATCGTTATTGAACCCACACTGGAGTACTCATTCACGGACAGCAACCGGCTGTTTCTGGATGCTTTTACGTTTCTTCCAGCAATTGCTGTAGGTTTGATAGATGTCCGTCAGATTGACCGGCACAGCTTCATGGCAAGTGTGGGCGCGCGCTATGGGGTAACGGATCGTCTTGAAGTTGAAGCCAGAGTTCCGTATCGCGCGCGTTTTGATGAGCAGCGTTCGAGGCCGGTCAGTGTCGGTGCCGCCATCGATGAGATTTTCAATGCATCCGGGCATGGTTTAGGAGATATTGAGTTTGCTGCGCGCTATCAGCTTAATTCCGGAGCGGGAGGGTGGCCCGTCCTGGTTGGGAATATGTTCGTTACGGTACCAACAGGCAAAGGTCCTTTCGATATCAAATATGAACGAGCCCAAGGTGTGCCGGGAGCGGTATTCCCCACTGACGTTCCTACAGGATCAGGTTTTTTTAGTTTTCAGCCGAGTATAACAGCGCTATACGCCACTGATCCTGCTGTCTTTTTTGCCAATCTGGCTTATAACTATAATATGAATACCAAGGAGAAAGACATTGATGGGGATGGTACTGAACTCAGGATCAATCCCGGCGATGGCGTTGGTATGACTTTTGGTATGGGGTTTGGAATTAATGAACGCTCCTCATTCAACATCGGATATTCACATCGGCATCTTTTCAACACCAGAATAAATGGTACTAAATTACCGGGCAGTCAGCTCGATATAGGACAGCTACTGATCGGTTATGCCTTCAAGTATTCAATGCAGACTACTTTAAATTTTTCATTTGCTGTGGGAACAACCAGCGATGCCCAGGATGTCCGGCTGAATTTTAGAATGCCTATGGTATTCTAAGGCTGAATGATAAGTTATATATAATTTGTAATATCCTGCCTATAGCAGTAATTCCAGTTTAACCATGTTTGTATGTGAAGGAAATTCGGATACGCTCCAGAATATTGCGTTGTATTGTAGATCATTGTTTTTCCATAAAAATAGTGATTATTTTCCAGGCTGCCAGCTTTTCTAAAAAGGTCATCGTGGCATTAGCTGGACTGGTGGAAGGCAGGCGGGTGAGAGTATCAGCAGGGCAGAGTGTGAGAGGTAATACAAGTTGCTTAAAGGCAGATTCTGCTTTGCCGCCGTTGAAGTAAATATGCTTAATTTTGGGGTGGGTTTCGAAAAATGTACCGAAATCATTTGGGATCTGAGTGGCAGTGACGATATTGGTATCCAGACTGCCATTTCGTTCGCAGGTATACAATACATCCCATAAGGCGATATGCGCTGATTGCAATGACCGGATTCTGACTGGATAAGGGGCATCAGGCCGGAAATCGAGCAAATTCCCCATAATATGCCAAAATGTATTACGCTGATGAGCATAATACTGTCCGGCGGCAAGTGATGCGAGCCCGGGCATGCTGCCCAATATCAAGACTTCTGCATGCGCATCTTCGATGGGGGGAAATCCACTAATATAGTTCATTTCAGAGCTGCCCGGGTTGTGCGATCCTGGAAAAAGAAAAATATATATGACCTGATATATTGGTTAGTATCTTCCTGGCGGGGAATCGTTGTTGCGCTTGAGAAATAACTGGAAATCGGTTCAGAGCCATCGTCGTACTCTGGCTTTATAATCTTGATAGGCATTTCCGAATTTTGCCTCGAGATGAGCCTCTTCATGACGGATGACACCATAGCGCAGTGTTGCCCAGATCAGTGGGGTAAAGAGTAAGGGCCACCAGGTTGATAACAGCATTGAAGCGCCAATAAAAATGAACCAGTCGCCAAGATAAATCGGATTTCGGCTGTACTGAAATGGTCCGCTGGTGCACAGACTGGCAGCTGCTTTATAGGGATTGACAGTAGTACGATGGCGCCAGAGGGTCAGGGATGTCCATGCGAGCAGTGCTGCTCCGGTAATCACACTTATCCAACCGAACAGGTGTGTGGTAGTTCCCCAGTCCCACGGCATTGCCTGGATGTTGCGATCAA
>JBIQJX010000011.1:18647-41677 GCA_044507105.1 Nitrosomonas sp.
ATATGATTAATTTACAGTATGTTATACGATTTTATAATTTCTGTTTCTATCTGTAATTGGAATAAATCTGAGTGGATGAGTGAGTGGGAAGAACTGGATCAGTCTGACGTATCCCGGTAACGGGGAAGCATACCGGATACGGCAAAATATGCAAAATGGAAAACTTTCTTTCAGCTGAAATCGTTATAGGTAATGTGCTGGAAAGCTGCTGATGCCGGATTTGTCGTTGTTTTTCTGATTTTTTTATAATTATGTTTATAGCATGGGTGCCAGGAGACTGACTGCCCGTGAGGAGAGCTCTTTGTAGAGAGGGAGAGCTTCCATATCCGAATAGCTGAGTTCTTGCGAAGTAAACATATCCTTTATTAAAGCTGCTTCCAATTGACGGTTGAGTTCCCGGTCTTTTATCAGGACGGCAATCTCAAAATTCAGAAAGAATGATCTCGAATCCAGATTCATTGAACCAATCATTGAGATATCATCATCAATCAGCAAAGTCTTTTGATGCAGGAAACCGATGTTGTACTGATAGAACTTCACTCCTGCTTCAAGCAGTTTTTTTAAATAAACCTTAGAAGCAAGTTTCACCCAGCGGTTGTCACTCGGTCCCGGCACTATGATTTTAACTTCAACACCTCTTAAAACTGCCAGAGTCAAAGCATCAACTAATCCTTCTGGAGGAACAAAATAAGGAGTTGTCATCCAGATTCTGCTGGTGGCTGACTTTATCAGCTCCAGATGGGCCAGTGAACAAGCTTCGATATGATCCGCCGGGCCCGTATGCAACACTATTGCATCACTTCCTTCAGTTATATAATCATTTGGCCAGTCCAGCTCTAAAATTTCTTCGCGAATCCAATACCAGTCTTTCATGAATGATATCTGAGCAGCCAGTGCACCGGGTCCGGCCAGCTTTACGTGGGTATCGCGCCACGCTCCCAGCTTCGGATTTTTTCCCAGATACTCGTCACCTACATTATAGCCACCCACAAAGACAACCTTTCCATCAATGACTACGTTCTTGCGATGATTGCGAAAATTAATCTGGAAATGGGTAAACCATCCTTTTACTGAGAAGAAATAGCTGGATTGAATACCAGCCGCACGCATTTTTTCAACGATTCTTTTATTGATGCTGTTATTACTGCCGATTTTGTCACACAGGAAATAAACCCGAACTCCTGAATTTGCCTTCTGAATCAGGAGATCAATAAACCGGGTTCCGATTTCATCCGCTTTGAAAATATAAAACTGAACCAGTATGTAACGTTGGGCTGCTTTGATCTCTGCAAACATCGATGAATAAGTCTGTTCTCCATTCAGCAGCAGCTCAGCTTTGTTGTATTTCAAGAAGCCAGGCTGAGCCGTTTGAGCGGTGATTGCGTCAAAAGCTCGTAAACTCTGAGGGGCAAAGGTTTGATAGGCAGACATGCTTTCCAGGCCCGCCAGTTCTGCTTCCGCTGTTCTGTCATGCTCTTTCCGGTCTTTGATATAGCCAATGAATCGATTGCGTCCAAAAATCAGAAATAACGGAACGGTGACAAAAGGAAAACTTACCAGGGCAATGAGCCAGGCAGCAGTTCCCTGGGGAGTTCGCGTGCGCCATAAAGCTAAAACAGCGCAGCTCAATCCGGCAAAATAAAACAGCGGTGTAATGACATAAAAAATTAACTCTGATGACCAGTCAACGATAAACTGTTCAATTGAAACCAAAACTTCAGCAGCCATTCTTTCTAAAATCCTTCTCTCGTATCAGCCAGTTCTTTGTTGAAGGTTTGCCACTTTTTTACACCCTTCTGAGACAGTCTGAAACATGTTTTTAAATGCTCGGGTAAAGCTTGGATACTCGATAAAAACTAACAGTGCGCCTTATAGTTATCCGGAAAGGGTTCTCAGATAATATGAGTTTCCTAAAGGCCCGCGTGACTCGCTTTCCTTGAATATGATTTATCGTCCCTTCTGATAAATAAAACGAATGGTAAAGGAGGAGGGGCCAGCCAGATTAAAAATTCCTTGCTCATGTATGGAAGTGGGGTGGCCCGTTTATAACGAGTAGACAGTTATTAGAGATTCCCGGAAAGTCACGATTAGGGAGAGAGGGCTGCAGTTTATCGCGATTTGATTTTTTCTTCAGTCTTCTTTCTAAATTGGTGGAGATGATATTTCCTCTGGCCGGGCTGCGGAATAGCCTGGTAATGGCAGGTAATCAGATGGGGGCACGGTAAATTGGTTGTTTTAGATGTAAAGATTCAGAATTACTTGATAGAATGTAGCCGGTTGTATTAACCGGGGCCGGAAGGCGGCTGTTGTTTAGCGCCGGTCAAAGTTAAAGTGGTCTGTATCGGTATTTTCCCGACCGGGAAATGCCGATCGGGAGACAGATCACAAGGTATTGCCTGAAATATTATCAGGTGAGGGGTTTTGTTTTAGGATAATTCGAGAGGAGTGGAAATGAATAAAGTAATCATCGCGGCTTTCGTTTCGGCTTTTGTGCTGGGTTCCAGTGCAACATTCGCCAGCGGCAATCTGGAATCTTCCCTGGCGCCGATCAAAGCCAAAGATCTGCTGAACCATTTGTCCTGTAAGGACAAAAAGCCTACTGATGTCGTTAAAAGCCGTACTGATGTCGTAGACGGAAAAATTGTTACCGTAAAATGTGCTGACGTTGCCGCTATCATCGATAAAGCCCGGGAAGAATCAGGTGATGCTTGGCAGGGCGGCTATTGATTAGTTCGAGTTTTATGAAAAGGCCTGCTTGTCAGGCCTTTTTTTCGGAATATCGTACGTAATGCCGGTTCTGCCCGGTTGAATGAAATTGTGGCACTGGCGTATTACGCTTGCTGCTTTCATTGGATTGCTCGGTGCTGTTGCCAGTTTGACACCTCAGGGTACGGGGATCGAGGAGCAGTTTGGCCTTTACTGGCTGTTTCATCTGCGCGGAACAAGGCCGCCTCCTGCTGATATTGTCATTGTATCGATCGATCAGCTCTCCGCCGACCGCCTGAATTTACCGATCAGACCCGCTTTGTGGCCCCGCACACTGCATGCTCGTCTCGTGGATAAGCTGGCAAGGTCAGGCGCGGCTGTAGTGGCATTTGATCTGGTATTTGACAGGCCCGGCGGTAATGCGGAACAGGATATTCAGTTTGCTGCGGCGATTGAACGTGCCGGCAATATCGTGCTGGTGGAGCAGCTGGATTTCGAGGAAATTGAACTGCCGGGGACCGCAGTTATTCAATCTCGCGCCAGTATCCTGTACGAATGGGTGGGCAATATCGTGCCTGTTATTGCAGAGGCTGCCCGTGCACGTGCTCCTTTTCCCCTCCCAAAGTCTTCATGGGTGAATCAGTACTGGACCTTCAGACCGAGTGCCGGTGATATGCCCACCTTGCCCGCTATCATATTGCAGCTATCTGCTGCACATGCTCATGAAAGCTTTTTGCGTTTACTTGCCACTGTAAATCCTGCCCTGATCCAACGGCTTCCTGCAAATATGGAGGATGTCGATATCGAAGAGCTGGCCCTCGATTTGCGGGATATGTTTGTACATGATCCGATGCTGGCGTCTGGGCTGTTGGATAAGCTGGCACAGGATGTCCAGCTGGACACTGGACAGCATCGTTTTATCCGGGCGCTGATCAATCTTTACAGCGGGAGAGAAGTGCGTTATCTGAATTTCTACGGTCCTCCACGCACTATTGAAACAGTTCCCTATCATCTGCTGATTGAAGATAACGGAGACGAGTCAGTGAATATCGGTCAATCAGATTATGCCGGAAAGATAATATTTGTCGGGTTCTCAGCAGAAACCGTTGCGGGGCAGGATAAGGTAAGGGATGATTATCATACTGTTTTTTCCCGGGCGGACGGGCTGACGCTCAGTGGTGTGGAAATAGCCGCAACTGCCTTGGCTAATTTGCTGGAGGATGAGTCGATTCGTCTCTTATCCCCGCTAAGTGGAGTAGTGATTCTGTTTCTGCTGGGAACGGCAGTATGTCTGCTTTGTTTCAGTACTCCCGGCTCCCACACAATCTGGTATACATCTCGCATTATACTGACGGGTAGTCTGTCAGTCGTTTTGTATGGCAGTTTGAGCGTATGGCTGTTTGGAGAGATGCAAATATGGATGCCGCTGGCAATTCCGCTCATGCTGCAGCTGCCCGCAGGGGTGATCGGAATCGTTACGCTGCTGTATTTTGAAACTGAGCGGGAGCGCAGGCGGATCGAGACACTTTTTGGCGTGCACCGGCCCGGGCCCGTAGTCCGGGATATGATGCGCAATACCGGTCCCATGCATACAGATGGTCAGCTGGTATACGGGGTCTGCCTGGCGACTGATGCGGAAAGGTATACGACATTGGCCGAGGCGATGGATCCCCGTGAGCTTGCCGCATTGATGCATGCTTACTATGAAAGTATATTTGAACCGGTTGAGCGTCATCTGGGCAAGGTTTCCGATGTGATTGGGGATGCAATGCTGGCGATCTGGGCTGCTGGTTCTGCTGATCCGGTTTTACGCGAACGTGCCTGTATGGCCTCTCTGGAGATCGTAGAGGCGGTGGAACATTTCAACCGGAACAGTAATGGGCGCCCACCGCTTCCCACCCGGCTCGGACTCCATTTCGGTGAAATGGTGTTGGGGAATATTGGCGCACGACAGCATTATGAATATCGTGCTGTTGGGGATATTGTCAACACTGCCAACCGTATTCAGGGCGTCAATAAATATCTGGGTACCCGGTTGCTGGTATCAGAGGAAGTCGTAAGAGATCTGGATGATCTGCTGCTGCGCCCGCTTGGCCAGTTTCTGCTGTCAGGAAAATCACAATCCGTCAGATTGTTCGAACTGATTGCCTGCAAGCAGAAAAGCAATACAGTACAGCAGCAGCTGTGTATCGTATTTGAACGAGCACTTAATATCTATGAATCCGGGAACTGGGCCGATGCAATCTCTCATTTTGAAGCCATCCACGAAATCTTTCCGGAAGATGGGCCGACCCGGTTTATGCTTGCGCATTGCCGGGAATGTCAGCGGACTGTTTTTGGAAAATCCGGGGAGCCTGTCATACATATGCAATTAAAATAAACTTTATATGGATAGGAGTGGAAGGGGTAAAGGTTTCGCACGAGCATGATTTCTTGCCAGAAGAGGTTTTGTGTGGGAAATCATTAGTATGTTAGGCGAATACCAGGCCCAACAGACGGATTCCACCTGTCAATTCATCAATATTCGTTAAAGATCAGTTAATCCGATCAGAGCGCGTATCTGCGCGTTATGCTTCGTAATTTCCTTATAGCGGATTTTTATATAACTGAACTGGCATCTGATGATGTGGAAGAGGTATCCGGCCCGAGGCTGGATTAGCAGGGTTTTGTGCCAGAAACGCTTATTCGCCTCGGTCAGAGACGCTGTCGCTGGTCTTGAGCGTGACATATCCTTGGAGTATCCCCATCTTATACGCCAAGCATTTGAGCTAGTATATCGATAATGCAAGCTATCGGGGAGCATGTTAATTCATTTTGATCTGATGGTATGCTCTAACCTTGCAGATAAATACGAGGAAATTCAGGGAAGCTGGATTAATGAAACGGCATCCTCAGTCTTCCGCTGATTTCCCATAAACCGGCGAAATGGGGGAGTGATGAATACTTGTACTGATAATAATCACAGGCGAGTGAGAGAAATTACTTCTGTACAACTGGGGGTAATCAGGGAATTTCAGGATTTTTCATCAGCCGATATCGAGATGGTGACACAATTTCTCCAAATCCAGCGTTTCATTGCCGGTGAAGAGATCATCCGCTATCTTGATCACAGTGATAGTGTATTTTTTATTCTTAAGGGGAATGTGCGAATTCACTACTACAGCTATTCCGGGGATGAGGTTATTCTGTGCGATTTACCGGAAGGAGAGATATTCGGCGAATTGACGGCGATCGATGGCCAGGTGAGATCTGCTACGGCCGTTGCCAAAACCGATTCTCTGCTGGCTTCGATGTCGGACAGGGCGTTTACACAACTGGTTCGGGAGAATCCGGCATTTTGCATGGCGATTCTGAAGCGTCTGGTTAGTCAGGTACGTCGTTTGACCGAACGAATATTTGATTTCAGTACACTGGCGGTGCGTAATCGCATCCATGCAGAGTTGTTGCGTCTCGCGGAACATAATATGGACTCTCCAAATTCTGCTGTCATTAATCCGGCTCCCACGCATGCTGAATTGGCCTGCTTTGTAAGTACACACCGGGAAGCCGTGACGCGGGAGCTGAGTGAGCTTGCCAGGCAGAAGCTGATTCAGCGCTCGGGCCATGAATTGCGGGTGCTCGATGTTGGGAGATTAAGAAGAATGGTGGACGGAGCACGTGGCGCGACTGGAAGTTGATCGGGTGGAACAGAGCTGACCGATGATTAGCAAACAGCAGGATCGCAATATACCACCCGACTCTATTACGTTCATGTGGTATGAGACAGTGTGAATTTCAGATTTTATTTACGGCTCTTTCGTGGGTACTTTGCTCCAGAGCATCGATCATCATTCCCGCGACGTTTATTTTCGTTTGAACAGTGATTTCCTGCATACCGGTCGGGCTGGTGACGTTTATTTCTGTCAGATAATTCCCGATGACATCCAGCCCTACCAGCATCAGGCCGCGAGTATAAAGTATCTGGCCCAGTTCTTCGGAAATTTCCCGGTCACGGGTTGACAGTGGTTGTACTATTCCAGTGCCGCCGGCAGCCAGGTTGCCGCGTGTTTCTCCAGGCTTGGGTACGCGTGCAAGTACGTAATCGACAGGCTTTCCGGCAATCAGGAGAATGCGTTTGTCACCTTTCCGGATTTCGGGTAGAAAGCGCTGTGCCATAATGGTGCGTGTACCGTAACGTGTCAGTGTTTCAACGATGACACCAATGTTGTGGTCGGAACTGTGTACGCGAAAGATACCGGCCCCACCCATGCCATCCAGCGGTTTTAGGATGATATCTTCGTGTTCAGAGAGAAATTGACGGATCAGGTACTCCTGGCTGGTCACCAGTGAGGGTGGTATAAACCGGGGGAATTCCAGGATAGCCAGTTTTTCATTATGGTCACGGATACTTCTCGGATTGTTCACGATATAGGCACCTTGCCGTTCGGCCAGCTCAAGCAGATGGGTGCTATAAATATATTCGGTATCGAAGGGGGGGTCCTTGCGCATGAGTACTGCATCAAATCGAGACAGTGGCATTTCCTCAGCGATTCCTTCTTCATGCCAGTGATAGGGATTGTCGGGCGGATCGATAAGCGTCAGGGGGCGTGTGAAACCGACTACCTGGTGGTTTTTCCAGGCAAGATCACTCTGCTGCAGGACAAACAATTGGTGATGGCGAGATGCGGCTTCACGCATCATGGCATAGCTGGAATCCTTTTCAATTTTGAGCGTATCAAGGGCATCCAGGATAAAAGCCAGTTTCATGACATTTCTGCCAATACAGGCAACGGAGCCTGACTGTAGCGCTCCAGCTCGATGGCTGAAGCAAGCAGTGCCAGTCTGGCGATCACGCCATAGGCATAGAAACGATTAGGGGTGGCATCCGGTCCGGCGGCAGGGTCCGGCTGTACACAGGTGGTATCGAATGCCAGGGGCACGAAGTGCATCCCTGGTGCATTCAGGTTTTCATCAATTCCCCGGGTAGTATGGACCCGGTAGAATCCGCCGACTACGTATCGATCAATCATGTAAATGACAGGCTCGGCTACGGCCTGATGGATACTTTCGAAGGTGTACACTCCTTCTTGCACCAGTACATTTTTCACGACGAGTCCTTCCTTGACCGTTGACATCTTGTTGCGTTGTTTGCGGTTGAGTTTGTAGACTTCGTCGCCATCTCTGACGCTCATGATTCCCATGCCGTAAGTACCGGAATCAGCTTTAACGATTACAAATGGTTTTTCCCGAATCCCGTGTTGTGTATATTTTTCCTGAATTTCACGCAAAATTTCGTCTACCGCTGCAGCAACACAATCTTCACCTTCTTTTTCATGGAAATCTACTTTTCCACAGGAGGTAAAATAAGGATTGATAAGCCAGGGATCGATACCGATTAATTCTGCAAAATCTTGTGCTACGCTGTCATAGGCGCTGAAATGCCACGATTTGCGGCGGGTGGCCCAGCCTGCGTGGAGAGGCGGAATCGTGGCCTGCTCCAGATTCCGCAAAATATCCGGTATTCCACCGGACAGATCATTATTCAAAAGGATGGCGCATGGATCAAAATCTGTGGTGTACAGTCTGTTTCCTTTGCGCTGAACCGGTTCCAGTAATAGCGTATCACCACCGGGTAGGGGTACAGGTACGGGACGATCAACTTCCGGCAATAAGGATCCGATACGGATGCTCATACCCGCCTGCTGCATGATGGATTGGAGGGTGGCGATATTCTGCAGATAGAAAGTGTTGCGGGTGTGATTTTCCGGAATCAGCAGAATACTGTGTGCGTCCGGGCAGATTTTTTCTACAGCTGTCATCATTGCCTGAATACACAGAGGAATGAATGCAGGATTAAGATTATTAAACCCGCCTGGAAACAGATTGGTATCGACTGGGGCCAGCTTGAAACCACTGTTGCGCAGATCGACCGAACAGTAAAAGGGTACGGTATGATGCTGCCATTGCTTGCGCAGCCAGTGTTCGATGACTGGCATGGTATCCAGGATACGCTTTTCCAGATCGAGAGTGGGTGCGTTCAGAGCAGCAGTGAGATGGGGTACCGGCATGTTGGATTCAGTAATATAAAATAAACTGCTTGATTATAGCATTACGCCTGAGCCGGCACCTTTCCTCCATGGCGGGAAGCTATCCCGGATTTTTTAATTCTTTTCTGCTTCCGCTATTGGGTGCAGGCATGAATTTATTGCACAAAAATCTATGAGTAACAGTATAATACGCGGTTCTAGGAATGGAGATGGGTATGTACGCGGTAATAAAGACAGGTGGTAAACAGTATCGGGTTCAGGTTGGCAATAAATTGAAAGTGGAAACGCTGGCTGCTGAGGTGGGTAGTGATATTTTGCTGGATCAGGTTCTGCTGGTTGCGGATGGTGGAGCTATTTCCACAGGAGCACCGTTGCTTGAGCAGGCCAGGGTCAATGCAACTGTAGTCGGTCACGGTCGGCATGACAAGATACGCGTATTTAAAATGCGCCGTCGCAAGCATTACCGGAAACAGCAGGGGCACCGGCAGAATTATACCGAAATTCAGATCACCGGCATTTCCGCATAAAGGAGATTGATTTATGGCACATAAGAAAGCAGGTGGCAGTTCCAGAAACGGACGTGATTCTCAATCCAAACGTCTGGGAGTAAAGCGTTTTGGCGGGGAACTGATCAAGGCGGGCGGGATCATCGTGCGTCAGCGTGGGACTCAGTTTCACCCTGGTGAGAACGTGGGAATTGGTCGTGATCATACCCTCTTTGCTAAAGTGGAAGGAAAAGTCTTTTTCTCCATCAAAGGTCGCTTGAACCGGAGAACAGTGGCTGTGGTTCCTTTGCAGTGATCCGGTTATCGTGTGACACGGATTAAAAAAGCCCCATTCGAGGAATGGGGCTTTTTTACTTTGATTGTGTTTTTTAATCATAATTTTCCCCACAATCGGCTTTTCTGCTTGTGATCGGGTGATGCGTCAGACAGACCCATGAAATTCATCGATGAGGTAAAAATACAGATTTTTGCCGGTGATGGTGGCAATGGTGTAGCCAGTTTTCGCCGGGAGAAATTTATTCCCAGAGGCGGGCCGGATGGTGGTGATGGCGGACGCGGCGGCAGTATTTATGCGCTGGCTGATCACAATCTTAATACTTTGATCGATTATCGTTTTACCCCGGTCTTTCGGGCCAGGCGGGGAGAGAATGGACGTGGTTCCGATCGTTATGGTAAGGGGGCGGAAGATATTGTGCTGCGTATGCCAGTGGGAACGATTGTTACCAATTCCCTGACTGGTGAGCTGGTGGCCGATCTTAATCATGATCAGCAGAAAGTACTGCTGGCTAAGGGAGGCCGGGGCGGGCTGGGGAATATTCATTTCAAGTCCAGTACCAATCGTACACCCCGTCAATTTACTCATGGTGAAGCAGGAGAGCAGTTCGAACTCAGACTGGAACTCAGAGTGCTGGCGGATGTTGGTTTGCTTGGTTTGCCTAATGCCGGTAAATCGACTTTGATTCGTGCTGTTTCTGCAGCACGTCCGAAGGTGGCTGATTATCCTTTCACCACGCTTTATCCCCATCTGGGCGTGGTGCGGACTGATTCCGGGCACAGTTTCGTCATGGCGGATATTCCGGGTCTGATCGAGGGGGCAGCGGAAGGGGCCGGGCTGGGACACCGGTTTCTGAAGCATTTGAGCCGCACTCGCCTGCTGCTGCATGTCATCGATGTGGTTCCTTTCGATGAAGAGGCTGATCCTGTGCATTCAGCTCGGGCGCTGGTGGATGAGCTTCGTGAATTTGATGAATCACTTTATCGAAAACCTCGTTGGCTGGTATTCAATAAAGTAGATTTGCTGCCTGAGAGTGAGCAGGAAACAGTTTGCGCACATGTTTTGCATGAACTGGACTGGAAAGACCGGTGGTTTGCCATTTCCGCATTGACTGGTAAGGGATGTTCGGCATTGACGCATGCCATCATGCAACATCTGGAACAGTTGCAGCCTGTTTCTGAAGAAATCTGATCCCCATGACCCGATCGATTCTGCAGCACGTCCGCCGGATTGTCGTCAAGGTTGGCAGCAGTCTGGTAACTAACGAAGGAAATGGTCTCGATCGTGAAGCACTTTGCTGCTGGGCAGGTCAGATTTTCCGGATTCAGCAGATGGGCAGGGAGGTTGTCCTGGTGTCATCCGGAGCCATTGCGGAAGGTATGCAGCGTCTGGGTTGGAAGGCTCGCCCCGTGGCGTTATACGAGCTGCAGGCGGCAGCAGCGGTAGGGCAGATGGGATTGGCTCAGGCCTATGCTGGTTGTTTCAGTGAATATGGGCTACAGACTGCCCAGATTCTCCTGACGCACGATGATCTCTCCAATCGTAAACGCTATCTGAATGCCCGCTCCACGATGCTGACTCTGCTGAATCTTGGCATCATCCCGATTATCAATGAGAATGATACGGTGGTTTCCGATGAAATCCGGTTCGGTGACAATGATAATCTGGCTGCACTGGTCGCCAATCTGATCGAGGCTGAAGTGCTGGTAATTCTGACTGATCAGGCAGGTTTATTCACGGGTGATCCACGCAAAAATGCTGAGGCAATGCTGATTCCCGAAGCCAGTGTCAGCGATGCTGCTATCGAAGCCATGGCAGGAGGAGCAGGCAGCAGTATCGGGCGTGGCGGTATGCAAAGTAAAATCATGGCAGCCAGACGTGCTGCCCGCAGTGGCGCACATACCATTATTGCATCGGGAAAAGTACAGGATGTATTGATCCGTCTGGCGAATGGAGAAGCGATTGGGACCAGTCTGCTGGCCGATATACCGGTGAAGGTGGCGCGTAAGCTCTGGCTGGCCGATCATTTACAGGTACGGGGGTGTGTGGTACTGGACGAGGGTGCCAGCAGCGCGTTACTGTCCGGAGGAAAAAGTCTGCTGCCTATCGGAGTGGAGGAAGTTAGAGGTAATTTTGAACGAGGTGAAGCCGTATCTTGCCTGAATGCTAGTGGTCGGGAAATTGCCCGCGGCCTGATTAATTACAGCGCGCGTGAGTCGCGCAAAATCATGCGCCAGCCTACCAGCCAGATTAAGGCTATCCTCGGTTATGTAGATGAGTATGAACTTATTCACAGGGATAATCTGGTTATTCTGTGATGAACCGCCTCACCAAATTTTCCTGACAGGCAGAGTAGCCATTCCCTGCTATGGCTGATTCTTTATTTTTATCCGAATCCAAAGTGCTGCAGCCTTATTACGCTCCAGGATGGTTGCGTGGTGGCAACGCGCAAACCATTTATCCTTATTTTCTCAAAGTGAACCCGATGATTTGTTATCGGCGCCAGCGCTGGGAACTGGATGACGGAGATTTTGTCGATGTCGACTGGCTCGACGGCGAATCTGATAAACCGCTGGTGATTTTGCTGCATGGTCTGGAAGGCAGTTCGCGCAGTCATTATGCATTGAGTATCATGCGTCTTTTGCAGATATTGCGCTGGCGCGGTGCTGTTATCCATTTTCGTGGTTGTTCAGGGTACGCTAACCGTTTGCCACGTGCTTATCATGCAGGTGATTCTATAGAAATAGATCAGATGCTGCGGCGCATCATGTGTGATGGCGATGCATATAAGCAGGGTTCGCCCTGTTATGTGATCGGGGTTTCACTTGGCGGCAATGCACTGTTGAAGTGGTTGGGGGAACAGGGCAGTCAGGCTGCCGGATTGATTACAGGAGCAGTTGCCGTTTCTGTTCCGCTGGATCTGGCGGCAGCAGGTAAAGCGCTAGATTCCGGTTTCAATCGGGTTTACACCCGGCATTTTCTCACTTCGCTCAAGCATAAGGCGCTGAGTAAAAATAGACAGTTTCCAGGTTTGTTGGATATCCGCGCAGTAACAGCTTGCAAGACGTTGTATGAATTTGACAACCTGGTTACGGCGCCCTTGCACGGCTTTCGTAACACAGATGATTACTGGCGCCAGTCCAGCAGTAAACCATGGCTCACTTCTGTGCAGGTGCCCACCCTGCTGATCAATGCTCGTAATGATCCGTTTTTGCCGGCGAGTGTGTTGCCACGACAAGCCGATGTTTCCTCCTTTGTTTCACTGGAATTTCCGGAGCAGGGCGGACATGTCGGTTTTATGCACGGTGCTTTCCCGGGAAAACTGGAGTGGCTGCCACAACGGATCGTACGGTTTTTTTCATCGCTGGATGGTTCAGGCGTCTTGGCAGAATGAAAAATACAATGGACCTGGAAACTGCAGTGGGTTGCCTGTCAGTCTTCAGAAGTTCTGATGGATAGTGAGTCAGCTCACTTTTTCCTCAGGTAAAATCTGATGGATACTTGTTACGCATGCTTTCTATAATTACGTGAACCCTTTCTGGCGAAGCCTGACTCCTGTTATATGGTTGACGCTCATCACGGTAGTGGCGGCAACCATATCCGATACCGCGATAGTACTAGGTCTCTACAGCCTCGTGTTGCTATGGCTTGTAATTTATCATTTTCATACGCTGTATCGTTTGGATCAGTGGTTACGGCATTCAGATCTTTCCTATTCGACCGTACCTGACAGATCAGGTTTGTGGGGAGTGGTTTTTGCCAGGCTGGCACGTTTTGCTAGGCGGTATGACAAGGAGCGCCTGAGTCTGAATACCTCGCTGGATCGACTGCAACGAGCGACATCTGCAATGCCGGAAGGGATTGTCATCCTCGGTGATAAAGATCAGATCGAGTGGTGCAATCTGGCTGCTGAGCAGCATCTGGGGTTGAATCTTGAAATGGACGCGGGGCAGCATATCACGCGTATGGTGCGTCAGATACAGTTTGTGGCCTATCTGGATTCGGGGGATTTCACTAAACCCCTGTTACTCAGGCAGCCACGTACTCAAGATATCTTGCTCTCAATTCAGTTCGTACTCTATGGGGACAGAGAAAAATTACTGATCAGTCGGGATATAACACGTTTCGAAAAAATAGAAATTATGCGACGTGATTTCATTGCCAATGTTTCGCATGAGCTGCGTACTCCTTTGACAGTGATCGGCGGGTTTCTGGAAACCCTGCTGGATGAAAATAAGATAGCCGGAGAAATGGAGCGCAATGCTTTGCAGTTGATGTCCGGTCAGGCTACTCGCATGCGCCGTCTGGTAGAAGATCTGCTGACTTTGTCCCGGCTGGAAAATACCCAAAATGCCTTGGGTGAAGAAGAGGTAGATGTCGTAAAACTGCTGCGGGGACTCTTTCAGGAAGCTCAGTCATTGAGTGCCGGACGGCATAAGATTTCTCTAAACCTTTTCAGCCAGGCAATGATACTCGGTAGCGAAGATGAATTACGCAGCGCATTTGAGAATCTCGTCAGCAATGCTGTGCGATATACACCCGAAGGCGGGAAAATTTCCCTGAACTGGACAGTAGAGAATGGAAGGGGATTGTTTTATGTTCAGGATAGCGGGATCGGTATCGAACCGGATCATATCCCACGTTTGACAGAGCGTTTTTACCGGGTGGATCGCAGCCGCTCTCGTGAGACCGGGGGAACCGGGTTGGGACTGGCAATCGTCAAGCATATTCTGAATCGTCACCACGCCAGGATGGAAATTACCAGCGAGCTTGGAATCGGAAGTGTTTTCAAAATCTGGTTTCCTGCTGCCAAAGTACTGTATGCCGAAAATATGGCAGAGCCGGCAGGCAGCCACATATACCGGCATTTTGATTAAGGCTTTTTCATCCCGGTTGCAAATGAACGGTGGTACTTCCTGCTATCACATATTTTCCTGTTTGAAATCTCATGTGAATGACAGTCTGTTTATTTTACCGGGCAGGTAATCAGCCTTTTCATCAAAGACATACGTCTTTATTCTTCCGGTTTGGTTTATGGGTTGCACTTATCTGCTGGTGACTTAGTTTTGTTTCTGAACTTTCTTTTTTCAGCCAAAACCTAACTATCACGTTACACAAACGACACGATACACCGTGTTAGACTTATGATTTTCCACATCATATACTTTATTGACGTCAGGGTTATCCAAAGTGAACTTTTATGAATTTTTGATTTCCTTCTGTTGATTTGACGTTACAGGCTGGTTTTCCGGGAGGCAGGAGTACTGCCGGGATGTGTCGGTCTGCCCGTGAAGTTTTATTTATTTTTATATTAAACAATTAGAAATTCAACCAGGGAGGGTGAATAACATGGGCATTAAAGGACAATTACTGCAGGATCCGTTTTTAAATACCTTGCGGAAGGAACGTGTACCGGTTTCTATTTATCTGGTCAACGGTATTAAATTACAGGGGCACATCGATTCCTTTGACCAGTATGTAGTATTGTTGCGAAATTCAGTGACTCAGATGGTCTATAAACATGC
The DNA here is from genome assembly GCA_044507105.1 of Nitrosomonas sp. Lineage (GTDB taxonomy): Bacteria > Pseudomonadota > Gammaproteobacteria > Burkholderiales > Nitrosomonadaceae > Nitrosomonas. The sequence continues at coordinate 33,685 of JBIQJX010000011.1, forward strand.
TATATCCACAATAGTACCGGCCAAGGCAATTTCGATTCCGGCTTCGAATGAAACTCCGGCCGAACAAGATGATTCATGATGCCAATACTGAAGTGATGGCGGATAATACCGCTATTCTGGTCAATATCGATTTTGGCAATGGAGATAAAGAAAGCCTGGAGGAATTGCGTGAACTTGCCACCAGTGACCGGTTGTCAGTGCTTGCTGTGGTTGAAGGAAAACGGAAACGGCCAGATTCGGCCACTTTTGCTGGAAAGGGCAAGGTTGAGGAAATTCGTCAGATACTGACACAAACACACGCTGCAGTCGTGATATTCAATCATGATCTGTCTCCGATACAGCAAAGAAACCTGTCAGAAGCGCTGACCTGCCGCGTTATAGATCGTACCAGCCTGATTCTGGATATTTTTGCTCGGCGTGCTCAAAGCCATGAGGGCAAGTTACAGGTTGAACTGGCCCAGCTGGAATATCTTTCAACGCGACTGGTTCGAGGCTGGACGCATCTGGAGCGCCAGAAAGGCGGGATAGGTCTGCGTGGTCCGGGTGAAACACAATTGGAGACCGACCGGCGCCTGCTGGCAAAACGGGTAAAATTTCTCAAGGAAAAACTGATCCACCTGAAGCGGCAGCGTGGAGTACAGCGACGCGCGAGAAAACGTGCGGAAGTCATGTCCGTTTCCATCGTTGGTTATACTAATGCCGGGAAATCGACTTTATTCAACCGGCTCGTACGAGCTGATGCTTATGCCGCAGACAAATTGTTTGCTACTTTGGATACTACTACTCGCAGACTGGCTGTTCCCGGGCGGGGTTCGATAGTAATTTCCGATACGGTCGGTTTCATTCGTGCATTGCCTCATACGCTGGTTGCTGCGTTTCATGCTACGCTGGAAGAAACTGTACAAGCCGATTTGCTTCTGCATGTGGTCGATGCATCAAGTCCCAATCGGAGTATGCAGATTGATGAGGTCAATAAATTACTGCGGGAAATTGGTGCAGATACTATACCGCAGATCCTGATTCTGAATAAAATCGACCGTGCCGAATTGAATCCGACAGAGAATTGTATCCGTGACGAGTATGATAGAATCAGAACTATTCGTCTTAGCGCAAAGACAGGAGCGGGTCTGAGTTATCTGTATGACGCACTGACAGAGGCATTCGAACATAATCTGGCCAAATCGGGAAAACATTCTGCAGTGCTTGCAAACGTAAACGATAATGGCATTATCGCTTTTTTCAATAATGAAAAGGACTGAATCATTATGGGTTTAAATGATCCTCAGTGGGGAAAAAGGAGGGGTAACTCCGGTCCTCCTGATCTTGAAGATATTATGCGTACTTTTAACCAGAAAATTAATGAAATTTTTGGTCGGAAAGGTGGTGGAGACGGGGGAGATGACGAAGGAGGATCCAACGGAAGAAATCCTAACAGACATGGTGGCGGGGGCATTGCAATAGTCCTGGTTTTGCTTCTGGTGGCCTGGATAGGAAGTGGATTCTATATCGTTGATGAAGGTCAGCGGGGAGTTGTCCTGCGTTTTGGCAAACATGTGGACACCACCCTGCCTGGATTGCGCTGGCATATACCTTCTCCGATAGAGAAAGTTGAATCTGTCAATATCAGTCAGGTACGTACAGTGGAGATCGGATATCGCAACAATGTGCGCAGCAAGGTGCTGAAGGAAGCGCTGATGCTTACGGATGACGAAAATATTATTGATATCCAGTTTGCTGTGCAATACATTCTCAACAGCCCTGAAGATTTTCTGTTTACTAATCGCGATCCGGAAAGCACGGTGTTGCAGGTGGCAGAAACGGCAATTCGCCAGGTGATCGGTACCAGTAAAATGGATTTCATTCTTTATGAGGGACGGGAGGAAGTTGCAGCCCGCACTACTGAGTTGATGCAGACAATTCTGGACCGTTATCAGATCGGTATTTCCATCAACAGGGTAACGATGCAGAATGCACAGCCGCCTGAACAGGTACAGGCTGCTTTTGATGATGCGGTCAAGGCAGGGCAGGACAGGGAACGGCAAAGAAATGAAGGGCAGGCCTATGCCAACGATGTGATCCCGAGAGCTAGGGGGGGGGCCGCCCGCTTGCTGGAAGAATCCGAGGGTTACAAGCAACGGGTAATTTCAGCCGCCGAGGGGGATGCCAGCCGGTTTGAACAAGTACTGGTGGAATATGCCAAGGCGCCCGATGTCACCCGGGAGCGTATGTATATCGATACTGTTCAGCAGATTTTGTCCAATACCAGCAAAATTCTGATTGATCAGGAGAAAGGAGGAGGTAATCTGCTGTATCTGCCACTGGATAAGCTGATTCAATCAGATTCCGGAGCAGCCAGATCATCTTCTGGTACAAAATCCCAGAATGATACTCAGGAATTTTCTTCAGACGTCACCTCACGTTCGCGTGAGTCCTTTCGTAGCCGTGAACGGGAGATAAGATAATGAGAGCGGTTTCTTCTGTATTTGCCGGAATTCTGATTGCACTGGTGGTAGTGGGCAGTTCCGCTGTCTATATCGTTGATGAACGTGAACAGGCGCTACTGTTTCAACTGGGGGAAGTAGTCGATGTTAAAACCTCTCCAGGTGTGTATTTCAAAATACCTATTGCGCAGAATGTGCGTTTTTTTGAATCCCGTATCCTGACAATGGACTCGGAAGAACCGGAGCGTTTCATTACTTCTGAAAAGAAGAACGTGCTGGTGGATCTGTTTGTTAAATGGCGTATCGTAGATGTCAAGCAGTACTATGTCAGTGTGCGTGGAGATGAGACATTGGCACAAGTCCGTCTGGCGCAGACGATCAATTCCAGCATGCGTGATGAATTCGGTAACCGGACGGTGCATGATGTAGTGTCTGGAGAGCGCGATATGATCATGGAGATCATGCGCCAGAAAGCAAACGTCGATGCCCGTAAGATCGGGGTGGAAGTTGTGGACGTGCGTTTGAAACGTGTGGATCTGCCTCAGGAAGTCAGTGAATCTGTTTATCGCAGAATGGAAGCCGAACGTAAACGGGTGGCGAATGAGCTGCGTTCGACCGGTGCAGCGGAAGCAGAGAAAATTCGTGCGGATGCTGATCGTCAGCGTGAAGTGATTCTGGCAGAAGCTTATCGTGAAGCCCAGAAAGTCATGGGGGAGGGTGATGCGCAGGCTACAGCAATTTACGCGAATGCTTTCCAGAAAGATGCGAGATTCTATGAATTTTACCGGAGCCTGGAAGCATACAGAAAATCCTTCAAAAGTAAGGAGGATATACTGGTCATAGAGCCTAACTCGGAATTTTTCAAATATATGAAAAATCCAACAGAATATAACAAGTAGAAATTTTATTAGCTTGTAACAAAATGGAATTTTAATCTGATCCCGATTTTATGAAGTTGAAGTTTCCGTTACAGCTGTCCCGGAGAGCGGGAGATAACGGTTACTCATCATCGGGAATGTTTGTTTACTGATCTTCAGGGTGCGATATGTGGGATACCTTTCTGATGGCAATTGCATTAATGCTGATACTGGAAGGTATCTTTCCCTTTTCATTTCCCAATGCCTGGCGCGAAACTTTCCGTAAACTTCTGCAACTGGAAGATGGCCAGATAAGATTTGTGGGACTCAGCACTATGCTGATTGGCTTGGTCATTCTTTATCTGGTCAATTGAGCAATTTTTTGTTGATGGCCCTGGGATATTCCTCTTACTGATCGGGGCGTGACTCGCACGGCATTCAAAATGCGCAACTGGCTGCTTCCTGAATATATTGAAGATATATTACCTCGTGATGCTTATCGCATAGAGAAAATCCGTCGTCGTGTCATGGATTTGCTGCAGGTACACGGATATCAGTTTGTCATGCCTCCTTTACTCGAATATGTGGAGTCATTACTGGCAGGAAGTGGTAGTGGAATGAATCTGCGTATGTTTAAAGTTGTCGATCAGCTGAGCGGCAGAATGATGGGGCTGCGCGCAGATATGACACCACAGGCCGCCCGGATAGATGCTCACTTGCTCAATATCAATGGTGTGGCGCGACTTTGTTATGCCAGTAGTGTTGTCCATACAGTACCAGGTGAAATTACCCGTACACGAGAGCCATTTCAGGTGGGAGCCGAGTTGTACGGACATTCAGGTATAGCAAGTGATCTGGAAATTCAGCGTCTGTTGCTGGAATGTCTGTCCGTTTCAGGTATTCAATCAATTCACCTTGATCTTGGCCATATCAAGGTTTTTCGCAATCTGGTCCAGGACTCAGAAATCCGGCCTGAATTCGAAATGGAACTGTATGCCACATTACAGGCCAAGGATACCAGCTCTCTCCGAGAGCTGGTTTATACAGGTTTGGATAAACGGTTGAGTAATGAAATCCGGGAGGCGTTATTACTGCTACCGGAGTTGTACGGAAATGATGCGGTTCTTAAGCATGCACGCCGACATTTGCCGGATTTCCCGGAGATTCGGGAGGCTCTGGATCAGCTGGAGTATACTGCAGAAACCTTGAGACCTTATGTCAGCGAAATAACTTTTGATTTGGCAGATTTGCGCGGTTATTACTATCATACAGGTATGGTATTTGCTGCCTACACAGCGGGATGTCCTGCGGCTATCGCATTGGGGGGGCGTTACGATGAAATTGGCAAGACATTCGGCAGAGCCAGACCTGCGACAGGCTTCAGCCTCGATTTGAAACAGCTATCACAACTGACTGATATGAATGACTATCCCCGGGGGATTCTGGCACCGTGGCAGCCGGAAGATAGCGGGCTCGCAGCAAGGGTCAGGCAGTTACGTGATGACGGACATATCGTGGTGGCTGAGTTGCCGGGAGAAGATAGAAAAGATGATTGCTGCGGCTGTGATCGAAAGCTGGTTTTGCGAAATGGCAAGTGGGAAATTATGCCTATTCTACAGTAATGATAGTCTAGGAAAATGCTTCCAGGTTTTCCGTCTACCTTACTTAAGTACCGCGGTTTATGAGCCCTGACAGCCTGTACCGGGTGATAACAGGAACAGCTGGTACACTTTCTTAATATTTATAATTTTCTTAGTCTCTTTACTTCCTTCGCGCGTAAGCTGGTTAAACCGGCAGCTTGAAAGGTGTCTTTAATACCCTGCAGCGTAGCGGCGGGGTGTTTTTATTTTTGGGAATAATTTCTGAGAGATCAATAGTGTATGGCCAGGAATGTGGTAGTTATTGGAACACAATGGGGAGATGAAGGTAAGGGTAAGATTGTTGACTGGCTGACTGACCGGGCTGAAGGTGTTGTCCGTTTTCAGGGGGGGCATAACGCTGGACATACGCTGGTGGTGAATGGGGAGAAAACGATATTACATCTGATTCCTTCCGGAATCTTGCGCGAAGATGTGATCTGTTATATCGGCAACGGGGTGGTGCTGTCCCCCGGCGCCTTGCTGGAGGAAGTAGATATGCTGGAGCAGGCCGATGTGGATGTATCTGGCAGATTGCGTATTAGTGGAAGCTGTCCACTGATTCTGCCATACCATATCGCATTGGACAGTGCTCGTGAACTGGCTAAAGGATCAGAAAAAATCGGTACCACCGGCAGAGGCATAGGTCCTGCCTATGAAGATAAGGTTGCAAGGCGTGCGATACGTTTGCAGGATCTTTTTCATCCGCAGCGGTTTGCCTGTAAACTGAAGGAAGTGCTTGATTATCATAATTTTATGCTGAAAAATTATTATCATGCAGCGACAGTCGATTTTAGTCAGGTACTGGATGATTGCCAGGAGAAGAGCGAGAGAATACAGCCAATGGTGGCGGATGTTCCGAAGCTGCTGTTTGAGGCGAGCAGCACGGGAAGCAGTCTGCTGTTCGAAGGGGCACAAGGCGCATTGTTGGATATTGATCATGGTACTTATCCGTTTGTAACTTCCAGTAACTGCATTGCTGGTGCGGCATCGGCGGGAAGTGGTGTCGGGCCACAATTACTGAATTTTATACTGGGGATTACCAAGGCGTATACGACTCGTGTGGGTTCCGGTCCTTTTCCCACTGAGTTGACGGATGCAACGGGAGATCATCTGGCACAGCAGGGCAACGAATTCGGTTCAACTACCGGACGTCCGCGTCGTTGCGGCTGGTTTGATGCCGTGGCTGTCAGGCGCTCGATTCAGATCAATGGTATTTCAGGACTGTGTATTACTAAGCTTGACGTGCTTGATGGTTTAGAGACGCTCAGGATCTGTGTAGGGTACAAATCAAGCCAGACGGATGAATATCATGAAATATTGCCATTTGGTGCAGAAGATCTGGCTGTCGTCGAACCGGTTTATGAAGAACTGCCTGGCTGGCAGGAAATCACTGCAGGGATCAGGCATTTCGAGCAGCTACCCGGAGCCGCGCAAAATTACCTGAAACGAATAGAAGATGTGTGCCAGATACCTCTGGCCATGATTTCCACTGGTCCCGACCGGATGGAGACAATTGTATTTCAGCATCCTTTCGATTAACTTGACGGGAGTTATTAGCAGAGAGACGGTCAGTCGGTTGCTTCTGCCTTTTCTCATTCTTTACGGTACCATTTCTGGTAAAGATCTTCAGAGTAATCGTTCCATCTTTTTCTGGCTTCTTCCCGGTTTTTTTCAGCCTCCTGCGAAGCCTGTTGTGCAGTCTGGAGTTCTTTTTCAGCTTCAGCAAATTTTTCTTTGAAGTAACGCCAGCGTCCTTCTTTGACTTCCACTTCTTTTCGGGCTTTGCGGGCATCACGTTCGGACTGTTTCATCTGCTCATAGGCACGGCTTGTCTGCTGTTGCAAATTAGACAAAGTATCCGCCATCCCAAAAGGAGATACTGTCAGAGACAGTAGAATTGTTACAAGATATTTCATCATTTTTATTCTCTCCCGGCGTAGTCGATTTTGTATGAGAGATTATCATGGACGGCCTGAAATGATTGGTCGATTAAGAAGGCGCTACATTACCAATGCCTGGCCGGAGGCAAGTTATTGATAATCAAATAACAATAATTATTATTGCGTAAGATACAGTCTATATCAGCTGTCCGCCCACATTCTCAACAGATTATGATAAACCCCGGTCAGACTGATTACTTCAGGATCTTTGCCGCCACGGTCTGCGGTAAGCTTCTGTATTGTATTATCCAACTGGAATAGTAATGTGCGGTGTGCATCATCCCGTACCATGCTCTGTATCCAGAAAAATGAAGCTACCCTCGCGCCTCGTGTCACTGGCGTGACGTGATGCAGGCTACTTGCCGGATACAACACCATGGAGCCGGACGGAAGTTTTACTTCCTGGGTACCATAAGTATCTTCGATCGTCAGCACACCACCGTCATAATCTTCTGGTTCAGACAGAAACAATGTAGCGGAAAGGTCACTGCGAATCCGGAAATTTGTTCCGCGCAGCTGGCGGATTGCGTTGTCCACATGTGTTCCGAATGTCTGCCCGCATTCATAGCGATTAAACAGTGGAGGAAATACCTTGAGTGGCAGCGCTGCTGAGATGAACAGCAGACTCATGCCAAGAGCATCCTGGATGAACTCTCCTATACTGCGGGCGACTTCTGATTCCTCAGGCAATTGCATATTGTTTTTAGCCAGTGCGGATTGATGGCCGGATGTGATATTGCCGTCCACCCATTCAGCCTGATCCATCAGTTTTCTGCATTCAGCAACTTGTGCTTTGGTAAGTATATCCGGAATCGTCAGAAGCATCTCGGTACCCTTTGGCCGTGGTGGTGCAAAATCTTCCCCGCATATTTTTGAATGCACATGGAAAACGTCCCTGCAAAAAATATATTTTCTGCAGGGACGATAGTAGCATTTACTGTTGTAACGGCAAACTTTCGCTTGCTTGCCGATAAATATCAGAATTTGAGATTCATGGTAACAAATGCAACGCGCCCGGGTGCCGGGATAGCATAGTGGCGGAAATAAGTGGTGTTGAAATACCGTTTATCAGTCAAATTCTGAACGTTTAACTGGAAATCCAGATTTTTGTTGAC
>JBIQJX010000084.1:0-6448 GCA_044507105.1 Nitrosomonas sp.
CTGCACTGCACTGAATCAATTTTGTATTTTGTAATACCAAGCTTCTGCATTACCTCCGAAATAGTAAAGTTCCTGTGTCAATTAGTAAATGGTGTGGTCTTGTAATTGCGAGTGCGTGATAAATAAAGGGCTCCGGGGGCAGATATCGATCTGCGGATGCATTGTAAGGAATAATGCCTGTGGTTAATCAATCTCAGGAAATTCCTGCCCAGCACTAATGCTTCCTGTGAAGATGACAAACGCAAAGCATGTATTTTGGCAAGCTCAACCGCAGGGTGCAGCCATGGCCCATCGGAACCGAACAGAATTTTTTGTGCGCCGGCACGTTGTACGGCCTGTTCAAGCAAATCGAAGCGCCGCACTCCGGCAGTATCGGTATAAATATTCGGATGCCGGACCAGATGATCGATCAGTGCCAACTGCGCCCGCCAGTCGTCCGCAAAGCTCCCCAAGTGGGGAATGATGAAATTCACATCTGGATATTCCTGTGCCAGGAGCTCACATACGGATACTTCACCCATCACGTCATAGAGCACGGGTAGAGAAAATGCGCGCGCTGCCTCGCAAATTTCACGATTAATGGGGGCATCATGGCGGTGAACTTTGATGCCGACAAATCCATATTGTCTGATTGCGGTTCTGATATTGGCCAGAACCTGTCCTCGTTCATTCGCGGCGTGTACGAAAGCAAAACCATAAAAACGATTGGGGTAATTTGCTACGATCTGTGCCACTTCATAATTAGCCGCCGTATAATCAGAGTGAAGTGGCGCAAAGATCACTGTACGACTGATCCCAATCAGTCTTGCACGATGAAGGTACGTACTCAAGGAGGCGCGGGTATCCCAAGGGCCCGTAAGACCGTCCCCCTGACCAGCATGGCAGTGGGAATCAATAATAATCCCCATATTTAACCCCGATTGGTAACCATATGGATCGCAGGTGCTAACTTTTGAACCAGGCGGTTCTGCGCTCGGCGCCCTCCCGATTCAGTTCAGCGTGGATATGATCGATATGTGGATTAGGTCCGCTATATGCCCGTTGTTTTGGTGCCCTGCGGCTGCCATTCCAGGAAACCCGGTTCCAGATAATATACTGAATACCAATTCCGGTAGCATTCTGAATCAGCCAGTTGGCAACCGGGTCACCGACAGCGCTGTTGGCGCGTCCATTGACCAGCGGGATCATGATATCGAGTGCCCGGCCTGCCCCATGTACGGAAGTCTCGGCCAAATTTGCCGTGTTCTGACGACAGGCATATCCTCCAATCTCAGTAATATCCCGAAAATTGGCGAGAATATAGCGACGAAGATCAGCAGCACCCGGCCTGAACGTGCCGGAACAATTGCTGCCATTTCCCCATGCAGGCGGTGAATCATATATGATGTGCTGTGCTTCACCTGCAACACGAATATTTTCAGGCAGTACCCAGCGTCCTGTCGAGGGAGCAGATGAAGATCTGCCAGGCTCCCCACCTAATAATGCTCCCCAGGTTTGCGGGCCTGTGATCCCATCTGTCGTCAGATTGCGTGAACGCTGGAACGCTTTAATCGCTGCCTCAGTCATCGCGCCAAAGATTCCGTCAATTGTTCCCGGGCTAAAGCCGTGTGACTGCAACCGGGTTTGCAACTCTCGCACAGCGGATCCTCGCGAACCTCGTCGTAATACCGGGTAGCCGGCAGTTGATTGAGAGTGGCTGGTCACCTCATTCCAGATCGTCTCCAGCAATATTTCTTGCTCTGCTGCGCTATCCGCAGTGGTTGTATCCGCCGACGTGGTACTGCCGCGTTTTGTTTCGATCAGTGCATTCTTCGTTTCGGGTCCCGCAATCCCATCGACCGACAGCCCCTGCTGTTCCTGAAAACGGCGCAGTGCGCTGCGTGTTGATGCGTCCATAATGCCATTGACAGGAAGGTTCAATCCCATCATCTGATTCAATGAAGTTTGCACCCAGCGGACATACTCACTGCCATGCTGCGGGCAATCGCGAGCGGGACAAGTACAGTCAAGGTTAGATAGAGGTTCTCTCCACAGATGAGTGTGCGATGATCCGGACCGGATTGCCGGCCGCCGTCGTGGTCGGGCCTGGGGTCGCCTGAGGGTTGGCCTGCCTCGGCCGTATCGCGCGGGAGGTCCCTGTCGTCCCCGCTGACGACCTGTGCGTTGCGTGCGGACCGGCGGGCGGCTTCGCCCTCTTCCCTTAATTTCCTGTTCCGCCCATTCAGCGCGTTCATATTCCGGATTAATATCCCGGAATTCTTCAGTGAAATCGATTACTGCGTTCATGATCTTGCTCTCCATCGTTAGGGGCTATACATCAATCCAAACTTGCTGCGGCATTATTCTTCCATATCATGCCGCAGCAAGCGTCGTCCTGGACGATAAGGCAATTCTGCGTAATCCAATACCCCGGATGAGGTCACACTTGCTGTTGTAATATCTGACAACAGCGTATTATGTCTATGCCGGGCAGCTAGTTTCCGTTGCAAATGAAGAGAGGGCTGCAGATAACGTTCAGTTGTCTGCCGATTATCCGTGACTTCTGCAGACAGATCCACACCGGTGGTTGCCATATAAGCATGGATGTAGCGCTGAATTTCGGGCCGCCAGTAGCGCGCCCAGTTGCGGGCATGCTCTTGATCGTTGATGTCTATCCAGTCGCCATAACGGATGGAGAGCAGAATCTGTTCTCCGTATTTGGCCAATTCGTGGAAATGTGTGATGGTGACATCACCCCAGCCTTGTAACCGTCGCATATCATCTACTGCCCCCATCCATGGCTCCTGATAAGGCACCATATAGCGACCGCGTAAAAATTCCCTCATCTCGGGCCGTGCAAGCAACCATTGGATGATCAGCATTTCCCGCCGTGCCGTCCAGGGTAAATCACCGAACTGGTTATGTGCCCCTTCAGCCAGGATGAGATGAATTTCCCGCAAAGCATTGAGCAGAGCAAAAGCATCCGCCACGATTGTCGTGTCATCATCATCCCGGTAGAACATGGCAGTTCGGTAAAGCAGATTATGAAAAGCTTCCAGAAACTTGGAACGGCTGTCTACCGGGCGAAAATCCCTGATTGCTTTACCTTGCAAGGTCAAACCGTAATGATGGTCGTATTCATAAGCCCGGCGCTGTACGCTCAGGCGATTGAATTCATCCTGCACGAACCCCCACAGCAGATTGTTCAAGGGCCGCAAGGGATCCAGTTCAAGATTAATCAGCGGGTCTCGTTCAGAGCTTCGGCGGTTCTGGAAACGCAGAGCCAGTGCATTGATAGTTTGTACCAGCATGCCTTGTTCCTGCCAGTATGACCAAATCAGCTCAATTAAACTCGGGCAGGTAAGCCTGTGCTGTAAAATCGATTCGCAATAGGGCATGGCTTCCTTCTGCCGCGTGCTGTTCAATCCAACTATTTGTGTGACGATACGGTCCAGGTAAGGTAATTTGCCCTCCCCAAGATATTCACTTAATCTTATCTCCAGTTCTTCCAGGGTCACTGATTGCCCTTGACGCCTGCTTTCAGAAAGTTCATCAAACAGGTCGATATCGTCTTTAATGACCACACCGCATTCAAATATCAGGAAGGCTTCTGTTGCCTGTTTAAGTAGGTTATAAGCGTCTACACCATGAATGGTGAAGCGGCCCTGCAAATTTTTCCGGACTTTCCCGATTGAAGGCGAACCGTAGCTCGGCTGGTCATAATCTTCCTCGTTATCTGGACATAAGACTCTGTCGATAAACGTTCGATAGCGATTGAAGCCTATTGCCTGTGTCCGGTTACGTATTGCTGTCCATAAAACCTGGTCAGCGGTAGGTTGGCTGGATGTCCGCTGTAATGCCACTTTGGTGGGTCTTTCAGTCGACTGGCGCAACATATCCGCCATTTCTCCGCCTATTTTGACGGTCCCTTTTAAATCCTCTCTTTCCTGATTCTCGTTCGAGAAGGAGATGCCCCCTTCAATTTCTTTCTCATTCATGATCTTTTCCTCAAAGTCAAAACTGATTATGTTACGAATAGTGTTGCTCTCGCCTGCCCCGAGCCTGCTACCGGAAAATCCAACGAATGATGCAATGCCCAATGTGTCAGTAATTTACCCAGCAGGCGGCTTTCCTCTTCAGATTCCAGCAGACCGGCTGCTTTGGCCTGTCCCAACATGGCAAACGCCTGACAGGGAGGCAAGCCACTCAGCTTTCCCGGGTCATTTCGCAGCGCCTGGTAGTCATTAAGCAAAATTGCCGGTTGTCGATTTTCCATGGCCATTACTTCAGGCAAGGTCGACCCCCCCCAGCGATTGAAATTGCTCGGTTAGTAACACATCCAGGAAATTGTCGATCTCACGATCGAGCTGCAGAAGAAGTTGACGCTTTACATGACCCACACCGTCGAGAGGATAGAAAGCTTCCCAGAGCTGACGGAGTTCTACCCACTGTGCATGGGGATAACATCTTTGTCCTAATGCGCAACTCAGCCTGACCCGGATCCAGGGAATCGGATGAGGAGCGTCCAGTCCCACCCGGAAAACGAACGAATGAGGCAGACTGACCACACCGACTAATCCAAGTGTAGAAGCAATACCCAATCGTGCGACCGACCAGAAATCAGCCAGTATTTCCGAAATCCAGCGCTCCCAGAAAATCCAGGTATTAGGTGTTTTAAGGCGATAATGTGCCCGCAGTTTCTGTAGCTTCAATCGCATTGGTTTTACCAGATCGAGCAAAGCTGCTGCCTGATGCCCTACTTCATGCACCAGGGAAGAGGCAATGCCGCTGCTTATCATCCTTTCCCTGGGAATACGAATGATAGCGACCGGATTTTCGCTACCCCCCGGCAAGCGCGTCCTGGCACGACGTATCGCTGCGCCAATACCCTAATCCAGATAGCAAACGACCGGGGGTGCCCGGTAATAATCGGGCAAAGCCAGCGCGTCGGTAGCCAGGACATCGAGACCGGCCAGCCAGACGCCGATATCGTTACTGCCCCGTTGTGTCAGGGCATCCGAGAAAATATCGAATTGCGAGAGAATCTCATTGAATTTGAGACGCAATAATGAGAACTGACGCTGTGCTTCGGCTGGAGCAGCACGCCGGAGCGTGCCGTGCAATTTATTCAGGAAATCCTGAATCTGGCTGCGTAAAGCATGGCGTCCTCTGGCAAGGTATCGCTCGACTGCGATCTGGGCAGATCGAGAAAGTGCCGCAGCGGGTACCATTGGTTGGTGCAGGATAAAGGGTTTGAGCAGATCCAGCCGTGTCAGCATGGCCCGCCCCTCTTGTTCCAGCAACCATAAGGCAGCAGCGTCCATTTCACATCCTATACGCCTAATAAGACAATTTTGCGTCCACGGCGAATCCAGCGCCCACTATGTCCACTGCCACCAGCTACCGTCCCCGGGTTTGCTGCGATGCTGGGCCGCAGCAGTCCAGGTGCATGTTTTCTGGCTGCAGTTGTGAGTGCTGCCTTTGCGGTAGCTTGCGGATTGGCAGCCGGGGAGGCTGTGGCAGCTTTTCTGGCGGCTTCCCCGGCAAGTTGCACAAATCGTCGGGCAACTTCGAATTCCTGATCTTCCGGACTCAATCCTTCCAGTTCCAGCTCGAAGAGATTGGAAGCTGCCGAACCGAGCGCGCCACCTATTTTGGTGCCTATTCCCGGCGCGATCGCCGAGCCGAGCGCTGCACCTACACCAGGTAGAGCTTTTTTGGCTATTCCTTTGAGTGCTCCACCGAGCGCTCGCGCTACCGGACTTTTGATTGCTTTACGAATTCCCTGGCCCACTTTCTTGAACACCTTTCCCAGAAACTGATCCAGTTCATATTCATCTGCCGCTTCAAGCAACTCGGCAGCCAATTCCATCTCTTCTGCTTCGTCAAATACATATTCGCTGTCATCAAATTCGAATTCAAATTCCGACTCGATTTCATAAGCATCTGTTTCAGTATCAAATTCAGCGAGGTTACGATCGATGTTGTGCATGACATTCTCCTTTTTCGTCTATATTGAAAAAACTGCTCGTTTGAGTTGCCTCAACTAGATATAAGCAGAATGTATGCCAGACCTATACGGAGAAAGCAGCGGGAATCACAAACAGATGGGTAAATCTGATCCGATAAATATAGCCGGGCAATAAGGAAGGACAGTCTATGAGATGAAGAACCGGTATTGGAAGGATGATAAACCGAGGGTTTATTGAAAACCTGATACACATGATGATGCCTCGGCGTTACGGGTGATACCGAGCGATAAACTCACTACTCTCAAGTGGAGCGAAGTTATTTTCGGACGATCGGAAAATAAGGCAGATTTGAGCGAAAACTATTTCGCCTGGCTGGCGGCGTCTGAAAAGATGTCAATCAACAGCCATCGATTACTGCCCAGACCAGCCGATAATTCGCCAAGTGCCAAAGATGACCGTCATTTGTATGAAACAACGGGGATCTGCAATGGCTTCAT
>JBIQJX010000085.1:0-6424 GCA_044507105.1 Nitrosomonas sp.
TGAGAAATTCTTCATGGATCTTTGGTATATCAATTGCTGCAGTTTTTTTGTGTGGTCCATGTTGCATTTTTCCTTACAGATTGATTGAAAAAATGCTTTTTGGAGCGGGTAAAATTTCCTGAGGAAAGAACCAAGGCAAGACCGACGAGATTTCAGAAGCGCGATTAATTAAAATAAATCAATCAGTTGCTGATATCCAAATGGCGGAGAGAGAGGGATTCGAACCCTCGATAAGCTTTTTGAGCCTATACTCCCTTAGCAGGGGAGCGCCTTCGACCACTCGGCCATCTCTCCGAAAAATAGTACTACGCGAAATAGTTTACATTTCAAATGAGGGGTAATGTTAACATGTTTTTGCCCCTATGTTATTTACCTGATCCAGATCAAAAGCCTTATGTAGAACCCGGACGGCCAACTCCATATATTTTTCATCTACTACGACAGAAACCTTGATTTCTGAAGTCGCAATCATCCGGATATTGATTCCCTCCTCTGCCAGAACACGGAACATTTTACTGGCTATACCAGCATGAGATCGCATTCCTACTCCAATTACCGAAACCTTGGCAATCCTGTTGCCACCTATTACATCACGCGCTCCGATATGGGGCAGAACCTGTTCCTTCAGAATATCCATTGCCCTGGCATATTCGTTCCGGTTGACCGTGAATGAAAAGTCAGTGGTGCCGTCATGTCCGATATTCTGAATAATCATATCCACGTCGATATTGGCATCCGCCACTGGCCCTAATATCTGATAGGCAATACCGGGATGATCCGGCACGCCTACGACCGTAATTTTCGATTCATCACGATTAAATGCAATCCCGGAGATTATGGGCTGTTCCATTTTATTATTTTCCTCAAACGTAATCAGCGTCCCTTCACACCCTTCTTCGAAACTGGAAAGAACCCTAAGTTTGATCCTGTATTTGCCGGCAAACTCCACAGCACGTATCTGCAGCACCTTAGAGCCCAGACTGGCCATTTCGAGCATTTCTTCAAATGTGATGGTCTCTAGTTTCCGGGCTTCCGGCACTACTCGGGGATCCGTAGTATAGATACCGTTGACATCTGTATAAATCTGGCATTCATCCGCCTTGAGCGCTGCCGCCAGCGCAACAGCTGTTGTATCTGAACCGCCACGTCCCAGCGTAGTGATATCGCCCGCATCATCCCTACCTTGGAACCCCGCTACGATAATCACATAACCCGCTGTCAGATCGGCACGGATACGATCTTCATCAATCTTCAGAATACGTGCCTTAGTGTGCGCACTATCGGTCGTAATACTAACCTGCGGGCCAGTGTAACTCTTAGCTTTAACTCCCAGTTCACGCAATGCCATTGCCAGTAACGCAATCGATACTTGTTCGCCAGTAGCAAGAATGACATCCAGCTCCCGTGGATCAGGATCAGACTGAATTTCTTTTGCCAGGGAAACAAGACGATTGGTTTCGCCACTCATAGCAGACACGACAATTATTAAAGCATGCCCCTGCGCCTGGAACCCGGCCACACGACGAGCAACCTGTTTGATACGCTCAGTGCTACCTACTGAGGTGCCGCCATATTTTTGAACAAGAAATGCCACGTAAAAAGATTATTTCTCAGAAATAGACGAAGGAACGACCCAATCGGCGGATGATTGTACACACTTCTCCGAGAGAATTCTATTTTTAAAAATAAAAAGCCTTTGGATCAGGGCAAACAGTCACAACCGCTGCTTTTCAGAGAAGCGTCTACACCATAAAGAAATGTGGTTATGTTCTCGTTCTATAGAACCAGACCCGGCCTGAAATTTCAGTTAAAAAGCCTAGAAAGGTATACCCAGCTCTCGCAGCGTTTCTTTTGTCAATTTACCTGCAGCCAATCCATGGCGCTGCTGAAAGTCTGTCAATGCACCTATGGTGCGGGGTCCTAATTTACCATCTGCAGCTCCCGGGTTGAAACCTGCTTCAGTTAAAGCCTGTTGAACCTTACGAACCAAATCAGGCGTAGTTTTAACCACCTCAAGACCATCATCGACAAATACCTGTGTCGCCTGATTCCCATCTGGCCCTGCAGCCAGTACAGACTCAGATTTACCGGCGCTATCTGCAACAGTTTCACCCGGTTCCAAACCGGCATCTGTCTGGCTTTTTAAAGCACTGATTGAAGATTCCGTGCGTTGTATAATTTCATCCGCCCTCTCCAAAATAGATTCTAGTGTTTCCTCTACAGCCTCAGCTGATTCGGGGTTGGTGGCAACTTCATCATCACGCGGAGCGAATTCTTCAGTAATTACCTCAGTGTCCTGACTTCGTCCGGCAGTTTCCTCCGGCTCGTTACCGCAACCGGCAACAAATCCGGCGACAAACAACACCAGAATACTTTTTGTAAAACGATCCAGCTTTACTGTTTTCATTTCCCCAACCTCCTCTTGAAAAAGAATCAACGGATTTTCCAGACATCCGGGCATACCCGGAAATCCCGGCCTCCGGAATGAAATCATTCTACTATGTGATGACACAGGATCAATTTAATTGTTTTCGATATTTTGTGAGGCTGAAAGACAACATTACATAAATCGATAACAAACTTCACAGCATGTTGATCTGGTGAAAACCAAAAATTATCGGATTTGAAGTCAGCCAACTGTAAAAACAATAAAATAACGAGGATACACTTCGATGCCTTCAATCCGACAGATTGGGCTTATGGATATCTCCTTATCCTCGCACAATTCTGTATCCCGCTTGTCCATATTGCTTCGGATTGCAGAGAGTCATCGATAAATTCGCACACTGCCGGCCAGCTCCGGCAAATAATTTTTCGGGAAATTATTGTGAACACAACTATTCTCGCCCTTAATGCCGGTTCATCCAGCATTAAATTTGCGCTTTATCAAGCGGCACATGGAAATATATCGATGATCTGCCGGGGAAAGATGGAAACCCGTGATGCTGCATCCCGGTTTCAAGTCAAGGATTGTCAAGGCAGCTTACTCTGGCAGCAGCATCTTGATATTTCCTGTCATGAAAACGCGATAGAAATACTTTTACAATGGCTGGAAACACATACCGACAACCAGCCAACAGCAGTGGGCCATCGTGTCGTTCATGGCGGTATGATATTTGACCAGCCGGTTATCATTGATGAACAGGTCACCGCCCAGCTGATGCAACTGATTCCATTGGCGCCCCTGCATCAGCCCGACAGCCTGGCAGGAATCAGCGCCTTACAGCGACTCAGGCCGAATTTGCCGCAAATCGCCTGCTTTGACACCACCTTTCATCGCACCATGCCTGACGAAGAACAAATTTATGCATTGCCCGATCATTTGATAAATCAGGGAATTCGGCGTTATGGTTTTCATGGTCTCTCCTACGAATATATTACCCGTGCTTTACCCGGTTATCTGGGGGAGCGTGCGAATGGGCGTATCGTCATGGCGCATCTTGGCAATGGTGCCAGTCTGTGTGCTTTACAGCAGGGCAAAAGTATCGCTACAACCATGGGATTTACACCACTGGAAGGTTTGCCAATGGGAACCCGTTGCGGTAACCTCGATCCGGCTGTACTGCTTTACCTGATGCGTGAACGACGGATGGGCTACGATAGTCTGACAGAATTGTTACATCGGCATGCGGGCTTATTGGGTGTATCTGGTATCAGTGCAGACATGCGTACATTACTGGCCAGCAGTGAACCAGGTGCCAAACGGGCTGTTGATCTGTTCATCTGGCAGGTATGTCGCCAACTGGGAGCGATGATAGCTGTACTGGAAGGCATTGATGGTCTGGTTTTCACCGCGGGTATCGGCGAATCGGCACCACAGATCCGTGCACGGATCTGCAGCCGTCTAAAATGGTTATCGATCAAACTCGACGACTCTGCCAATCAGGCCAACGCCCCCTGTATCAGCACTGAGGACAGCTCTATTCCAGTTCTCGTTTTGCCGACAGACGAAGAAATCATTATCGCTCGCCATACAGTGCAACTTATCGAAGCGCCTGCCAAAACGACTTCAGATTAAACTACTTGACTTAAGCGAGGAATCAGATATGACTCAAACCCGGCAACAACCTCTCACGCCAGATGAACTGCAGAAAATTGATGCCTACTGGCGTGCCGCCAACTATCTTTCAGTCGGCCAGATTTACCTGCTCGATAACCCTCTGCTGCAGACTCCGCTGACATTGCAGCACATCAAACCCCGCTTACTGGGACACTGGGGAACAACACCCGGGCTCAACTTCATCTATGCTCATCTTAACCGCCTCATTCGGCGTGATGATCTGAACATGCTCTACATAGCCGGCCCCGGTCACGGTGGCCCTGCACTGGTTGCCAATACCTATCTTGAAGGCAGCTATTCTGAACATTACCCCGATATCTCGCAAGATACCCGGGGTATGAAACACCTCTTCCGCCAGTTCTCTTTCCCGGGGGGAATCGGCAGTCACGCCACCCCCGAAATCCCCGGCTCCATTAATGAGGGAGGGGAGCTCGGCTACGCACTCTCCCATGCCTTCGGCGCAGTGTTCGATAATCCCGATCTGATCGCAGCCTGCGTCGTAGGAGATGGGGAAGCTGAAACCGGACCATTAGCGACTGCCTGGCATTCCAATAAATTTCTTAATCCGGCCCAGGATGGTATGGTGCTGCCGATCTTGCACCTTAACGGTTATAAAATCGCTAATCCCACTATCTTCGCGCGCATCAGCCGGGAAGAACTGGATCAATTATTTCGAGGTTACGGCTATCGACCCTATATCGTCGAAGGAGAGGATCCTCTGACTATGCATCAGCTCATGGCCGAGACCCTGGATCAGGTACTCACTGAAATCCGCTCCATCCAGACACAAGCCCGTCTTGACAATATGGCACAGTACCCCCGCTGGCCCATGATCATCCTGCGCACTCCGAAGGGATGGACCGGCCCTAAAGAAGTTGATGGCCTGAAAACAGAAGACAGCTGGCGCTCTCACCAGGTACCACTCTCGGGATTAGCCAGAAAACCGGAACACATCCGGCAGCTCGAAGCCTGGCTCAAAAGTTACCGCCCGGAAGAGTTGTTCGATGCCGAAGGCAGGCTGATTGAAGAACTGCAAGCGCTAGCGCCGTCAGGTGCGCGGCGCATGGGAGCCAATCCACATGCCAACGGGGGGCTGCTGATAAAACAATTACACATGCCGGATTTTCGGGAATACGCAGTCGAAGTCGTACAACCGGGACAAACTGAAGCTGAATCGACCCGGGTCATGGGCACTTTCCTGCGGGATGTGATGCGTCTGAATCTGAAAACCCGTAATTTCCGGGTATTCGGCCCAGATGAAACAGCTTCCAATCGCCTGCAGAATCTGTACGAAGCCACGCCCAAAACCTGGCTTGCCGAAACGCTGCCCGAAGATGAAGACTTGGCACCGGATGGTCGGGTGATGGAAATTCTTAGCGAGCATACCTGTCAGGGCTGGCTGGAAGGCTATCTGCTGACCGGGCGTCACGGCTTATTTTCCTGCTATGAAGCGTTTATTCATATCGTCGATTCGATGTTCAATCAGCATGCAAAATGGATCAAAGTCAGCAAAGAAATTCCGTGGCGCCGACCCATTGCCTCCCTCAATTACCTGCTGACCTCCCACGTCTGGCGTCAGGATCATAACGGTTTCTCCCATCAGGACCCTGGTTTCATTGATCATGTAATCAATAAAAAAGCCGATACCATCCGTATCTATCTGCCACCCGATGCCAATTGTCTGCTGTATGTCACAGACAAATGTCTACGCAGCCGTAATTTTGTCAATGTCATCGTCGCCGGCAAACAGCCGCAATTACAGTGGCTGGACATGGATGCTGCAATCAAACACTGCACTGCCGGTATCAGCGTATGGGGATGGGCCAGTAATGATCAGGCCGGTGAACCGGATGTAGTCCTTGCCTGTGCCGGAGACGTTCCCACCATTGAGGTTCTGGCGGCTGCCAGTATCCTGCGAGAACATCTGCCCAGCCTGCGCATCCGTGTAATCAACGTGGTTGATCTAATGACACTACAGCATGACCGGGAACATCCGCAGGGTTTATCCGACCGGGATTTCGATACGTTGTTCACTACAGACAAGCCCATCATTTTTGCATACCATGGTTATCCTTGGCTGATTCATCGCCTGACATACCGTCGTACCAATCACCATAACCTGCATGTTCGCGGGTACAAAGAAGAAGGGACTACCACCACCCCGTTCGACATGACAGTGCTCAATGACATCGACCGGTTTCACCTGGTCATTGATGTCATCGACCGTGTTCCTCACTTGGGGTATAAGGCGGCTTATCTCAGGCAAATCATGCGGGATAAACTGGTCGAACACCGCGAATATATCACCCGCTATGGTGAAGACATGCCGGAAATCAGCGGCTGGAAATGGTCAACATTATAATA
>JBIQJX010000086.1:0-6357 GCA_044507105.1 Nitrosomonas sp.
AGCTCCACTCATCGCACCGACAAGAGCGAAAGCAGTGAATTCACTTTCAATCGGGACTTCAAAGGCTGATAAGTGATCAGCTGCGGTTTTCAGACTAAATCTAATTCTGCCCTTCCGATTGTTGAAAGTGTGTTCAGATGGATATTTAACGTTTACGTCGACGGGAGGAGGACGTGGAGAAATTGCTCAATAAATCATCCAACATTTGCAGCTCGTCAAACTCATCGGGCCCCTTATTCACCTGATAATGCTTAATAAAGGCAGCAAGCTGTTTGGCATCCTGGAAAGCGTCCAAGTCAATATCAGCTTGCTGCAAATCCATTTCCAGCTGTTTGATTTCAGCATTCATTGCTTTATCAACATGGGCTGGTTTGATCTTCTGTGTATACGGTACCAGCCTTCGATAAGGCATCCATAATGACGTAAGCTCCGCCTTGAGTTCTGCCAGTTGCTCACGCAGTACTTGAATGTAGTGGTCAATCCGCTTATCCGACAGGCTGGTGAGATAATTGGTATCGATCTGTTCGATTTGGAACTGGATATTCAGCAGCTCAAGCAAATCTCCCTGATTATAAGCCTGGTTGACGCGCTGCATCAGAGCGGTTTTCTCATCCGCTGCCAGATCAGCGCTTGCGCGATCAGGGTGCAGACTGCTGGCCAGCTTGCGATAAATTTCACGTACGGACTGGCTAATTTCTTTTTTCGCCGCTGCGCGTTTCTCCTCGGCAGCCGTCTCTCTGGCTGATTTACGGCGGGACGACCCTGCTTGAGCTTTATTTTTATCCCCCTCTTCTTGCCACTGGTGCATGGCTTTTGCAAGCATTTCCTCCATGCTGATATCGGCGCTGTCATCATCTAGGTCAATACCAAACAGCTCTTCAACCACCTTCTGCGATGCGGCCTGATCAATCTCAGCCTGATCGTCATAACTGAGATCACTATATTTGTCATACAGCGCGACGACTTCCTCGTCGCGCTGTTCAAGTAGCAACTCATGCGCCAGGCTGAGAATGATGTCGCATAATTTTGCGCGTTGATGCTTGCCGCGAATGGCATTGCGCTGATGAAATTGGGTATCAAGCAGGTGCAACAGGGCAATGCGTTTTTCGCGCAATTGTGCAAACAGAGGCATCAATTCACTACCCACACGCTGACTGTAGAGTTCGTTGTAAGTGTGCCATTCAGTAACTTGAGCCCGCTGTTCGTCAATTTGCCGGATCAGACGCTGAAAGGTTGCCTGTTGTTTGGTTTGCGGTTTTGTGTGTGTCAGGGCTTTGGCAACGGTAAGTCTGCTGCTATCTGGATCGAATGATGGTTCTTGCCGGGAGATGCGAGGCATAACGAAAATTCCAGAAGATAAAAATCAAAAAAAATCCTGCAAAATTGTGTTATTGCGAGGAAATATCAGGTTTGATGCGGAAATTCAACAGCTTTGCATTCTCCTGCCTTTGTTTCCGGTCATCCAGATTACTCCAATTTTCATGATTCTGCAGAGACAATGCACATATTTGAATCGACAATCACATAATGATAGGGAAGAATTTTTAAATGGTCTATAGAATAGATAGCCGCTGCCAGATTTTTGTTGTCAATACTGCCGAATTAAGTGTATAAAAATGCAGACCGGGTGCACCGGCTTCCAGCAGGCGGGCACACATCGCAGTGACTACATCCAGACCAAAAGCCTGGATAGAGGCGGTATCATCTCCGAAACTTTCCAGTTTTCTCCGGATCCACCGCGGTATTTCCGCGCCACAGCTATCCGCAAATCTCGTCAACTGGGAAAATTTACTGATCGGCATGATACCGGGAACGATCGGGACGTTTATATTGGCCGCTTCACACATGTCCACGAAATGCAGATAAGCATCTGCGTTATAGAAAAACTGGGTAATTGCCGCATCCGCACCCGATTCGATTTTTCTTTTGAAACTGATGAAATCTTCTCGTGCAGAACGCGCCTGTGGGTGATACTCCGGATAGGCAGCCACTTCGATCCGGAAGATATCCCCGAATTCTTTACGGATAAATGCTACAAGTTCATTGGCGTAGCGGAATTCCCCAGCCTGCGCCATGCCGGAGGGCAAATCGCCCCGCAGTGCCACAATGTGGCTAATTCCGAGACTCTGGTATTTTTCCAGGATAGCGCGGATATTTTCACGAGTGGACCCGATACAGGAAAGATGCGGAGCGACCGGGTAACCTTCCGTCTGGATTTCCTGCACGGTTTCAAGCGTGCGATCGCGGGTGGATCCACCTGCACCGAATGTCACCGAAAAGAATTTCGGGCTGAACCGGGCAAGCTGCATACGTGTTGCGCGCAGTTTCTCGATACCTTCCGGCGTCTGGGGTGGAAAAAATTCAAAACTGAATGTAGGGGAAAATTTTTTCTGGGATTGCATCAGTATTCATATCCATCATCTGCTCACTCCCGGGCGGAGTATTAAGAAAAAGGAAAACCGGGAAATTTGAGTGATGGTTTCCCGGCTTCGATTCATTTCCTAATACCGGTACATTTCCGGTTTATAGGGGCCATTTTTATCCAGATGGAGATAACGTGCCTGTTCATCAGTCAGTTCAGTCAGCCGGGCACCCAGTTTCCCCAGATGCAGACGCGCTACAGTTTCATCCAGATGCTTGGGCAGGACATAAACTTTTTTCTGATATGCTGTTCCGTTTTTCCACAATTCGATTTGTGCCAGCACCTGGTTGGTAAATGAGCTGGACATTACAAAGGAAGGATGGCCGGTTGCACAGCCGAGATTGACGAGACGCCCCTGTGCCAGCACGATAACCCGCCGGCCGGTTGGAAAGATGACATGATCCACTTGCGGCTTAATATTTTCCCATTGATATTTCTGAATCGACGCGATATCGATTTCCGAATCAAAATGGCCGATGTTGCAAATAATCGCCTGATCTTTCATTTTTAACATGTGATCATGAGTGATGACGCGCAGATTACCTGTCGCTGTCACGAAAATATCAGCCTTGTCACAGGCATCCTCCATTGTCACGACGCGATAACCTTCCATCGCTGCCTGTAATGCACAAATGGGGTCAATTTCCGTAATCCAGACGGTCGCACCCAGACCGCGCAATGATTGTGCACATCCTTTCCCTACATCCCCGTATCCGCAGATGACGGCTATCTTTCCGGCAATCATCACATCAGTGGCGCGCTTGATACCATCGACCAGCGATTCACGACAGCCATAAAGGTTATCAAACTTCGATTTGGTTACCGAATCATTTACGTTAATGGCAGGAAATGGCAGCTCCCCTTTTTTCTCCATCTCGTACAGGCGATGTACACCAGTCGTGGTTTCTTCAGTCACTCCGCGGATATTGGCAAGGTTGCGTGAATACCATCCGGGATGGCTGGTCAGGCGCTTGCTGATCGAGGCGAACAGTACCTGTTCTTCTTCATTTGTCGGATCGATAATCACGGAAGGATCACGCTCAGCCTGGCTGCCCAGAATAAGCAGTAACGTAGCATCTCCCCCATCGTCCAGAATCATGTTCGCTGTATTGGAACTGTCACCGGACCATTCAAATATCCGATGAGCATAATCCCAGTATTCTTCCAGAGATTCGCCTTTATAGGCGAATACCGGGATATCGCGGGCAGCGATTGCTGCAGCAGCATGATCCTGAGTGGAAAAAATATTGCAGGAGGCCCAGCGGACTTCTGCGCCCAGTTCCACCAGCGTTTCGATCAGCACAGCAGTTTGTATGGTCATATGCAGCGAACCGGCGATTCGTGCACCTGCCAGCGGTTTCTGACCGGCATACTGTTCACGCAATGCCATCAGACCTGGCATTTCGGTTTCAGCGATGGCGATTTCCTTTCTGCCCCAATCCGCCAGCGACAGATCAGCAACCTTGTAATCAGTAAAAACAGGATTATCCACAGCGGGATTGATTACTGCACTCATAGCACATCTCCAAAAAATGAAAGAGCGCCGTTGTTTTATCATCCATGTGTACGAGCCTCACGGAACAGACCGTTGCAGCGCCCCTCGATACAGATGGAGAATTATTCAGTAAAGTGGAAAAATCATCCAAGGTAAATTAATTTCAAATACCGGCGTCAGCTAGAAGTGCCTCGGCCTTGTCTGTTTTTTCCCAGGTAAAATCCGGCTCTTCCCGGCCAAAGTGGCCATATGCTGCAGTCTTGGCATAAATGGGACGTAGTAAATTCAATTCATGAATGATTGCCCGCGGTCGTAGATCAAAGTGTCTGGTAATTAATTCTGCAAGTTTTTCATCAGGAATCTTTCCGGTACCAAAGGTCTCTACCATTAGCGAAACTGGCCGCGCAACCCCAATAGCGTAAGCTATCTGAACTTCACATTTGCGTGCCAGGCCCGCAGCCACAATATTTTTGGCTACATAACGACTGGCATAGGTAGCCGACCGGTCCACTTTGGAAGGATCTTTACCCGAGAAAGCACCCCCGCCATGATGTGCCGTCCCACCATAGGTATCCACAATAATCTTGCGCCCGGTCAGGCCGCAATCCCCCATCGGCCCCCCCACCACGAAACGGCCGGTAGGATTAATCAGATACTGAATATGATCACCCACCATTTCCGTCGGCAAAACAGGTTTAATGATCTCTTCGATCACTCCTTCGACCAGTTCATCCCGGGAAATATTCGGAGCGTGCTGAGTCGAGATAACGACAGTCTCTATATTTTTGGGATACCCGTCAACATAACGCACAGAAACCTGAGATTTGGCATCAGGCCGTAACCATGGCAACCGGCCGCTTTTTCTCAGCTTCATCTGCTGCTCGACCAGACGATGAGCATAAAAAATCGGCATCGGCATCAGTTGCGGTGTTTCATCACAAGCGTAACCGAACATCAGTCCCTGATCCCCTGCTCCCTGATCCATTTCCTCTTCTTTGCTGCGATTGACGCCCTGAGCAATATCCGGAGACTGTTTATTGAAGGCAGTCAACACAGCACATGTACTTGCATCGAAACCAATTTCGGAACTCGTGTAACCGATTTCACGCACTGTATCCCGGGGAATAACGTTGTAATCGACTGTAGCATTTGTCGTAATTTCACCCGACAGAACGATCAGACCCGTACTGCACATCGTTTCACAAGCAACACGCGCATGAGGATCCTGTTGCAGAATGGCGTCAAGTATCGCATCCGATATCTGATCGGCCACCTTGTCGGGATGACCTTCAGATACCGATTCAGAAGTAAAAAGATAATCATTCATAATTGTTAATTGATTTTATAAATCAGGATTGGGTATTGTAAATGAGATAATACACAGGCAGAAAATAGAACCGGCCCAGTATTCAACTATTGGGGCAGGGACAGATCACGACACGGCGATATCATGTGGATTTTCTCTATCGCGCCATTCGAGTATCCGGATTATTCCAGAAACTGGCACGAAAATCTGCCTTTTTGTTAAATAATGCAAATAAAAGTTTCTATGGTTTGCACAACCCTATAAATATGATATGGATTAACGATCCCGGAGGAGTTCAGCTTTTGCACCGGACTTCCCGAGAAAGCCCGGTGCACCTTTACTTTCACAGGAGTAGTTAATAAATGAATACTGTTCTGATCTCAGGCGCCAATCGCGGAATCGGATTGGAGTTTGCTACACAATATGCAAGGGATGGGTGGTATGTACTGGCCTGTTGCCGCCAACCTGAGCAGGCTGCAGCACTTAATCAGCTGGCTGATCGATACAAAGGCCGATTCTCCATTTACTCGCTCGATGTCAAAAAGTTTGAAGAAATCGATCACCTGTCAGAGGTGCTTAAAGATCAACCTATTGATATTCTGGTTAATAATGCTGGTATCTATCCCCCTTCACAACATGGTGAATTTGGTCACATCGACTATTCTGACTGGACAGAAGCATTCAAGGTGAATACACTTGCCCCGCTCAAAATGGCAGAAGCATTGATCCGGCAGATTACTTGCAGCCGGTTGAAAATTATTGCCACACTCACCAGTAAAATGGGCAGCATTGCCGATAATCAGCGTGGCGGCAGTTACCTTTACAGATCCAGCAAAGCTGCCGTGAACATGGTGATGCAAAGTCTGGCTATTGATCTGCAATCCCGTGGTGTCATTCCAGTCCTGTTGCACCCGGGCTGGGTACAAACCGATATGGGAGGACGTGGCGCCCTGATCTCTGCAGAGCAGAGTGTTTCCGGTATGAAAAGTATATTGGACCGGATCACTCTCTCAGATGGCGGTAAATTCTTCGCTTATGACGGACAAATCGTACCCTGGTAATCTTTTGATCAGTCTGCAAATTTTTCCGGTTGAGAGTGAGCCTGTTGTGCTGGACAGTACCATCAGGCCCTAA
>JBIQJX010000012.1:0-6406 GCA_044507105.1 Nitrosomonas sp.
TTCTTGCTGCAGAGAGGCTATTTGTCTGGGGATGGTTTGCGCTGGAATTTGATTACCTGCGCCGGACTGCGAGGTAATTGTCTGACCATCATCGTATACAATGCAAGCGGGAGCTCTCTTTGCAGCCGTCGCATGACGGCTGTTTGATCCTCGCGATAATAAACTGCTTCATAACTCACCGGCTGATCAAGCGCTTTACGTTTCTGTGAATCAAAATTCTGCCAGGCAATATCTATCCAGCATTTACGTTGACTGTCCACAAATACGAATTCATCGGTATCAATGATAGCCAGGTATTGCATGCTGCGGATAGGTACGAATAACTGATCTGTATCGCAACGGGCGAATAATTGGACAGCAAGATTATAGGTGGTTGCGGGCAGAGTCCGTTTTTCCCGTTTGATTTCAGGATCACGATAGCAAGTAATTTCCATTTCCAATGCTTCCTGATTAAGTGATTCAAGATTACAGTCACCTGATTCTGAGAAGGTGACAACGTTAACGGATTTAAGGAATGCTTAGGATTATAAAATGAAGGTTGTGTTCAATAAAGCAACGGCAACCTTCATATCATTTCCAGATCCTGATCTTGTTATCCGTCTGTTTTCGGAATCGGAAGGTGGTCGGGGTGAGAGGATTTGAACCTCCGGCTCCTGCGTCCCGAACGCAGTACTCTACCAGGCTGAGCTACACCCCGAATAATGAAACTGCTACATATTATTTACTAAAAAAATAATCCTGACAAAAGAAGATTCGGGGTACTGCATAAAACAAACGCAATTATCAATAATTCCTCGTTATGGCAAACTCTGCTAATTGTAACAAACATTGTTTGTAGTTAGAATCAGCTAATGTAGAGATTGCGGAGAGAGCCATATTTGCTTCTTTGCGGGCGCACTGTTTTGCATAATCCAGCGCGCCTGTTTCCTGGATGATTTTGAGTATGGGCTCGAACCCATTTACTCCACCTGTTTCAATAGCATGGCGAACGGCAGCCGACTGGGAGGTCGTTCCTGCCCGTATGGAAAAAATAAGGGGTAGAGTCGGTTTTCCTTCTGCCAGATCATCACCCAGATTTTTACCTGTCTCCTGATTGTCACCTGAATAATCTAATAGATCGTCCACCAGTTGAAATGCAGTTCCCAAATGCATGCCGTAGGCTGCCAGGGCTTCTTCATCAGCCGGGGTTGCTTTACCGAGGATCGCTCCCAGCCGGGCGGCGGCTTCAAAAAGTTTGGCGGTCTTGAACCGGATAACCTGCAGGTAATTTTCTTCTTCCACATTCGGGTCATGGCAGTTCAGTAATTGCAGTACTTCGCCTTCAGCAATAGTATTAGTTGCATCAGCCAGTACTTCCATGACGCGCATATTACCAACCTCCACCATCATCTGAAATGCGCGTGAATAAAGAAAATCACCCACCAGAACACTTGCGGCATTTCCGAATATGGCATTGGCTGTAGCCTGATTACGCCGCAGCCTGGATTCATCCACTACATCATCATGCAACAGGGTGGCGGTGTGAATGAATTCGACGACGGCAGCCAGAGTATGATGGTGCGAACCGTTATAGCCAAATGCCCCTGCAGCCAGGATAACCAGGGCCGGCCGCAGCCTTTTTCCACCGCTGTGAATAATATATTCGCTGACCTGCCTGACCAGCACGACCTGAGAATGAAGTTTTTGCTGGATAACGTTATCGACATCACCCATATCTTTGGCGATAACGTTTCTAATCGACTCGATTGACACAATGACTCCCTGAAGAAACCGCTATGGTAGAAATGTCGCCGCCCGGGTGTCAAGCCGGACTCCTGCAGGCAGGATTACCGTGATGTACGCGCATGACGGGCGCTCATGACAATTTCGATTGATTGATGGCGATAAAACTTCCGCTATAATTAGCCAA
Organism: Nitrosomonas sp.; assembly: GCA_044507105.1. Lineage (GTDB taxonomy): Bacteria > Pseudomonadota > Gammaproteobacteria > Burkholderiales > Nitrosomonadaceae > Nitrosomonas. Next base: position 1,910 of record JBIQJX010000012.1, read on the forward strand.
TTTTGGATTGGGATTACCGGAATATTCTCCATGCAACTTTTTGCCTTCGGTATCAATCATCATACGGCGCCATTGGACATACGCGAACATGTCGCCTTTACGGAAGAGTTGATGCAGCCCGCGCTTCATGATCTGGTGGGACATCAACTGGTTAAGGAAGCGGCGATCGTCTCAACCTGTAACCGTACGGAAGTATACTGTAATACTGATACGCCTGATGAAGCGGTTCGCTGGCTGGCTAATTTTCATCGTATCCATTCAGGTGATCTGGAGCCTTATTTGTATAAGCTGTCGCGTGAACAGGTGGTCAAGCATGCTTTCCGTGTTGCCAGCGGACTGGATTCTATGGTATTGGGTGAACCGCAGATACTGGGACAGATGAAAAATGCGGTGAAATCAGCCGAACAGGCGGGTACGCTCGGTTTACTGCTGCACAAAATGTTTCAGCGAACATTTTTCGTGGCCAAGGAGGTGCGCACTTCGACTGAAATAGGTGCATCCTCTGTTTCCATGGCAGCAGCAGCGGCACGCCTGGCTGAGCGGATTTTCGGCAGCATCAGTGAGCAGAAAGTACTGTTCATCGGGGCCGGAGAGATGATTGAGCTGTGCGCCGCTCATTTCATTGCCCGACAGCCTGTACATGTTACGGTTGCGAATCGTACTGTGGAACGGGCAGAAGTACTGTCACGACGTATCGGTGCGCATCCTATTTCACTGGGTGAGTTGCCGGAACAGCTGGCGTTGCACGATATTGTCATAACCTGTACCGCAAGCCCGCTGCCAATACTGGGTAAGGGTATGCTGGAACGCGCGATCAAGCTGCGTAAACATCGTCCGATTTTTATCGTTGATCTGGCTGTGCCACGGGATGTGGAACAGGAAGTCGCAGAACTGGACGATGTGTTTTTGTATTATGTGGATGATCTGGCGGATATTGTCAAAGAAGGGCTGGATAATCGTCAGAGTGCCGTGACCCAGGCTGAAACGATCATCGAATCCAATGTGGTCGATTTTATGCACTGGGTGGCTGCGCGCCAGATGGTACCCACCATTCGTGCCATGCGCGACCAGGCGGAACGGTTTCGTCGGCTTGAACTGACCCGTGCCCGTAAGTTATTGGCAAAAGGGGAAGATCCGGACAAAGTACTGGAATCCCTGAGCAGAGGGTTAGCCAATAAATTTCTTCATCTTCCTTCCACTGTTCTGAATCACACCACAGATGATGAGCGTGAACAGCTCATTGAACTGGTCAATCGACTGTATCAGTTGCATCATTCGCAATGAATAAAGGGATCATCGATCAGCTCACCCGGCTGAGTGTGCGGCTGGGGGAGCTGGATAAACTGTTGAGTAACGAAAAAATCACAGCTGACCTGGATAATTACCGGAAGCTTGCGCGTGAGCGGGCGGAAATCGAACCTGTAACCGAGCTTTACCACGCTTATCAGCGAGTTGAGCGTGATGTGATAACCGCCAGGGAAATGAGCCTGGATCCGGAGTTTCGGGATTTTGCCGAGGCTGAAATAGAAGCAGGCAAGCAGGAACTGGCCAATATCGAAACAGAATTACTGAAACAGTTGTTACCAAAGGATCCAAATGATGAACGCAATATTTTTCTGGAAATCCGGGCCGGGGCAGGAGGCGACGAATCTGCTTTGTTTGCGGGCGACCTGTTTCGCATGTATACCCGTTATGCGGAGCGTAACAGATGGCAGGTGGAAGTTGTTTCGCAAAGCCCCTCCGAGGTTGGAGGGTATAAAGAAATCATTGCCTGTATCATCGGTCAGGGCGCTTATTCCAGACTTAAATTCGAATCTGGCGGGCATCGTGTGCAGCGGGTTCCTGTTACAGAAACACAGGGACGTGTACATACCTCTACCTGTACAGTCGCAGTTCTGCCGGAAGCAGATGAAATTTCAGATGTGACGCTGAATCCGGCTGAGTTGAGAATCGATACGTTTCGTGCTTCCGGGGCGGGAGGGCAGCATATCAACAAAACTGACTCGGCTGTGCGGATTACTCATCTGCCGACAGGCATCGTGGCGGAGTGTCAGGAGGGACGTTCACAACATAAGAACAAGGCGCAGGCAATGAGTATTCTGGCAGCCCGTATCTTCGATAAGCAGATGCACGCTCAGCAGGCTGAGCAGGCAGCCACCCGGAAATCGCTTGTCGGTAGTGGCGAGCGTTCAGAGCGTATACGGACTTATAATTTTCCCCAGGGAAGAATCACTGATCATCGTATTAACCTTACGCTTTACAAAATAGACCAGATCATGGATGGGGAACTGGATGAATTGTGTTCTGCGCTGGCTGCTGAGCATCAGGCCGCACAGTTGGCTGCTATGACAGAAAAATGACAGAAAGTAGTATGCTTTCTTTGATGGAGGAGAGTAAGAGTAAACAACCTGTTACTATCGGTGAGATACTGCAAAGTTGCGCAGATGATATAGACCGGACAGATGCACGCTGGATACTGCAAAGTGTACTGAAAGCTGATACAGCTTTCCTGATCGCTCATGCAGATCAGATACTCGACATGGATCAGATGCGGCGTTTTCGGCAATTGCTCGCCAGACGTATCACAGGAGAACCGGTCGCCTATCTGACAGGGGAAAGGGGATTTTATGACCTGGTTTTTAGAGTAACCCCTGATGTGCTGATTCCCCGTCCCGAAACGGAATTACTGGTGGAAGCGGCATTGTCAAGGATTTCCCCTGACCGGTATTGTCATGTGCTTGATCTGGGAACAGGGAGCGGTGCCATTGCGATCACGCTTGCCCGCCATCGCCCGGGAATTCATGTGACGGCGACCGATCTGTCTTCACATGCATTGGCAGTAGCATGCGGGAATGCCGCAACGCTTTCTGTGAAAAATGTAACATTTATTGTAGCCGACTGGTATTCAGGGCTGGATAACAGAAAATTTGATGTGATCGTCGCCAATCCTCCTTATATTGCTGAAGGAGATCCGCATCTCGAAAGGGGAGATCTGCGCTTCGAACCCTCTATCGCACTGGTGGCAAAAGATAATGGGTTGGGTGATATTCGCAGAATTATCATGCAGGCTTCGAAGTATCTCGAACCATCAGGCTGGTTGCTGATTGAGCATGGCTATGATCAGGCGGTTGCCTGTCGCGGCTTACTGGAAAAAGCCGGCTTCAGCCATATATTTACCCAGCCGGATCTCGCAGGTATAGATCGGATAAGTGGCGGGCAATGTAAATCTGTTTTGATATAGGAATGTCTGTCACGATTAGGGGTCAGTATAGCTGAGATAACCGAATGACCAGTGTTATCATTGAGCTGTGAATAGGATAATACCAGTCAGAGTGGCAGTTTTTATGAACAATAAGACTGCTTTATAAAATTTAAGGAGGAAATGAAATATGGACGTTGTTGATTCTATTGAGCAACAGATATCGACCCACCCGGTGGTTTTGTATATGAAAGGAACTCCGCAACAGCCGCAGTGTGGTTTTTCCGCCAATGCGGTACGAATACTGAATGCCTGCGGCGTCGGGGATTTTTATGCAGTGGATGTGCTGGCTGATCCGGAAATCCGGCAGGGTGTCAAGGATTTCTCCAGCTGGCCCACTATTCCTCAGCTATATGTCAATGGGGAATTTGTCGGGGGCTCAGATATCATGTCCGAAATGTTCCAGAATGGGGAATTGCAAAAGCTGTTCGAGAAATAGCCTGTACTTTCTTTGAGTTTCTAGCTGATTGCTGAGGCAACTACCCAATATCGAACAAATTTCCCGGTAGCAATGAAAACTGCTGCCGGGAACCAGTTGATCCGCAACCAGCCGGCAGCCACACACAATACATCGCCGATTAACGGCAGCCAGGATAGAAATAATACAGAGGCCCCATAACGGCGCGTCCACGCCAGTCCATGAACGTGACGTCCGATCTTCTTGGAGAGCGCCTGCTCATCGGGCAGCAGGCGGCCAATCAGGTAAGAACTCATTCCACCCAGTGTATTGCCCAGCGTTGCAATATTCAGTGCCGGCCAGAACAGATCCGGATAGGCAATTAATACACCTGCAAGTACTGCTTCGGATCCTCCCGGTAATAATGTTGCAGCAAGGAAGCTGCTGGTGAAAAGTGCCAGCAGGCTGGTATTTTCATTCATTCTGAAAATGGCAGTTGGACGGGCCTGGTAAGGCGCAAAGAGACAGCAGGATCATTTCCTGTAACGGGAAACAGCGCGGCCAGCCAGCGCCTCAAACGTGTAATCAGGTGCGTAGTAGTCTTGTTCCTTGAAACGGTAAGAACGAAGGCAGTAAACTTGCTATCCATCGGAGCCTTTGGAAGTTAATAGGCGATCAGCTGCGGTATCCAGATCCATATAAATGCTGACAGTAGTGCAGTGTCGCGTGAATGGCGTTACAGATAACAGGGAGGGGGAAAGATAATATCAGTCCATCTAAGTCTATCATTATTGAGACAGCTGTGTTTCTTTCGGCAATCGTTACAGAGAGTACAGATGAG
>JBIQJX010000012.1:6506-40924 GCA_044507105.1 Nitrosomonas sp.
GTAGGCTGCCAGAGGGGCAGCCTCGTAAGATGGACAGTCTGATCCTGATTACGAATCAGGTTTTTAGCAGATCGCGCATGGTTTTTGCACAATCCACCATTGTTTGCAGTGCTGCTTTGGTTTCGGGCCAGTTACGTGTTTTCAGCCCGCAATCCGGATTAACCCATAATTGTTGTGGATCAATGTGGCGGGATGCTTTTTCCAGCAATTCAAGCATCTCTGATGAATCTGGAACTCTGGGGGAATGAATGTCGTAGACACCGGGCCCAATATCGTTCGGGTAAGAAAATTTCACAAACGCATCCAGCAATTCCATGCGTGAGCGCGAAGTCTCGATTGTGATTACATCGGCGTCCAGATCAGCGATGGCGGGCAGAATGTCATGAAATTCCGAATAACACATATGGGTATGGATTTGAGTTTCATCACCGATCCCTGAACTGGCCACGCGAAAAGCCTTTACAGCCCAGTCGAGATAGTGCTCCCAGTCCCTTCTCCTGAGCGGGAGTCCTTCACGAAAAGCCGGCTCATCGATCTGGATCATACCGATACCTGCACGTTCCAGATCAATGACCTCGTCGCGAATAGCCAGGGCGAGCTGCAGTGCCGTATCTGCACGCGGCTGATCATCGCGTACGAACGACCACATCAGCATCGTAACCGGCCCGGTCAGCATTCCTTTTACCGGTCTGTCTGTCTGGCTCTGGGCGTACTTTGTCCATTCTACGGTTATTGCCTCCGGGCGGTACACATCGCCGTATAAGATCGGAGGCTTAACACAACGGGAGCCGTAGCTCTGTACCCAGCCATTTTCGGTAAAAGCATATCCCCACAATTGTTCGCCAAAATATTCCACCATGTCATTGCGCTCGGGTTCGCCGTGAACCAGTACATCCAACCCGATTTCTTCCTGCTTCCGGATGATCTCCTGGATTTCGGTGCGCATGGCTGACAGGTACTCGAGGTGAGTGAGTTCGTTCCTTCTAAAAGCTGCACGGGCCTGGCGGATTGCCATCGTTTGTGGAAAAGAGCCTATCGTAGTAGTAGGGAGCACAGGCAAATTGAATCGCCGCTGTTGCAGCGGTTTCCGGGTGACAAAGGAATGCGTGCGCTGATAATCGCGCGTGTTCAAATCTTTTACCCTTTGATGAACGACCGGATTATGGATACGGCTGGATTTCTGTCTGGATCGTACCGCTTCGTCGGAGGCTGCCAGAAATGTTTCTATTGATTCTTTCCCCTGGTTCAGGCCGCGTCCGAGAATTGTGATTTCTTCCAATTTTTGAACAGAAAATGCCAGCCAGTTTCTGATTTCCGGATCAAGTCGCGTTTCCAGTGTCAAATCGACCGGGCAATGCAGCAGCGAGCAGCTCGGTGCAATCCATAGCCGGTCATTTAATAGTGGAGCAGTTTGTGAGAGGATATCCAGTTTCGTGGATAAATCTGCGCGCCAGATATTGCGTCCGTCAATGCAGCCCACTGACAGAATTTTATGGGAGAAATCTTTTGAAAGAAAAGATTCAAGCTGTTCCGGTGCGCTGCATATATCAATGTGCAGCCCGTCCACCGGTAATCTCTTAAGCTGTGTCAAGTGATGGCCGACTGTGCCGAAATAGGTGGTGAGTAATAATTTGCAGCCATTATCATGCAGTGCATGATAGGCTTCTTCCAGTCCCTTTAGCCAGGTTTGATCCAGATCGAGGGACAGTATCGATTCATCGATTTGTACCCATTTCACTCCCAGTGAAGCGATTTTTCTCAGGATCTCCTGATAAACCGGCAACAGGCGAGGCAGCAGTTCGAGGCGCTGAAAATCAGGAGTGGTTTCTTTACCCAGATAAAGGTAGGTCAATGGCCCGACCAGAACCGCTTTTACCGCTATTCCCAGTGCTTGAGCTTCCTTAATTTCCTGAAAAAGCCGGTCTGATGCCAAACGAAAATCAGTATCTTTATCGAATTCAGGGACGATATAGTGATAATTGGTGTTGAACCATTTAGTCATTTCCATGGCGGGTTGATCGGTGGTACCCCGTGCCATGGCAAAATACAGCTCAAGAGATACTTCGTCGTCGACTGATCCAAAGCGCTGCGGAATAGCGCCCAGTAACGCAGTCATATCGAGTATATGGTCATACAGGGAAAACTCTCCGGCTGGAATCAGATCAATGCCGGCTTTTTGCTGTAATAACCAGTTGTTTTTACGAATCTCATATGCGGTTGCCAGTAATTGCCCGGCGTCGCTCTGTCCTTTCCAATGGGCTTCAAGCGCTTTCTTCAGTTCACGTTGCGGCCCAATTCGCGGAAAACCCAGATTATGTGTCAGTGCCATTATTACGCTCTTTCATCCTGATCAGAAAAGCCCTTATTCTGTGAAATACTCTATAATGAATCAAATGAAATTTTCTCTCTTAAATTATGAATAATTTTCATATATGCTTGAGCTGCGTCATCTTCGTACTTTGAGTGCATTGCATGAGACCGGGAGCATTTCGCTGGCGGCACAGCGTGTGCATTTGACCCAGTCAGCGTTATCTCACCAGATCCGGGCACTACAGGATTATTATCAGTTACCGATCATTCAGCGTAGTGGCCACACTGTACAGCTGACCGATGCGGGGAAGCGGCTGGTACGGCTCGCAGAAAAAATACTGGGGGAAGTACGGGCAGCGGAGCGGGATCTGGCAAAAATATCCCGACAGTCCGCGGGCAGTCTGCGCATCGTACTGGAATGCCATACCTGTTTCGACTGGCTGATGCCCATTATGGATGATTTCCGGAAGCACTGGCCGGAAGTCGAGCTTGATCTGGTTTCGGGGTTTCACAGCGACCCTGTGCTGTTACTCAGACAGGGCACGGCGGATGTAGTGATCGGATCGGAAAACACACCACGGCAGGGTATCGTACATTTCCCGCTGTTTTGCTTCGAGATACTGGCTGTACTACCGCCTGGTCATGCGCTGAGCCGGAAACGGGTACTTGAGGCAGCTGACTTTTCCCAAGACATGCTCATCACTTATCCTGTGCCGGAAGAACGGATCGACCTGATTCGGCAGGTATTGATTCCGGCAGGTGTTACCTGGCAGCGGCGAACGACTGAACTGACTGTGGCTGTGTTACAACTGGTGGCCAGCCGCCGCGGGATTGCCGCGCTACCCGGATGGGGTATCAAGAATTATGTGGATTATGAATATGTTATTGCCAGACGTATTGGAGCAGAAGGATTATGGAGCAATTTGTATCTTTCGGTACGAGAAGAGAACGCTTCGTTACGTTACCTGCAGGATTTCCTGGAAACCATTGGCCGGATCTGTTTTGCCAAACTCGATGGGATAAAGCCTTTGAACGAACAAAGGAGAAAACACAAAACCGGAAAGCCGGCCGGACAGTAATTCCACCTGCAGGAAGCAGCTGTCCGGTCGTAATGGATGGGTGTCGAGTACCTGATCAGTGGAGGGTCACTGCAGCTTTCTCTTCACACTCAATATCGGCGCAATAAGTTTCATGGATACCATCCAGGAATTTCCACAGCGCGTCACATGCTAGCCGGGTGGCTGCCAGTACTTCGGCCCGTTTTTCGGGGGTGTCTGCAAATTTTTCAATGATTGCCCATTCTGCTTGTGAATGAAATATATCTGCGCTCTGGTGAACCGAGAAAAATTCATAGTCATTCGGATCATCCATACCATAAAATTTGGCCAGTCCATCGATCTTAACTGCGGCAATATCGGGTACCTGGGATTCGAAAGCGTGCAATGCAGCAAGCCCTGCATAGAAAGGCTGGTTCAGGCAGATATCACGGAAGGTGGAGACGAGATTCTGTGTTTCCGGTAATGCGGCCGCTTTTGCCAGACTTGCATCATCTGCTCCTAGAGCGAATGCAAAGGCCTTCCATAAGGCAGGATGATTTTTTTCTCCATGTTCCTCATCAATCAGGTTTTTCAGAACTTCTTGACGGACGCTGATATCGCCACTGTTGTCTTCATTGTGGAAATGCGGGGTGTTGAAATGGACCGCACTCAGGTAAGTAGGTTCGGCCAAGACGTTGTAGAAGTATTGCTCCGCGTAATGGCGTAATTGTTCTCGGGTCAGTTTACCTTCAGTCCAGGCGACGTAGAACGGATGCTGCAGCAGATGCCTGCTTTGAATGATGGAATCAACTTGCTGTTTAAAAGTTTCTTTTATAGCCATGGATAGCTCCCATTCAGAATGAAATAAAATATAACGCCGTTGTTATCATCGCTAATTCATAAAATGAAGTCAAATTGAGAGCAGGTTGCCTGTCGCAAATCATGCTTCTATCGGGAATAAAAAGAAATTACACAATCACTGTTTGCAATGTAGCGCAATGATAGAATGGCCGTTTTTCCAGCAAAAATCAGAGAGCCAATATTATGTTTTCACAAAAAGTGACAATCGAGCAGAGCGATCCTGATCTATGGCAGGCGATCAGAGGAGAAATACAGCGACAGGAAGATCACATAGAGCTGATTGCTTCCGAGAATTACGCGAGCCCCGCGGTTCTGCAGGCACAGGGTTCTGTATTGACCAATAAGTATGCCGAAGGGTATCCGGGCAAGCGTTATTACGGAGGATGCAGATATGTGGATATAGTTGAACAACTTGCCATCGATCGTCTTAAGCAGCTGTTCAATGCCGAATATGTCAATGTACAGCCGCATTCCGGTTCCCAGGCCAATGCGGCGGTATATTTATCGGCCCTGAAACCGGGTGATACCCTGCTGGGTATGTCGCTGGCCCATGGCGGACATTTGACACACGGAGCAACTGTCAATATGAGTGGTAAGATATTTAATTCAATCTCTTACGGGCTCAACCCGGAAACTGAAGAAATAGACTATGAAGAAGTGGAGCGACTGGCACACGAACATCGCCCACGTATGATCGTCGCCGGTGCTTCCTCATATGCAAGAGTCATAGACTGGAAACATTTTCGTAAAATCGCTGACAATGTGGGTGCTTATCTGTTTGTCGATATGGCACATTACGCCGGGCTCATTGCGGCAGGTTATTACCCCAATCCTGTGGGAATTGCCGATTTTGTTACCAGTACGACACATAAAACATTACGCGGGCCACGGGGCGGAGTTATTATGGCCCGGCCGGAGCATGAAAAAGCTCTTAATTCGGCAGTATTTCCCCAAACACAAGGCGGACCTTTGATGCACGTCATTGCAGCCAAAGCAGTGGCTTTCAGAGAAGCGGCTACTGAAGCATTCAAAGATTACCAGAAACAGGTCATAGAAAATGCCCGCGTTATGGCCAAAGTGCTGCAACAGCGAGGTTTGCGTATCGTATCCGGATATACCGACTGCCATATGTTTCTGGTGGATTTGCGTGCCAAAAATCTGACTGGAAGAGAAGCGGAGGCTGCGTTGGAAACCGCACATATTACTGTTAACAAGAACGCTATTCCAAATGATCCTCAAAAACCGTTTGTAACCAGTGGCATACGGATAGGGACCCCAGCTATTACCACGCGCGGATTCAGGGAGCCGGAATCGGAACAACTTGCAAATCTGCTTGCAGACGTACTGGATGCACCGGGTGATATGACGGTGCTGGATCAGGTTGCGCAAAAAGCGCAAGCTCTGTGTGCAAAATTTCCTGTCTATGGTAACTGATCAATCTGTTCTGCTCTATAGTACGGTACATGCTACGCCCGGCTGTTCGGTACTCGGTTCCGGAGATCGGCTATGAGATGTCCGTTTTGTGGTGCGGAAGATACCGGGGTGATCGATTCGCGTGTCAGCGAAGAGGGAACCCGGATCAGACGCAGACGGCGCTGTATTGCTTGTGAAAAACGCTTTACCACGTATGAGACTGTCGAATTGCGCTTTCCTCAGGTCATCAAACAGGATGGCAACCGTGTGGAATTCGATCGGGACAAGCTTTATACCAGTTTTATGCGAGCACTGCACAAGCGTCCCGTCCCGACCCGGCAGGTGGACATTGCCCTGGAACGCATTCTGCAAAAACTTTTGGGGAGCGGCGTGCAGGAAATTTTATCACGCACGATCGGTGAATGGGTTATGCAGGAATTGTACACGCTGGATAAAGTTGCCTATATCCGTTTTGCTTCTGTATACAGAAGCTTCGAAGATATCGGCGATTTTCAAGAAGCGATCAGAGAGGTTCAATCCTCTCCCGGGTCCAGTGATGAATCATCATCCTGATGGAAAGCTGGAATCCTACCAGCTTTCCAGAATGGTTTTCCGCTGCATCGGGTCGAGTTCTGCAATCTCCGGATTGGCATAATACGAATCGCCAATGATGCTATGTGTGGAAACTTCCGCGAAAATTGCACCTGACAATGTAAAGAAGTCATGCATGGTACTTCGCGGAACCAGCAGCTTGTCACCCGGCTTCAGGCTGACCGGGTCCTGTCCTGGCAGGTTGACTGTCAGATCGCCCCACAGTAGACAGAAGGTTTCCTCTTTCTGTTTATGCATGTGAGGAGGATGCTTCTGCCCGGGAAGCATGATCAGCAGCTTGTAGCAATACTCTCGATTGATCAGATTGATCAGGATACACCCTGTTTCCCGAAAGCGGGCCAGGCCGTAGTGGTGAGAAATCTCGATGGTGTAATCTTCACCCAGGACGATTCCTGCTTCATATAGCTGGCCTTTTGCATCATGCAGAATCCCTCTTATCAGCCGCATTGTATCCTGTTTAGGGACTTCGAATACTGCTTCACCAGCAGTATAGTCACGGGAGGCCACAAAGTGTGCGCGTAACTGCCCGAATTCACCACTGGTAAGTTGGCCCTCTGCACAAGGCATTGCGAAAAAAACGTCTGCAGGGAGAATTTTTTCTCCCTGGCTGATTGTCCGCTTGACGTAAACACCCCGCTGCAGCTCACGCAGGGAATCCTTTTCATTCTGGATGATGTGTTTTTCCTCGTTTTCTCCGCAAATGACACGCATGCGTTCAGCAGCCGCCACCCATCGGTCAGCCTGCTCCGGATCGAGCGAGTAGGTATTGAGCTGGATCTCAGTGGTCGGCATGCCGATATGGCGCTCAAGCAGGCGGGCTCCTTTTGCGATGGCCGCCATCGTCACTTCGTTATTGTCCGGGGCTTCATGTCCTGAGTAACCCGTCAGTACATAAGGATAACGGCGCATTATTTTGCCGAGAAAATTCATATGAATCCGTTCATTGGGAGCGGGATACAGTGATACACAGTGCATCAGGGCGAAAGCCGGTACACGTTTATGTAAATGACTTACCAGATTGTCGATATCATAAATACTCAGCCCGCCAGTCGAGGCAATAACGGGCCTGTTTGCCTCGGCCATTGCGGAGATCAGAGGCCAGTCAGTTGCCGAGCAGCTCGCAAGCTTCAGCACTTGTACTCCCAGTGCCTGACAGGCCTGTACGGATGGCTCATCAAAAGGAGTGGCTACTGTGACGAGCCCGTGGTCACGTATTGCTTCCACCAGTTGCCGGAATTCATTGATGTCGAGACGGGTATTTTCGAAACGGCTGATGTGCTTGACGTCGGTACGACCCTTATAATCCGGATGGATAAAAGAATCCAGCTCGCGCAATTGTAATTTGACTGCTGCTCTGATTTGATGTTTGCGAGCTATTCTGGCCACCATTTCGATAATCTTCAGACCATGCTCCACATTGCCCTGATGGTTATTGGCCATTTCAAAAATATACAGTCGGTCCAGTAATGCGTTCATAATCACCTTGATCAATATTTTGACTAAAATCTTTGTATAGTTGGTTTCTCACTGGCAGGAAATGAGTTTGCTTGCCTTTATCGATCCGGCTAACTGGCCGTTATACCTTTTGCTGTTTTATCCGGTTTTATTTTCCGGATCCCGCAAAATCGTATGAACAGTTGTTAGCAATGATGAAGTGCTTCTTCCAGTGTGATGAACCGGTCATCGATATAATAATCTGCTGCAGGTTTACCGAATCGCAATTCATGATGGTGCACATCCCATTCGGTCATTTGGTTGCGGGTTATATCCTGCCAGTCAATCCCTGTGGCTGAGCCGCGTGCGGTAAACAGGACAATCTTATGGCCAGCTGCGTGCAACCTGTTGATGATAAGGATATTCTCCTGTATCGGCTGACAAAAGGCATAATCATTATTCGGCACCAGCGTCGCCAGTACTCCGTCGATGTCTACAACAAATATTTTGGATCCGGGACTGGCACCTTCCTGTCGCAGGATCAGAGGAGGGGATTTTTGCCCTGATCCGGCAAGCAGCAACGATTCTGCCAGAGCAAGATCAGCTTCACTGTCTATACTTATCATTGGTTCATTAATCACGACTGCACTGCTGCGTGCACCCAGTAACGCAGCCTGATCAAGCAGACAGGCGCGCGTGAGCGCGTAAGCTGCACCGTTGCGATGATAAACGATATCCAGCTGCTGGCGGGCAATGATTTCCGTGCCGCGTGGATCCCATAGAGCCAGTTCCCCCTGTTCATCCAATCTCAACTGCTTGAGCGGATGATACTTCAGATCTGTCGGGCTGACGGTCCAGACCGCATCGTAATTTTCTTCAACGAGCTTCCGGACTGTGGCTGTGACATGTTCCGCCTGGCGTAACGGAGAGGTAGGCTGCAACATGACGATGACGTCATACTTGCAACCATCTGCGTTTTCAGTAGCCTGCAACGCGTGCTGTAACACCGGAATATCACCGATACGATCTCCCGCAAGCTCGTCAGGCCTGCGAAATGGAGCAGCAAGTCCTGCCTCTTCGGCTGCTTTGGCAATAATTTCATGATCGGTAGAGACTACCGCCCGGTCGGCCCAGTCCAGCTGATGTATCAGCTGTGCAACATGCCCCACAAGAGAGAGGCCGCAGATGCTGCGCAGATTTTTTAACGGAATTCCCTTACTGCCTCCCCGGGCCGGTACGACCACCAGTACTGTTTTATGTGCATACATCGATTATCAAATGTTATTGCAGTGATTCATAGCCATAGGGCCGGTCATAATTGATTCTTATCCTGCGCCCTGTTTCATGTGAGCGAATTGCTGCGGCTATTACCAACATGGTTTCCATGCCATGTGTAAGGGAGATGGGAGAAGTCTGTCCCGGATTGGCCAGTAATGTCTCCATATGGATAATTTCCGGCTGAAAATCGTCTGGCCTCGTTTTTTCGAAATATTGATAATGTTCCGGTTCACCCTGTAGCTGTATTCTGACAGCATCCCTGTTCGGTTTGATATTGATGAACCAGTCCAGATAGCCGTTTTCTCCTTGCAATCGCAACTGTTTGTCGGCAGGCTCCGTAATTACATCCTGAACCAGTAACCCTGCCAACCCGCTTTCAGTACGCAGATTGAGCTGGGCCAGCCGGTCATAACATGCGCCGCGTTCTTTCACCATATCCAGCAGGGCAGATACCTCAGTAACGCGTCCGTGCCCGCTCAGACGTGCAAAATGCTGCCAAATGGCAAGTCCGTGAGAATGTTCGCCCAGTGCTCCGCCTCCTCGTTCGGTATAACCCAGATAGGTTTCTTCCGGACCCGAAATCCAGGGATGTGCTTTGAAAATACCTTGCCAATGTTCACGAATCCGGGCATGGATGGTGAGTATCGTTCCCAGTGAGCCAGCTTGCAGCCATTGTTCGGCCTTCAGCGTATTGGGCGTTAGAGTGTGATTGTAACCGACCAGTATCTGTACGCCAGCCTGATCAGCCTGTGTGCGTAACTGCTCGCAATCAGTCAGAGAGGGAGTGCATAAGGGTTTTTCAATCAGCAGCAGTCGGGGTGGACGTTGCTTCAGAACATCGAGTGCTATACCGATATGGGTATCGGGTGGTGTGCCGATGATAACGACATCAAACTCCTCCCGGGTTGTTTCCTCAGGGTGCGCAAGATAAATCGCTTCATCCCAATGACCATAGCGACCAGGATATATCTCGTTACGTGTCCGCTGTAATGCTGCCGAATCTGAATCACACAGGACAACTTCCCACCCCTGTCGGCGACATCCATATGCGAGATGATTGCCAATCGATCCTGCACCGATGATTTTTACCCTGATTTTCATGATGTGTCCGAGTATTAAAGATTGCTGGAGTCTGAATGTAGGTGATGAAGAATAAGAAGCATCAGCTAAATTATATTTAGCAGTATTCTTTCGTTTATTGTCGTATTGTCTGTCGGGCCGGTGAATGCTACTGGATCATAAACACATTCTCGGTCAGTTCTTTAATGCGCAGATTCCGGAAGCGTCCCAACTGAGAACCCATACGCTGTACCTGATATTCGACACCGGCGGATGAAGTGAGCGGAAACATGTGCCGTAAATAGGTTGTGTTATTACGATGTCCGGGGATACGTGCCTCAATGCGTTTTTTAATAGTGCTGCGCCAGTAGGCGGTACCCAGTCCTGCAGCCCGAGTCAGCAGGGAGGGGGGGCTGTGCGGAGGCTGGTGTCTGAGTTGATGAACGACCGATACCAGCCGTTCGCATGACGAGGCCCCATCATAGGAGGCCAGATGATGGCGGGCCAGATGCTTGCGCTGTTCGATATGCTGTGCGTCCAGGGAGGCATGATCGGTCAACGCCTGGTCGATCCAGTCCAGCAATGTCGGCAGATGCTGACATTGTATGCTGAGATCATTTGGTAACGGATGATCATATGCCTCTGCAATTGCCGGGCAATAAGCCAGAGCAACCCGGTCGAGCAAAAATGATTCAACTGCTGTGGTGCAACTGTTATGGACCGTTACAGAAGCCGCCATCAGCCAGGGGACGACATTTCCTTCATAAATGACCTGTACATTGTTACAGTGGCGTGTGGCTTCGATCCAAGTGGCATGATTCTCGGAAGGGTGAGGGCGAATTACAACAGTAGCTCCAGAAAATTGCCGGGCTACAGCCGCGACCATTTTCAGGAAATGATCGAAAATCAGTTTTTTGTGTACAGCCATTCCCAGCTTGAGATCATCCTGGCTGTTTTCCTGTTTTTTGCCGGATTTAAGCAGATTTAGCAGATGGCTTTCTCCCGGATAAAAATGGTTGATACGCGAGAAATTGGTATTGATCAGGATGAATTTACCGAAGCGCATACGCAGATCATCAGCCTGTTCATTAAACAATCCGCGCAATGCCGGACGGAGCAGATCGGTCCGCGGGTTGCCCGTCAGATACAGTGGTGCATCGCTAAAGCCCGGATGGTCGCGTATTGCCGCTGCATTGGCTTCTCCCCACGCAAAAATACAATGTGGTTCCTGTAGTGCCCGCGTGTCCAGTTTGGTCAACCGGTAAAGTTCAGGTGTGGCCCATACCAGCCCTTCTTCGTCCCAGGCGGTTACAGTAAATCC
This sequence comes from Nitrosomonas sp., assembly GCA_044507105.1. Lineage (GTDB taxonomy): Bacteria > Pseudomonadota > Gammaproteobacteria > Burkholderiales > Nitrosomonadaceae > Nitrosomonas. Next base: position 17,832 of record JBIQJX010000012.1, read on the forward strand.
GAGACGTCGCAGCATGCGCAGAACAGTTGTGCTGCGTACAGTCATGCTTTTGCCGATGTAAATGCCGCGAGGCAGGGAAGGAGCCATTTTGTCAATTATTTTTTTCGCTCCTACGATAGCGGGTATTCCACTTTCGGCGATATGGCAGGCCAGCAGTAATTTGGCATCGAATTCACGTGCACGTGTTTCGCAGGGAAGAATTACGATATTGTCATCCATAATGAGGCGATCTTACTGTGAAGTTGATTTATATGCCACCCTGTTCAGGTCTGTTCAGGTAAAAGTGTTATTTTTGCAAATTTCCTTTTTCCAACCTGAACGACGACAGTTTTATCCGAGGGAACTGTGCGGGTTTTGTCATCGATTCTGTCTCCATCCAGCCTTACCCCTCCCTGTTCGATCATGCGCAGGGCTTCACTGGTACTGGCTGTCAGCCCGGCCAGCTTGAGCAGCTGAGGAATTGGCAGCTCTGTACCCTGGATGTACAGGTTCTTTTCGGGAATGTCGTCAGGCAGCTTCCCTTTGCTAAAACGGGACTCAAAGTCGGTCGCTGCCCGGTCGGCATCCGCCTGACTGTGAAAGCGTGTCACAATTTCCCGGGCAAATTGTACCTTTATTTCACGTGGATTACGGCCTGCTTTTACTTCTTCCTGCCACTGGCGTAATGTATCCAGAGGCTCGAAAGACAACAACTCGATATAACGCCACATCAGGGTATCGCTGATGGACATCAGCTTGCCGAAGATCTCCGCGGGAGGTTCATCGATACCGACATAGTTATTAAGTGATTTAGACATTTTCTGTACGCCATCGAGGCCTTCCAGCAGTGGCATGGTCAGTATGCATTGAGGAGACTGACCATAATGTTTCTGTAATTCGCGTCCCATTAATAAATTGAATTTCTGGTCAGTACCGCCCAGTTCGATATCCGCTTTCAAGGCTACTGAATCGTAGCCCTGGATGAGCGGATACAGAAATTCATGAATGGCGATTGCCTGGTTGTTCCGATAGCGTTTGCTGAAATCATCCCTTTCCAGCATACGGGCAACCGTGCAGGTGGCGGAAAGCCTGATCAGATCGGCCGCACTGAATCCGTCCATCCAGGATGAATTAAAAACCACTTCCGTCTGATCGGGTTTGAGTATCTTGAACACCTGCGATGTGTAGGATTTCGCATTATGTGTAATTTGTTCTCGTGTCAGAGGCGGGCGAGTGGTATTCTTGCCACTGGGGTCACCGATCATCCCGGTAAAATCACCGATCAGAAACAGGACGTGGTGCCCCATATCCTGGAACCGGCGTAATTTGTTGAGCAGGACAGTATGCCCCAGATGCAAATCAGGTGCGGTAGGATCAAAGCCGGCTTTGACTCTAAGAGGCGTGCCGCGAGCAAGTTTTTGTATGAATTCTTCCTCGACCAGCAGCTCCTGACACCCCTGCCTGACTGTTTCCAGCTGATGAAGGATCGGTTCAGACACGGTTGATTAACGAGAAATCAGTCGTCATCATATTTATGCATTTCCATGCTAGACTAGAAAAATTGCCAACAGACGAATAAGGAGTGATGACATTTGAAATACTACCAGTCACCCCCTGTAAAAAAGAGCATTTTAGCGCAAAAAAACACCATTCCCGCACAAAAAAAAGTACGCTGGGTCACTATTCTGTTCAGTTTGCCGTTGTTCGGGATGGTTACCGCCTTTGGCATTGTCCCCGATTCTTCTCTGCAAGAAGTTCCTACTCAAAAAATCGTCCGCACTTTACCGCTTCCGGAAAAATTCGCCTCCTCTGATCCTGATATGACTTTCTGGCATCAGGAAAGCATACGTCGGGGAGATACTATTGCAGCAATTCTTGCCCGCCTCGAAATCAGTCAGGAAGACAGAGCAGATTTTTTGGATACCGTCCGTAACAGTCGGGCGATGCGGCAACTTAAGCCAGGCGAGATTATTCATGCAGAAAGCAGGCCGGATGGTGAATTATTGACATTGCGCTATTTCTATGGAAATGGTGAGCAGTTTCTGGTGGAAAAAATTGACGGTGTTTTTGAACTGCGCGAACAATCGACCGAAAACGACACCCATATTCGAGTGGGTTCGGGAATGATCAGCACTTCACTATTTGCAGCGGTTGATAAAGCCGGACTTCCCAGCACAATAGCGTCCCAAATCATCGATGTATTTTCCAGTAATATCGATTTTCACCGCGATCTTCACAAAGGGGATCGTTTTACAGTCGTTTATGAATCGGTACAGGATGAAGGTGGAAAAATCCAGGCAGGGCGGGTCTTGGCAGTGGAATTTTTCAATAAAGGTAAATCCTGGCGGGCGGTATATTTTCAGCTGCCTGATAGTGAAGGTGATTACTATACCCCTGCAGGAGAAAGTCTGCGTAAACCTTTCCTGATGGCTCCCCTGCAGTTCTCACGGATCAGTTCCGGATTTTCCAATGCTCGTTATCATCCTATATTAAAACGATGGCGTGCCCATAGAGGAATCGACTATGCTGCTCCGGTAGGGACGCCGGTAATGGCTACGGCCAATGGCGTTGTTGAATTCAAAGGCTGGCAAAACGGGTACGGGAATCTGGTCGTGCTTAAGCACGACGCGCAGTATAGCTCGGCATACGGACATCTCTCCGGTTTTGATAAAAATCTGCAGCAGGGAAAGCAAATCAGACAAGGTGATATTATCGGTTTTGTCGGAGCGACAGGTATGGCGACTGGACCCCATCTCCATTATGAACTGAGAGTGAATGGAGTTCAGCGTGATCCTTCCAAGATCGTTATGCCGGCAGCACAGCCCATCGGTAAAAAGCACCGTGCGGCTTTTCACAGACAAACAAAGGAATTACTGGCGCAGCTGGATCTGCTGCGTAACGCCGGCTTTGCTACCTTGAACTGATTTTAATCCTGAGGTAGTAACAGAAAATCGGGCGGATGTACTATATTGGTATCATGTCGGGGACCAGTCTGGATGGTGTCGATGCGGTACTGGCAGATTTTTCCGGGGCATCATTTTCTCTCTTGCATGCTAGTTATGTGCCTTATGAGAGTTTTCTGAAGGCAGAGTTGCTTGCTCTGGACCGGGGCGGGGAAAATGAGCTGCATCGTGCAGCCATACTGAGCAACCGGTTATCGCGATTGTATGCCGGAGCCGTGGAACATTTGCTTGATGAAGCCGGGATCAGGCCGGAGGAGGTCAGAGCGATTGGCTGTCATGGCCAGACAATCAGGCATTGCCCGCAGCCGGAAAATATGTACAGCATCCAGCTGATAAATGGAGCTCTGCTGGCTGAATTGACAGATATTACGGTAGTAACTGATTTCAGAAGCCGTGATATTGCGGCTGGAGGACAGGGAGCACCACTGGTTCCCGCATTTCACCGCGAGATATTTTCCCATCGGGAAATTCACCGCCTGATCATCAATATTGGCGGGATAGCCAATATTACCAGTCTGCCGGCCACAGGCGATGTGAGTGGGTTTGATTGCGGACCAGGTAATATGTTGATGGATGCGTGGTGTTTGAAGCATACCGGTACGGCTTATGATCGTAACGGAGTATGGGCGGGATCGGGCAAGGTAATAACCCGTCTGCTGGAAAATCTGCTGAAATTTCCGTATTTTCTTGCACCGCCCCCAAAAAGCACCGGTCGGGAAATGTTCGGTATTGACTGGCTTGAAGGCTACCTCACTGGCACTGAAGCTGCGCAGGATGTACAGTCTACTTTATTGGAGCTGACTGTTGAGACAATTGCCAGCTCTATACGGGTTCATTATCCGACTGCTTGCGAAATTTATTTGTGTGGAGGAGGAGCGCGTAACCATACACTCGTCACACGGCTGCAGCAGGGAATGCCGGATCGGAAGATCAGGCGAACCGATGTTTTGGGTATTGATGTGGATTGGGTGGAAGCATGCGCTTTTGCATGGCTGGCTCATCAGGCGATCGAACGAATACCTGGAAATCTTCCTGCCGTGACTGGTGCGCACGGCAGGAAGATTTTGGGGGCCATTTACCCTGCCTGAACCACATCAGGCGGAGAACGATGAGCCGCAACCACAGGTGCTGGCGGCTGACGGGTTCTTGATGACGAATTGGGCGCCCTGGGCATTTTCCTGATAATCGATTTCTGCCCCCAGCAAATACTGAAAACTCATTGAATCTACCAGCAGTTTCACTCCCTGTTTTTCTATTACAAAATCGTCCTCATTGACGATCTCGTCAAAGGTAAAGCCATATTGAAATCCTGAACAGCCTCCACCGCTGACAAAAACTCTTAATTTCAATTCCTGATTGGCTTCTTCTTTGATCAGATCTTTGACCTTGCAGGCGGCATTGTCCGTAAAGATCAACGGGGTCTGAGCTACACTGATTTCTTCATGAGTTGTCATATTCATTTTTTCTTCTCAGGTTCATGTGACTGATTTATTTGATGATAAGAAACTGTAGACATTCCGGCAACTCCAAAATTCCTTTGAGATCATTAGGCGGAAAAAATGAACAAAGATTTCTGGTGTTTTTAGCGGCGCCCACCGCTGAAAATAGAGCCAAGTATTCCTCTTATGATACGCCGGCTGATTTCATTGCCCACGGTACGGGCAGCCTGTTTGGCAAATGTTTCTATCAGACTTTGGAGGGGGCGCTCCGTCTGTTGTGAAATTGCGGTGTCTTTTGTTGGGCGGTCGGTTATTAATCCTTTTTCGGATTTTTGCACTCGTGCCTGCAGGATCTCATAGGCAGATTGCCGGTCTATGGATACCTCGTAGGTGCTACCAAGCGGGGAGTTACGAATGATTATCTGATATGAATCAGCCCGAAGAGGCCCGATCAGACTGTGAGGTGGATAAATTCTTGCAATTTCAACGGGATCAGGGCGGCCTTTTTCATCCAGAAAAGAGATCAAGGCTTCACCGGTTCCCAGCTGAGTAATAGCTGTTTCGACATCAACAGCAGGATTAGTGCGAAAAGTTTGTGCAGCAGATTTGACAGCTTTCCGGTTCTTTTCGGTAAAAGCGCGTAAAGCATGTTGTATCCGATTGCCAAGCTGATCCAACACCGTTTCAGGAATATCCATTGGGTTCTGACTGACAAAATAAACGCCTACTCCTTTTGAACGGATCAGACGGACTACCTGTTCAATTTTTTCCAGTAATACGCGAGGGGCATTACTGAACAGTAAATGTGCCTCATCGAAGAAAAATATCAGTTTGGGACGTTCAGTATCACCTGTTTCAGGCAAATGCTCGAACCGCTCGGACAAAAGCCATAGTAACAGGGTGGCATAAATACGCGGCGTTCGATAGAGACTCTCGGCAGATAGAATATTAATCATCCCGCGGCCATTCTGATCGGTTTTCATCAGATCGGCGATGGCCAGCATAGGCTCACCGAAAAGCAGATCCCCTCCTTCCTGTGCCAGCTGCAACAGGCTGCGCTGGATGGCACCTGTGCTTGCAGTCGAAATATGTCCATACTTTGCGGACAGGCTGCGTGCATTTTCGGACACGTAAGTCAGCATGGCATGCAGATCTTTCAGATCTAATAACAGCAGGCCATGGTCATCGGCAATCCTGAACAGAATGGTTAAAATGCCTGTCTGAACCGGGTTAAGACAGAGCATACGTGCTAGAAGAAGGGGCCCCATGTCCGAGACAGTGGCGCGAACCGGATGACCTTTCTTGCCGGCTATATCCCAGAAGACTGTGGGATTACCATAATATTCAAAATTGACAAGTCCCAGTTCTGCAAGGCGTGCTGCAACTTTGGGATTTCCGCCACCCGGTACCGCAAGACCGGAAAGATCTCCCTTGATGTCTGCCATGAATACCGGAACACCTGCCCGGGAAAATTGCTCGGCGAGTACCTGCAACGTGACAGTTTTACCAGTTCCGGTAGCCCCTGCGATCAGGCCATGTCTGTTTGCCATCTGCAGTAATAAACCGCATGTCCGGTCGGAAGAGGTGCTGGACCGGGCAACAGCCAGAATATCCATGGCGGTATTGATTTATGCTGTTTTTTTCTGGATGAATTCGATCTTGTAACCGTCCGGATCTTCTATAAAGGCAATGACGGTCGTGCCATGTTTCATCGGACCTGCTTCCCGTGTAACGCGACCTCCAAGATTCCTGACTCTCTCACAGGCTTCATAAGCATTGTCCACTTCTATCGCAATATGTCCAAAGCCTGTGCCAAGATCATATTGATCAGTTTCCCAGTTGTGGGTCAGCTCCAGAACTGTTCCCTCCGTTTCACTTTGATAGCCGACGAAAGCCAGTGTGAATTTTCCTTCCGGGTAGTCTTTGCGACGCAAAACTCGCATGCCCAGTATATCAGTGTAAAACCGGATAGATTGCTCAAGGTTACCCACTCGCAGCATGGCGTGAAGAATACGCATTATACTTTGACCATTTCAAAATCTTCTTTTCGTGCACCACATTCCGGACACGTCCAGTTCATGGGAACATCTTCCCAGCGGGTTCCTGCAGGGATGCCATCTTGTGGCCATCCTTCCGCTTCATCATATATAAAACCGCAAATCATACACATATAACGATGATAAATCTGATTGTCCTCTGTAGTCATGATGGATAAGTATATTCGCTTAAGTTAAAATGATATTTTACGGTATTATCGCATGTCCCTACCACCTCCAATAGTATTATCCTTCGCCGCCAGCGACCCGACCGGGGGGGCCGGTATCCAGGCAGATATGCTGACAATCGCCGGGATGGGTTGTCATCCGCTTTCTGTCATCACTGCCATAACCGTTCAGGATACAACTGGCGTAGAGGATATTTTCGTGTTGGATGCTGAATGGATCATTGATCAGGCACGCACTGTGCTGCAGGATATGCCGGTACAGGCCTTCAAAATCGGGATGCTGGGTAGTGTGGAAGTTATTGCTGCTATTGCGGAAATCATTTCGGATTATCCGGATATTCCACTGATACTCGATCCTGTACTGGCTTCCGGGCGAGGGGATATATTCGCAAATGAAGAAGTCATTAGTGCGATGCGGGAAATGCTGTTTCCGCAAGCAATGATTATCACCCCCAACAGTATAGAAGCCAGGCGTATTGCGCTCGATAATGAAGATGATGCAGAAATCTTCGATTTGAAACAAAGTGCAGATCAGTTGCTGCAGTGGGGGTGTAATTATGTATTGATCAAAGGGACTCATGAAAATACGCCGCAGGTGGTCAATACGCTTTACGATAGCCGCGGCGTAGTCCGTTCGGATATATGGCCGCGATTACCCGGATCGTTTCATGGCTCGGGATGTACACTGTCATCCGCAATAGCAGCTTCACTGGCACATGGCATACCAGTTGCAGACAGCGTGTACGAGGCACAGGATTTTACCTGGCACACGCTCAAAGCCGGTTTCCGTCCCGGGATGGGGCAGTATATACCAGACAGGTTTTTCTGGACGGAAGGCCAGAATCCGGAACAGGAGGAAGCTGACAAAATCAATGGTTGACCAGCCGAGCAAGCCGAAGATGAGGGGACTTTATGCGATCACACCCGATATGGAGGATACTGACCGGTTATACGAAATGGTTGGTCATGCACTGGCCGGAGGTGCATGCTGGCTTCAATATCGGAACAAAGCTGCAGACAGCCGGTTACGTTTACTGCAGGCTCGCACGATCCAGCCGCTTTGCCAACAGTTTCATGTTCCTTTGATTATCAATGATCATCTGGATATTGCTCTGGAGATTGGAGCTGATGGATTGCATGTGGGGCAGGGCGATATTTCTGTCACGGTAGCCAGACATCACCTTGGCCAGAATAAAACTATCGGTGCATCCTGCTACAATCAGTTGGATCTTGCTATCAATGCCAGAAAGGCGGGAGTGGACTATGTGGCATTTGGCGCTTTTTATCCGTCACTGACTAAGATTGATACAAATCAGGCCACTATTGATTTGCTTGATGAAGCCAGGGAAAGACTGGATATTCCCATCGTGGCAATCGGTGGTATCAATTCAGGCAATGTCAAAATTCTGATCAGGCGAGGATGCCATGCTATAGCGGTCAGTCAGGGTTTATTTGAAGCGCAGGATATTCAGGCTACAGCACGACATTTTTCCGGATTATTCGGTTGATTTTTAACTTCTATCATTTTAATTTTTATAATTTTTGAACAAACATTCTCTGATGACTACCAGCAACCAGCAACTGTTCGAGCGTTCCCGGCAATATATTCCAGGGGGTGTCAATTCACCGGTGCGTGCTTTCAAATCTGTGGGGGGTACTCCTGTTTTTTTTCAACGTGGTCAGGGTGCCTATTTCTGGGACGTGGAAGGAAAATCTTATATCGATTATGTCGGGTCGTGGGGGCCGCTCATCCTTGGGCATGCGCATCCTGATGTAATCAGGGCGATAAAGGATGCGGCGAGCCGTGGCACATCTTTTGGCGCCCCGACTGCAGCTGAGCTCGAAATCGCTGAACTGCTGTGCCGGTTGCTGCCATCTCTGGAGCTGGTCCGACTGGTGAGTTCGGGGACTGAAGCCGGAATGAGTGCTATCCGGCTGGCGCGCGGGTATACCGGCAGAAACCGGATCATTAAATTCGAAGGTTGCTACCATGGTCATGATGATGCTTTGCTGGTCAAGGCCGGTTCAGGAGCACTGACTTTCGGGCATCCCAGTTCGGCAGGGGTTCCCGCTGAAACAGCGGGACACACGCTGGTGCTGAACTATAACGATGTTGCTGGTGTGGAAGAGATTTTCAGCAAGCTGGGTGATGAAATTGCGGCAGTAATTGTCGAGCCGATAGCCGGTAACATGAATCTGGTCAGAGCAAAGCCGGTATTTCTGGAAACGTTGAGTGCGTTATGTACACGGCATGGCAGTTTACTGATTTTTGACGAAGTCATGACGGGGTTCCGGGTGGGGCTGGGAGGAGCCCAAGAGTTATATCACCTCAAACCTGATCTGACTATTCTGGGGAAAGTAATCGGCGGGGGAATGCCTATGGCAGCTTTTGGCGGCAGGCGCGACGTGATGCAATGTCTTGCACCGTTAGGGCCGGTTTACCAGGCGGGCACACTTTCCGGTAATCCGGTTGCTGTTGCGGCCGGACTGGAAACATTGCGGCAAATACAGGTGCCCGGTTTTTTTGAGGAGTTATCCGCCCGGACCCGTAAACTCGCAGACGGGCTTACCACGGTTGCGGAAAAGTGTGGAGTAGCTTTTTGTGCACAGGCAGTGGGAGGGATGTTCGGTCTTTATTTCAGAAAAGATCTGCCAGAAAGCTTCGCCGAAGTCATGGAAAGCGATCGTGAAGCATTCAACCGCTTCTTTCATGCCATGTTGAAAGAAGGTATGTATTTTGCGCCTTCCGCCTTTGAAGCAGGTTTCGTTTCTGCAGCGCACAGTGATAAGGAGATAAATGAAACACTGGCAGCAGCCGGTCGGGTATTTAGTCAGGGAATATGAATGAAGAACAGGGAATTTATTGACACCGTATGAATAAAAGCTTCAATCAGTATCATTAGTTGCCGTTTATGGTTTATATTTTGTCAGCGACTTGTTGCAGCTGCTTCAGCTATGGCACTATGTCTCCCCCATATTGAAGAATAACAAATAATGCTTACTAATTTCCCCTGTCTCCAAAGATTTCTGGCGTTCATGTGCTTGGGTTGTGCGCTGTCAGGCTGTGCTTCTGTAGATAACCGGCGTGATCCCCTGGAGTCGATGAATCGTGCTGTATTCGCATTCAATGAAAAACTTGATGAAGTCGTGCTGGAGCCTGTGGCACGGGGTTACCGCACATTTGTGCCAGATCCGGTCGAAATGATCATCGGAAATTTCTTTTCTAATCTGGGTGATGTCGTTATCGTGGCCAATTCATTACTGCAGCTGAAATTTCTGGATGCAATGGCAAGTACGTCACGCATCCTGATCAATACTACTTTTGGATTATTGGGAGCCGTTGATCTGGCCAGCCACATCAGTCAGGTCAGTGATATTGATATCAGCAAGCGTAATGAAGATTTTGGCCAGACATTGGGGTATTACGGGATCGGTAGTGGTCCTTATCTCGTTTTGCCCCTACTGGGGCCAAGTACAGTAAGGGATGCGGTCGGGATAGGGGTGGATAGTACTATTTTTCATCCTGCGCGTGCTATTTATACCGACTTTGACTTGCTGACTGTACGATTCCCTGTCACTACTGTAGAGCTAATCGACCGGCGTGCACAGATGCTGGACCTAGACAAGACACTGGAAGAGGCGGCATTGGACAAATATGAGTTTGTACGCGATGCGTATCTGCAAAGACGTGAAAGCTTGATTCAAGGTAATGGGGAAAGCAGTTCACCATTAGAAGAAGATTTTATAAATTTCGAGGATGAAGAGATTTTACTGGATGATTGAAGAGGCTGAGCGGGCATGCATATGCTTATATTTGTCGGGACCAGCAGGGGAACCTTGCTGGTCCGCGGTCCCGACTTGAGAGGAAGTACGTCAGACGGATCTTAGTGCCTCGATACGTTCTTCGAGAGGCGGATGTGACATGAACAGACGTCCGATCTGACTTTTTTGTCCGGATATTCCGAAGGCCGCCATTTTATCCGGCAGATGGGATGGTTCATATTCTTGTTGTAGCCGCTGCAGTGCGGCGATCATTTTATTCCGTCCGGAGAGTTGTGCACTGCCTGCGTCAGCACGGAACTCGCGCTGACGGCTGAACCACATCACGATAATTGTGGCAAGTATGCCCAGTACCAGTTGTGCGATGAGGCTGGTGATGAAATACGCAGGTCCATGGCCTTCCTCCGTTTTGAATACAGCGCGATCAATGACATGGCCAACCACGCGTGACAGAAAAATCACAAAAGTATTCACAACGCCCTGAATGAGTGCGAGTGTTACCATATCACCGTTGGCAACATGGCTGACTTCGTGGGCTAGCACGGCTTCTGCCTCATCACGGTTCATTTTCTGCAGCAATCCTGTACTGACCGCTACCAATGCATTATTCCTGTTCATGCCCGTCGCAAACGCATTGATTTCAGGTGAATCATAAATAGCTACCTCAGGCATGGCTATTCCCGCCATTCTGGCCTGTCGCCGAACTGTTTCCATCAGCCAGCCTTCTGTAGAGTTTGAAGGAATTTCAATCACCATAGCGCCGGTCATATGTTTGGCACTCCATTTGGACATGGCAAGTGAAATTAGTGAACCGCCAAACCCTATCACGGCCGAAAACACCAGCAATGCATTAAAATTTAATTCATTGCCTTCGGCATCCAGTATCCGATCAACCCCGAGCAGTCGCAGGGTTATACTTAGCACTACCAGGATGGCCAGGTTCGTTACCACAAAAAGAAAAATCCGTTTCATCATCCTCTTCCTTCAGCTTGTTAACAAACGTAACTTTGAAAGTTATAAAAATAATTGTCCAAAGCAGAAGCGTATATGATGACATATTTCCTGATATCAAGTACCGCGTGAAAGCATGGCATACGATATGTTGTGGCAGTGTCACCAGCCTATCATCGGGATCAGTCTTGATTGAGGTACAATGCGCAGGAAACTTATATTGTTATATTGGTTGAGCAGAATAATCTGGCATCACCGAAGAGCAAGGGGATAAATTGATTATAGTGAAAATGAGTGTAATGAAATGAGCCAACCGCCTATCGTGATTGTGGGAAGCGGGTTGGCGGGTTATACGGTTGCCCGTGAATTGCGGAAGCTGGATTCCGAGATACCGGTTACTCTTTTATCCGCCGACCACGGCGGCTTTTATTCTAAACCCATGTTGTCCAATGCACTGGCGACTGGTAAGACGCCTGATTCAATATTGAGTGCAGATGCTGTGCAGATGTCCCGACAGCTGAACATCACCATATCCCCTCATACTCGTGTTGATGCGATTGATGTTACTAAAAACAGCGTTTCTCTCGAAAATGGTGAGCAGTTGCTTTACGACCGGCTTGTGCTGGCACTGGGGGCTGATCCGATTCGTTTGCCCCTCCCCGGTGAAGGAGCGGATGAGATATTGTCCGTCAATGATTTGGACGACTATCGACGGTTCCGGGAGACTCTGGAAGGCAAAAAACGTATTGCGATACTGGGTGCCGGTCTGATTGGCTGTGAATTTGCCAATGATCTTGCCGGGAAGGGTTATCAGGTAAGCGTATTCGACCTGAGCCCACAACCGCTGGGGCGGCTGCTTCCTCCTGAAGCAGGACAGTTTTTCCGGGAAAAATTGACCTCGGCGGGTATCAGTTTCCTGCTTGATACGGCTGTGGAAGGGATAAGTAAAAAGAAGGACTGCTATCAATTGTTCTATGGAGGAGGCAAGCTTATTGAAGCTGATATAGTACTCTCTGCCATCGGACTGAGGCCGCGTACCAGTTTGGCTAAGATTGCAGGGATCCATGTAAACCGGGGGATTGCGGTAGACCGCTATCTTCAGACCAGTGTTCGCAATATTTACGCCCTAGGAGATTGTGCAGAGGTAGAAGGAAAGATACTGCCTTTCATCATGCCGATTGCACATGCCGGTAGAGCCTTGGCTGCAACGCTTGCGGGATCTCTAACGCTGCTCAATTACCCGGCCATGCCGGTGCTGGTCAAAACCCCTTTCTGTCCTACAGTTGTCTCGCCTCCTGATCCGCAAATAAAAGGAGAATGGAAGATTGAGGCCAGTGAGGGCGGCATAAAAGCATTGTATAAAGGTGAAAAAGGGGAATTACTGGGTTTTTCTCTGCTTGGAGCAGCAACCGCTGAACGCAATATGCTAACTGCTTGTTTGCCTCCCATTCTGTCATAACCAGTCTTTCATTATTTTTATCAATTTTTGTACGGAAAACTTCTCTCAAATGGAAATATGCGTTATTTTCTGCGCCGGAAGCAACTTAAATAACTGTATTCTGAATGCACCGGAAACGCACTGTACAAGGCACTCTATTTTCCCTGGAAGATAATTGAAATAAAATCAGCCGGATGTTTTTTGAGGACCGGAACTACGGGAAATTTACATTGACAAAAGGCAAACGAGCATGCTCTATTTGATATATGGTGAGGACGTTGTTAATAGCCTCGCACAGCGCACAGCAAGCCGTCCCGCACATTTGGCCCGTATCCGGGATTTACAGGAACAGGGGAAGTTGTTGCTGGCAGGTCCGTGCCCGGCTATCGATAGTGTTGACCCCGGACCGGCGGGTTTTTCGGGGAGTTTAATTGTGGCAGAATTTGCATCGCTGGAGGCAGCTCAGGAATGGGCCGATGCGGATCCCTATCTGGCAGCAGGCGTCTATGCAACTGTAACCGTTAAGCCCTTCAAAAAGGTTCTCCCTGAATAAGTAAGCGTAATGGTGCTGAGTGACAGATCAGGAAATACAAGGTGGTTTAAATTATGTGATTCTTAAATGTGACGGAAAATGAAATAGCAGTAGAAATCCGGAGAAAGCTGATCAAAAGATATATGAGATCTGTCCGTTCTCGAGAAGGATTCGTCTGTGTTTCGTAAAATATATTTTGTATAAAAAACTATTAATTGACTTCTTATATTCAAAGGAAATTTTATGCGTTTAATCAAGTTTCTGTGTGTTCCGCTCGCTATTCTGGGGCTGACCATTGTCACACCTCTGAATGCTCAGAGCGGCGGTACAGTTGCTAAAGTTAATGGAGTGGCAATCCCGCAGGCGCGCCTCGACCTCATGGTCAAGGCTGCGATAGCCCAAGGTCAGCCTGATACAGCTGAAATGAGAAGTGCGCTACGCGAAAATCTTATTGCGGAAGAAATCCTGGTGCAGGAAGCAATAAAAAAAGGATTGGATCGTGACCCCGATGTTAAAACTCAGATTGATCTTGCGCGGCAGGCAGTTTTGATCCGAGCTTATCAAACTGATTATATCCGGAATAATACTGTCAGCGAGGCCGAACTGCGCAAGGAATATGAAGCGGTGAAGGCACAAATGGGTGATAAGGAATATAAGGCGCGCCATATTCTGGTGGAAACAGAAAAGGAAGCCAAGGATCTTGCTGCTGCACTCAAAAAAGGTGCTTCATTTGAAAAGCTGGCGGGTGAGCGCTCTATCGATACCGGTAGTAAGGATAACGGAGGGGAGCTGGGTTGGAGTTCGTCGGCTGTATATGTCAAACCTTTTGCTGATACTCTGGTAAAACTGAAAAAGGGAGAAATGACCAGTCAACCGGTACAAACGTCTTTTGGCTGGCATGTCATCCGCCTGGATGATGTCCGGGCTGCTGTTCCTCCTTCTTTTGATGAGGTCAAACAAAATATGCAGCAACGAATCTTACAGCGCAATTTTGCTGCTGTGGTTGAATCATTGCGTAAGAATGCCAAGGTTCAATAGTCAGTCACTAACGAACATCATGTAAATAGCGTCACATCAGGGAGAGGTAACAGTTTGCACTCTCGGAGAGAGTGCGGACAGCAGCTCATAACTGATGGTTTGTGCAGATTCTGCAATTTCTTCCACCGGTAATCCTTTGCCCCAGAGGGTTACCAGACTCCCGGGGCCGGCCTGACTGATTCCGTTTAAATCGACAGTGAGCATATCCATTGAAACACGTCCGACCAGCCGTGTGCGCTGACCATTGACCAGTACGGGGGTCCCGGTCGGCGCATGACGCGGATATCCGTCTGCATACCCGGCCGCCACGATCCCGACCCGCATCGGTTGATCTGCAGCAAACTGTCCGCCATACCCTAATCTATCTGCTGGATTCAGATGCTGAACCGCTATGATTCGGCTGGTCAGCGTCATGACAGGCTGTAATCCAAGCTCATAGCCGCTTTTCTCGGGTAGGGGGGATGCGCCGTAGAGTAGCAGTCCCGGGCGTACCCAGTCTGCATGTGTCTGGGGATAACGCAGCAGCGCTGCGGAATTAGCCAATGTCCGGGGCAGGTTATCATTCCCGTTTTTTTGAAGTATCGCAAAGCGGCCCAGTTGCTGGTCGGTATAATCTGCTTCCAACAGATCATCTGCGCAGGCAAAGTGTGTCATCAATGTTATGTTATGGGCGCAATGCCATTGTTTGAGTTTGTTCAGTACGGAATCTCCTTCTTCAGGCCTGAAACCGAGGCGATTCATGCCGGTATTGATTTTCAGAAAGATATCGAGATTTTCTGCTGTTTTATGAGTGAGTAACATTGCTAACTGCTCATGATTATGGATGACCGTGCTCAATCGGTATTGATCTATCGCTTCAAGCTCAGCCGTGGAAAAAAAACCTTCCAGCAGCAGAACGGGTTGCCGGAATCCGGCCTCTCTGAGCTGTACTGCTGCCTCCAGTTCAAGAACTGCGAACGCATCTGCATTACTCAGTGCCCGGGCGGTACGAAGTAAACCGTGACCATAGGCATTTGCTTTGACGACTGCCATGATGCGTGCATGAGGAGCATGTTGGCGGACAATGGAGAAATTATGCCGTAGAGCATCGCTGTCTATAATGGCATGAGTCGGACGCGACATTCAGGTATCAGCAAGAGGAAAAAACGGGTTAGCAAACAATAAATAAAGCCGCATGCCACAGTGGCGTAGGGCAATGACAAAATACAATATCTGTATTTGTCTTGAATTGGATCATTTTGCCTGATCTTCTATAGAATTTTTCAATGTGAACACGGTTATTGTCCGACCACGGCTGGATTTCTAAGAGGGTACAGACAGAATCAGTGCTTTAGGTTGATGTCAGTGTTCCCGGTGTCCGGCAGCGTTTCTGTCAATGGTTGCGGATCCAGGACAGCAACTGTTAGAGAGTCATCAATCAGGTATTTTTCTGCTACTTCTCTAACCTGTTCTGCGGTAACTGCCTGCAATCCTTCCAGAATAATCTCTGCATCCCGGTGAGACAGCCCGGCACTTTCCAGTCTACCAATCTGCATCGCTTGTGAGAACATTGAATCGAGCTGGTAGACATGGTTTGCTACCACTTGGGCTTTGATACGCGCAAGTTCCTCTCCGGTGATCCCCGATTGTACGACTCTGTCTATTTCTGCGCGGATAGAGTGCTCCAGCTCCTCAACTGTTTTGCCTTCACTGGGCGTTCCATCGATATAAAATGTACCGGGACCACGTGCAATGGCGTTATAGCCGGCACTTGCCGAAATAGCGATACGCGTTTCGCGCACAAGTACTCTGTTGAGTCTTGCGGAAGCATTACCGTCCAGCACTCCTGCCAGAATTGTCAGGGCGTAGGGTTCCCACTCATTTTTGGGATCCCTGAGTACAGGAACCTTATATCCCATAATCAAATGTGGAAGTTTTGCCGGCGCCTTTACCACCAGCCGCTTGATTCCCATCTGAGGTGGTTCGGTCTGAGGTTTGCGTTCAGACAAAGCAGGAAGTGTTCCGGCACTGAATTTTCCGTAATATTTTTTTGCCAATGTAAGTACGTTGTTCGGATCGATATCTCCAACCACAACCAGTACTGCATTATTGGGAGCATACCAGCGATCGTACCATTCCTGATTATCATTTACTTGCATATGCTCCAGATCATTCATCCAACCGATGACGGGGCGCCGATAAGGGTGTGTCTGGAAGGCTGTCGCCATCATTTTTTCATAAAGTAAAGCACGGGCCTGGTCATCCGTACGCAACCTTCTTTCTTCCATTACGACCTGTATTTCCCGCGAGAACTCCTCTTCCGTAAGTCGCAGATTGCGCATACGGTCGGATTCGAGCTCCATCGCCATCGGTAGATGATGCTGGTGTAACTGCTGGTAATAAGCTGTATAGTCACGGCCGGTAAAAGCATTTTCTCTGCCCCCAACCGCAGCGATTCTTTTGGAAAACTCTCCCGCCGGAACACTGTCAGTTCCTTTGAACATCATATGTTCCAATGCGTGCGCGACTCCGGTTGTACCATTCACCTCGTCCATGCTGCCGGCTTTGTACCAGACCTGATGAATGACCACGGGGGAGCGGTGATCCTCCTTGATAATCAGCTTGAGGCCATTATCGAGCAGATACTCATGTGGATTGGCGCTAGCCGGCAATGAACATGCCAGTGCGATGCCAAAAATCATTGTGGTATAACAGTTGAAGCGGAAGCTGGTTTTCATGATTTACACAAAGAAAGATTGAACTGATTCTGATTGATGATTGACCAACCGGACCACCCGATCAATCGGTTGATGATATTATATTTATCTCCCTGAAACAGAAACAGCCTACCAGAATGTTCAGTATTTTTAAATCCAAAAAGAATCACGACGAAAAAACTGCCGCTCCGGCTGATACCGGATCAGCCAAGTTTGCTGACAAGATCAGGCAGGGGCTGGCGCGTACACGACAGCATCTCGGGAAACAACTGTCCGGATTATTCGGTGGCAGGAAAATCGATGAGACATTGTATGAAGAACTCGAAGCTGCATTGTTGACGGCTGATACAGGAATCACAGCGACCGGCCAGCTGCTGGAATCATTGCGCACTCAGGTCAAGCGAAATGCACTGAGTGATTCAGAACAGCTCAAAACTGCTCTGGAGGATGCCTTGACCGATCTGCTTCAGCCATTGGCGCGGCCGCTTGATGTAACTGCTCATAAGCCTTTTGTAATCATGATTGCCGGGGTGAACGGCGTCGGCAAAACTACGACAATCGGCAAGCTTGCTCATTATTTTCAGTCGCAGGGGCAATCAGTGTTGCTGGCGGCCGGCGATACTTTCCGCGCGGCAGCACAGGAGCAGCTTAAAATATGGGGTGAACGTAATCAGATCACAGTGATTTCACAGGAAAGTGATTCAGGCAGGAAAGGTGACCCGGCAGCGGTTATTTTCGATGCAGTCAATGCCGCCATAGCGCGAAAGATCGATGTCGTATTGGCAGATACTGCCGGTCGCCTGACCACTCAACTCCATTTAATGGAAGAGATCAAAAAAATCAAACGGGTAATTACCAAAGTCATGCCCGAAGCACCGCATGAAGTGCTCCTGGTGCTGGATGCCAATACCGGTCAAAATGCAATTAGTCAGTTAAAGGCATTTGATGAAGCCCTGGGAGTAACCGGACTGGTGCTGACCAAGCTCGATGGTACAGCCAAGGGAGGAGTCATTGCTGCAATTGCTGCCCAATCCTCCGGTACCCCACCAGCTCTGCGATTCATCGGAGTGGGGGAGGGGCTGGATGATTTGAGACCGTTCGATGCCCGGGAATTTGCGGAAGCGCTGTTCGATTGATGCTGTCTGTCATATTTTGATTGGTTGGCATCATCCATGATGATCAGTTTCAGCAAGGTAAGTAAGCTTTATCCGGGGGGCTTCGAGGCACTCAGGAATATCACTTTCTCGATTGATCAGGGAGAATTGATTTTTTTGACTGGACATTCCGGTGCCGGCAAAAGTACGCTCCTGAAACTGCTTGCGGCCATGGAACGCCCGACTTCGGGGAATATCACCATCGGACAACAAAATATCAGTACTCTCAGACGGAGCGCGATTCCCTATTTACGCCGGAGTCTGGGACTGATTTTCCAGGAACAAAAGATCCTGTACGACCGGAATGTTTTCGCTAATGTCATGCTGCCGCTGCAGGTAATGGGTTTCGATACAAAAACGATTTCCTCCCGTGTGCGCGCCGCATTGGATAAAGTAGGGTTGCTGGGCAAGGAAAAGGCGGATCCGATTACTCTTTCGGGAGGAGAGAAGCAGCGGTTGTGTATTGCTCGCGCAGTCGTCCATCGTCCGACCATTCTGATTGCTGATGAACCGACAGCCAGCCTTGATACGGGTTACGCACGGGATATCATGGCGGTATTTGAATCATTTCATCAGGTGGGGGTAACTGTTTTAATTGCAACGCATGACAGAATGCTGCTCGATACGGCCCGGCATCGTATACTGAACTTGCATCAGGGAGAGCTGACCGTATGAGCAGATGGCTGTCCCAGCACTGGCAGGCAGTGATACGTGCGATCAGGCAGCTTGCAGCAGCTCCCGCCACCAGTCTGCTGAGTATCGTTGTTTTCAGCATCGTCCTCAGCCTGCCTGCGGGTATCTTTATGCTGCTGGAGAATTTGCATGCTGTGTCCGGACACGCAACAGAATCTCAGCAGTTGACTATTCTGCTCGATACCGCAGCCGAGCCACCGGATATTGAGAGGATCAATACCCGGCTGGAGCAGATTTCTGTGATTGATGGGTTTCAGTTCACCTCCAAAGAAATAGCGCTGCAGCAATTAAAGCAGGAGAGCGGGATGGCTGAAGTAATGCATAATCTGGGACAGAATCCGCTGCCGGATGCATTTGTGGTCAATCTGGGGGGTATGACAGCAGATGAAATAGAACGATTGCAGGGGATGATACAAGCCTGGCCAAAAGTGGCGCATCTCCTGGTAGATACTGACTGGGCCAGGAAACTGGACACCATGTTCGACTTGGGTAGACTGGTCGTGATCCTGCTGGCGGCACTATTCGGCACTGCTCTGATCATCGTCATATTCAATACAATCCGTCTGCAGATATTGACACGACGTGATGAAATCGAACTATCCAGACTGATCGGGGCCACAGATGGTTACATCCGTCGTCCGTTTCTTTATTTCGGTACGATCCAGGGATTGGCTGGTGCTGTTCTGGCCTGGCTGATACTGGCCATAGGAATCTCCAGGCTGAATGAATCCCTTGCCGAACTGGCCAGATTATATGAAACAACGTTTGCGCTTACCCATCTTTCCTGGCCGGATAGCCTGATTTTGTTTGCGTTTTCCGGTGGACTGGGATGGATAGGTGCACGCTGGTCAGTGTCTCGGCATTTGTCACAGATCGATCACGAAAGTTCTATTTCCTGATTGCCCGGAAATTTGGTTTGCTGCTCAGCATATATATGTTTACAGAATTTTTGTATGGCTGATTTTATTGCGTTGATCCCTGCTGCCGGTTCCGGCTCGCGTATGGGGGAAGACATCCCCAAACAGTATCGTCTGCTTGCCGGAAAGCCGATGATTTATCATGCATTGTCGACATTGTGTGGGATTTCTCGCATTACTGCAGTCTGTGTAGTGCTGGCACCGGACGATACGGAATGGGGCCGATACGACTGGCAGGAATTTGCCGGCAAGATCCGGGTATTCTCATGTGGAGGAGCGACGCGCGCGCAAAGTGTTACCAATGGCCTGAAGGCATTACAGGCAGCAGATCACGCACGTGATCAGGACTGGATTCTGGTACACGATGCGGCTCGTCCCGGATTGAGTAGGACACTGGTCGAACGGCTGCTCGACCGGCTCGCGGATGAGGAAGTCGGCGGTTTGCTGGCAGTGCCGCTGGCGGATACACTGAAACGGGCGGATGGCGCCACCACTCGAGTGGCGTGTACTGAATCCAGAGAAGGGTTGTGGCAGGCACAGACACCACAGATGTTTCGCATGAAGCTGCTGTTCGAGGCACTGGAGAGGGCGCCTGCAGACATTACGGATGATGCAAGTGCAGTAGAAGCCTTGGGATTATCACCAGTGCTCGTGGCGGGAGACGTCTATAATTTCAAGGTGACTTATCCACAGGATCTGGCGCTGGCAGAATTGATCCTGCGGGAACGTGCGGCGACATAAATCTGCTTGTCATTCCTTTCTTTTTACAGAAGATTATGCACAGCAGCCAGAAATTACTTATCACCTGTCAGGTGGCTGGCTGTCTTTAGTAAGGGCTTTGATTTAACACAATGCGAATGAATGTGCAGGAGTTTCCCGGCACTTGTGGACACCGACGCAATATGGTGTCTATCGCGAAGGGCGCGTCTGTACCAGCGCATTATGTTAACGGGGTGTCGTATCTAGTCAAGAAACCAAATCACTCATGGATATTTTCCTCTGCCCGGCCAATTACAGGCGCTTTTCTTCCTGAATCCTGAAATCAATAGATCCCGAGCCCAATATATGTTTCAGTAATCCTTGGCTTGCGCTTTCGACCAAATCCAGCACCTTTTCGAAACCATGGCTACCGCCATAGTAAGGGTCAGGGACTTCCGGGTGAGTGTGCCACTGGCTGCTGTACTGCATCAGCAGACTCAGTCGGTCGGTATATTGAGGTGGGCAGTTTTGCTGCAATTCATCCAGATTATGGCGATCCATAGCAAGAATATGGTGAAAATGCACAAAATCTTCCTGTGCCACTTTTCTGGCTCGCAGTCTTTGCATACTGTAGCCGCGCTTCAGAGCCGCCTGTTGAGAGCGTCGATCAGGTGGGTCACCGATATGGTAGGCATGCGTTCCGGCGGAGTCGATGTGTATGAGATGTTCCAGTCCGGCAGACTTGACATGATGTCTGAAAACTGCATCTGCAGTAGGAGAACGGCAGATATTCCCCATACAAACGAATAACACGCTGATTTTTCCCAGTTCCGAGTGTGTCATATTATCCTACTGTTATAATTGATGAAAAACCATGGATTATACCGTTGATTGCTGTAAATCAGAATTATCGCGCCAGCTTCTCTGCCTGAATGATCAGTAATTTATTTATCAGAGGCACACGCTGGCAGGCAGCTGCGAAGATAGCTGCTTTCATTACCCCCTATAAACTGCCGTTGTGTTTCAGCTTGGCAGCGTTAGTGCTGACGGCGGGAATTACTCTGTCCCTGGGACAGGGAATAAGGTTGCTGGTAGACGAAGGGTTTGCCACGCAATCGCCCGAGTTGCTGACACAGTATGTGCTGATTTTTTTGTTACTGGTAGTGTTACTTGCGGCGGGGACTTTTACCCGTTACTACTGGGTGACCTGGTTGGGTGAGCGGGTGATTGCGGATATACGTCGTAAAGTCTTCGCACATCTGATCGAGCTGCATCCCGGATTTTTCGAAGCCAACCGCAGTCTGGAAATCCAGTCTCGCCTGACTGCAGACATGACTTTATTGCAATCTGTAGTAGGTTCTTCCATTTCAGTGGCGCTGCGAAATCTGATTATGCTGGCTGGAGGTGTAATCTGGCTGTTCATCACGAATGTTAAATTGACAGTAGTTGTGATGCTCAGTATTCCATTGGTCATAGTACCCATCCTGTTGTTTGGCCGGCGTGTACGTCTGCTGTCACGCCAGAGCCAGGATCGGGTGGCAGCTGTCGGGGCCTATGTCGGAGAGATACTGGGGCAAATTAAGACTGTACAGGCTTACAATCATCAGTCTACAGACAAGATACATTTTGACCAGTATGTAGAAGATGCATTCATTGTCGCCCGTCAGCGGACATTACAACGGGCGTGGCTGGTCGGAGTGGTCATTATCCTAGTGTTTGGTGCCATTGGCATGATGCTGTGGATAGGGGGGATGGATGTTATTGAAGGCAGAATCAGTGGTGGAGAACTGGCAGCATTCGTTTTTTACAGTATTATCGTCGGTTCGGCGGTCGGCTCGATTTCAGAAGTAGTAGGCGAATTACAGCGTGCAGCGGGCGCAGCGGAGCGTACCATGGAGCTTCTGGAGATCTCCAGTCAGATTCGTTCGCCTGTCAATCCGGAACAATTACCGGCCGTAGCCGGCAATATCGAATTTCAGAAAATATGTTTTGCCTATCCGTCACGATCTGAAGTACAAGTAATTGAACATTTCTCATTGACTGTACAGCCCGGTGAAACGCTCGCCTTGGTCGGTCTGTCGGGTGCAGGTAAATCTACTCTGTTCGATTTGCTGCTGCGTTTTTATGATGTGCAAGCCGGCTGTATCAGGCTGGAGGGAGTGGATATCCGTCATCTGGATCTCTCTGTCCTCAGACGCTGCTTTGCACTCGTCTCTCAGCATCCGGCGCTGTTCCATGGCAGTATTGAGCAGAATCTACGCTATGCACGTCCTGATGCCACCGATATGGAAATTGAAGCGGCAGCTCGAGCTGCATTTGCACATGATTTCATTGTTTCTTTGCCCCGGGGTTATCAGACCTGTTTGGGGGATACGGGGCTGGGATTGTCGGGTGGCCAGAAACAGCGACTGGCAATTGCCCGTGCAATTCTGGCGGATGCACCAGTGCTATTGCTGGATGAAGCAACCAGTGCCCTGGATACACAGAGCGAAAGCCGGGTACAGCAGGCGATCACCCGGTTGAGCACCGGCCGTACTACTCTTATTATTGCGCATCGTTTAAGCACTGTTATTTCTTCGGACCGTATCGC
>JBIQJX010000087.1:0-6155 GCA_044507105.1 Nitrosomonas sp.
GGCGAGGAGTCTTCCCCCAGAAAGATATCTTGGCTCAATAAGGTTGAGGGGAGTGCTGAGATACTGGTGGAGCAGGCCCGGAAGTATGAACATGGCGAAGATGTACCACAGGACAGAGGAAAAGCAAGGGAGCTATATTGCCAAGCAGCACGGCAGGGGTCAGCCGACGGGCAGTATGCACTGGGATGGATGTATGCCAACGGACGCGGCGTTGAGCGTGATGACAGCATTGCTGCCGCGTTGTTTGAGATGGCTGCTGACCGGAATCATGCAGGAGCACAAAAATTATTGCAATTTATGCGGGTACCGGACAAATACCAAGCACGGTTACCAAACTGTTTGAATAGGAACGCTTATGCTCCGACCAATACTCTACCTGGTAAATATTATGTCGATCAATCTGTTTCTGCACTCGTGGAAAAACTGGCCCCTCACTACCAGATAGATCCCGGCCTCGTGCTAGCGGTCATTTCAGTCGAGTCTGGGTTCAACGTGCAGGCCGTTTCTTCTAAAAATGCACAGGGGGTGATGCAGCTCATTCCTGCGACTGCTGAAAGATTCCAGGTCAGGGATGTTTTCGATCCGGAAGAAAACATTAAAGGGGGTATGGCTTATCTGAGATGGTTGCTTGCCTTTTTCAAAGGTGATGTAGCGCTGGTAGCGGCAGCATACAATGCCGGAGAAGGTGCGGTCGAAAAATACCGGGGTATTCCACCTTATCCAGAAACTGTAAATTATGTCGACAAAATTTTGGCGCGCTACAACAAAGCTACTCATCCCTACCAGCCTGACGCTGTCAGCAGAACCTCTTTCATTTTTACAACGGCAGCAACTGGAGAATAAAAATTTACTGATTAAGCCGGGTACTCCGAATTGCGTTTTGTCACTTTATTTTCAGTAATTTTTATAGATGCCCTCAAATATACCCAGAACATCCATGGGGGCCAGCAGGAAGCATAGCCATCATTCTGTGCCTGTTTTCTGCATTGCTATGCTATTATGGAAACACTGCTGTATTTTTAATCGATAATCTCAGATTTTATTCGCCGTAGCAGCTGAGTTAGCGGTTGCTGTCTCCAGATTCTTTCCTTTGAATTCACATAAGTCGACAATCAGGCACTTATCACACAAGGGTTTTCTGGCTTTGCAGATATAACGTCCGTGCAGGATCAGCCAGTGATGGGCATCGTGGCGAAATTCACCGGGGACCGCTTTGAGCAGTTTTTGTTCGACTTCCAGGACATTTTTACCTGGTGCGATACCAGTTCGATTGGCTACTCGAAAAATATGGGTATCTACCGCAATAGTTGGTTCTCCAAAAGCAGTATTCAGGATTACGCTGGCTGTTTTTCGGCCGACCCCCGGCAATTTCTCGAGTTCCTGGCGGGTGCGGGGCACTTCACTGCCATGCTGTTCCATCAATACCCGGCAGGTGGCAAGGATATTTCTGGTTTTGGTGCGGAACAATCCGATTCGCTGAATGAATAAGCTAAGATCCGCCTCTCCCAATGCCAGGATCTTTTCGGGTGTGTCTGCTACCGGAAACAGTTGGCGTGTTGCCAGATTGACGCTTTTGTCTGTGGCCTGCGCTGACAATATGACAGCAATCAGCAGCTGAAATGGGGTACTATATTCGAGCTCGGTAGTGGGATGAGGATTTGCTGTTCTGAATCGGGTAAATATTTCCCGGCGGCGGGCAGCATTCATTTCAACTACCTAATCCGGTTTCAGTCTTTGTTTCGGTGACTGGAGAAATTTGCTTGTGCATGTGCTGCTCGCGCGCGCTCGATGGCCGCTTGAATGATTGCCTGTTTTCGGTTGGCTGTCTGTTGAGTTACAGCGGATGTATTGGTTATCTGTATCTCCTGCTCCGGTTCTTTTATAGACGATCGTTGATCGCGGGCCAATCTGATTGATCTGATTCGATACCGTTCGCGTGCATGGTCAACTGACTGCAGCCGGATTTCCGGGGTGGCTGGAGCAGGGACGGGTTCCATGCTAATGCAATCCATCGGGCAGGGCGCAATGCAGCGCTCACAGCCAGTACATATATCAGTCAGAACAGTGTGCATGTGCTTCGCGGCGCCTACGATGGCGTCCACTGGGCAGGCCCGCAGGCAGAAAGTGCAGCCGATACATTGTGTCTCATCGATGATAGCAACTGCAGGCGATGTGGGATGGCCGTAAGCCGTGTTCAGCGGTTTGGGCATAACATTCAGGATTGTCGCGAGTTTTACGATAACAGCGTCGCTACCAGGTGGACACTGATCAATATCAGCGCGGCCTTCGACAATAGCCATGGCATAAGGCCTGCATCCATCAAATCCGCATTTCCCGCAGTGGATCTGTGGTAATACTGCGTCGATTTGCTCAATCAGTGTATGTTTATCCGGCATTGGTCTGGGGAGAACAAAGATGGGAAGCAATCTGCCGGACCAGGCCGGGGCCGCGATAAATGAGTCCGGAATAAATCTGGACGAGAGTGGCGCCGGCTTCTGTCTTGGAGCGCGCATCTGAAGGTGACATGATACCACCCGCTCCAATGATGGGAATGGCCTGTTGCAGATGGCTGGCGAGCTGGCAGATGAGTGCGGTACTGCGGTTAGTGAGTGGGGCACCGCTCAATCCGCCATGCTCATGGGCATGAGGCAGATTTTCCACGCCGTCACGTGCAGTAGTGGTATTGGTTGCAATCACTGCATCCATGCGGTATTTCAATAACAGAGAAGCGATTGCTGCGAGTTGAGGAGATTCCAGGTCAGGTGCAATTTTGACAGCTAGGGGAGTATAACGCCCGTAGCGATCGCTCAATCGGGCCTGTTCTGTTTTGAGTGCCTTCAGCAAATGCTCCAGTTCTGTTTCATTCTGCAGTTGCCTAAGTTGAAGGGTATTGGGTGAGGAGATATTGACCGTTACATAGCTGGCATGCTGGTAAACTTTGCGTAAACAGGTCAAGTAGTCTTCGACTGCATGTTGCAGGGAGGTATCGGAATTCTTACCGATATTGATGCCCAATATTCCCCGATAATCTGATTGCACGACATTTTCTATGAGCCTGTCTACGCCTTCATTGTTGAACCCCATCCGGTTAATGATCGCTTGTGCCTGGGGGATACGATACAGCCGGGGTCTGGGGTTGCCGAGTTGAGGGCGCGGAGTGACCGTTCCCACTTCGATAAAACCGAAGCCCAGAGATGCCAGTGCCCTGATATATGCTCCATTTTTATCGAGGCCTGCGGCCAGTCCAACCGGATTGGGAAAATCCAGTCCCATTACGTGAGTTGATTTACAGTCGATTATACGATCGGGAAGCAATCCGGCTTTCTTCAAAAAGCCAAGTGCATCAAGCGTAAAGATATGCGCTGTTTCAGGATCCAGTAGAAACAGCAGTGGGCGCAAGAGGGTGTACAGCATATTTATTTGAGGGGAAGGGCGGTGTTCATATACTGCCACTGGTTATCCACCAGAAGTTGTATGGGACGGAAATTAGCTTTATAGCGCATTTTCCGGTTGTCCGCGATCCAATAACCCAGATACAGGTGGGGGAGGCGGTTGATACGGCACTGTTCTACCTGCCACAGAATACTAAATGTACCGTAGCTCGATCCGGCTATCTCCGGATCAAAAAAGGTATAGACCGAAGAAAATCCATCCGGTAACCGGTCGATGATGCTGACTATACGTAAATGTTCATTCTCATGAAACGTCATCAGAAAAGAATCAACCGTACTTTTCAGGAGGAAATCACAATATTGTTTCCGTCCGTTGTAATCATCATGATCCATTCCCCCATCCGGGTGAC
Organism: Nitrosomonas sp.; assembly: GCA_044507105.1. Taxonomy (GTDB): domain Bacteria; phylum Pseudomonadota; class Gammaproteobacteria; order Burkholderiales; family Nitrosomonadaceae; genus Nitrosomonas. The sequence goes on from JBIQJX010000087.1 coordinate 3,803, forward strand.
GGAATCTCTGATAACGCTGATACAGACTGAAATGTGCCGGATCGAAATGAAGACGATGCTGAGTGGGGTGTAAATGCTGATGCTGTTTCCATATTCTGCGCTGAGTGCGGCTGGGATCGAACTGATCGGCGATGATGCGTACCGGTACGCAGGCATGGCACTGATCGCAATCCGGACGATAAATGAAGTTGCCACTGCGGCGATACCCCTGCCTGATCAGTTGTGTATACGTCTCGGTATCCGAGGTACCCTTAGTGATGGCGACGCGAGAGCGGGCAAGCTGATCCGGCAAATAACTGCATGGATAGTAGCGGGTGATATGAAAATCCATTGTATCTGACCCGCTCATCCCCGGTAGGTGAAATCGAAATGCCATTTTCTGTTCTGCTCCGGTACGGCTACCAGCTTGTTCAGCAGCCCGGCAAATTCGGGTCTTGGAATTTCTCTCGCACCCATTCTCATCAGATGAGTCGTCTTCATCTGACAGTCAATCAAACCATAATTCCAGCATTCCAGTTGTTTGACCAGATGAACCAATGCGATTTTGGATGCATCGGGGACGCGGGAAAACATTGATTCACCGAAAAAAATTTTACCAATGGCGACGCCATATAGCCCGCCGGCCAATTCTCCATTGATCCATGTCTCGACCGAATGAGATATGCCTTGATGATGCAGTGCAGTATAGGCAGCAATCATCTCCGGATGTATCCAGGTACCGGCCTGTTTTTTACGGGGCGCTGCACAGGCTCGCATGACAGCGGTGAATGCGCTGTCTGTCCGGATCTGGTAGTGGTCCTTCTTCAGAGTTTTGTGGAGTGAGCGTGAGATTTTTAATTCCTGAGGGAACAATACCATTCTCGGATCTGGACTCCACCAGAGGATGATTTCCCCTGGATTGAACCAGGGAAAGATTCCCTGTCGATAGGCGGATATCAGCCGTTCCGGCATCAGATCTCCGCCGGCGGCCAGTAAACCGTTAGGCTCGATCAAAGCCTGTTCCAGTGGCGGGAAGGGAGTATCGGGAGCAAGAGCGCGAATCATGACCAGGCAGGCTTCTCCAGATAAGTAGTGAAAAGAGACATTCCTTGATATAGATCAAAGTAACCATGTCGGCAATTATCTAACATCTGTCATCAACTATATCAATATCTATAAAATCAATAAAGGAGGAACAAGTGAGTCGGTATGTCATCAGGAAGCAGGCGGTTTTCAGTTTCATGGCCGGCGTGTTTGGTGTTTCAGCATTCCTGGGGTCATCGCAAACACTTGCTCAGGATACATCAACACAGGCGCTGGAATCACAAATCAGGATACTGGAGCAGCAATTACATTCCATTCGGAGTGAATTGGATAGAGTTAAAGCCGATACAGCGAGAAATGTACAAAAAATAAAAAAAAATGAACAGTCAACCGTTTCTGTCAGCGCGGCAGAAAGAAATGCAGGGAAGAGGGGCAAGCATAATGTGTTCTTCCGCGGAGGTTTTGCACATAATGATCGCACCCGTAACGGTGTTTCCATCCAAAGTGCTGTTGCTCCGGTAGGGGCACAGGATCAGGCTGGAAAGGATGCCTGGTATGTCGGTGCCGGCTTCGATTTCAACCTGACTGATGATGTCTGGGGCATGCTGCCGGGGACCAGTATTTTTGCTGAATTGATGTTCGAATATAAGCAATTCAGCAATAGTGTCTTGGGGAATGCGCTCGCCAATGCGCCTACTCAGCTGGCGGGGGGGGCGCTCAATCCGCGCAAGGTGACAGTAAGCCAGTTTACACTTACTGCCTCCCCGAAAATAAAATTCATGGAAGGACAAAGGTTCAGGCCATGGATTATCCCCGCCGGTCTGGCGCTGCATGTCATCAGTCCGCCTTCTGAATCTATCACAGTCCTGCAACCGGGGGTCATGTTTGGGGTGGGTGCTGATTACAATATCTGGAAAGCAGTCTATGTGGGTGCAGATGCCCGGTATCAGCTGGCTGGCGGTAAACTTGACGGTGTCAATGTCAGCGGATTTACGGCCGGTGGATATGTCGGGATCGGGTTTTAAGACAGGTGAGCAGGTATTTCTAGCGGGCAAAAAGATTTTTAATGACCATTCCTATGTTATAGCAGTGTTGTTCCCTCAGCAATGACGGGTATTTCTCTCTTCTAGTTTCGAGCAAGATCGAAAAATTTGCAGTACAGATTTTGTGACGAAGCCTTTACACCCCACGGAAATTCTGAGTGGGGTGTTTTTTTATGTGCGCCCAACCTGGGCGTCTCCTGCGGGTGCAAGTCCCGCGGTAATCCCCCCATTTTTAACAGGAGCTTGCAGTAGAGGATTTTAGTTTAAAAGCTTCTGCCAACTTCATT
>JBIQJX010000013.1:0-40079 GCA_044507105.1 Nitrosomonas sp.
GGTTATATATTACACCAGCACATTGAGGGACTAAACATCTAAGCCATCTGTCAGCATTGCGCGCTTGCACTGGCACCGACAGATGGCTTATAGGGCTTTTGAGGATCTTTATGATTCTATTGACGCCGATTTTTTATTCGACTTCAAAGAAAACAGATTCTCTGAGACAGCCTTTATATCTTCCCGGTATGGACAGCAGACTTGACTAAAACTGATAGGAAACATTGAGTTTGTAGTTACGTCCCGGATCTCTCAGGACGTTGAGGTGTCGTCTGTAATCCTTATCAGTCAGATTATCGATTCCAAAATCAAGCCGTACACCTTTGAATGAGCCATGCCGCGGCAGCCAGGTCAGTGTCAGATCATGCAACGTATAGCCGGGAGTGGGGGTTCCACCGGTGGGCACACGATTTTGTGCTTCGACAATACTGCTGCGCCAGCCGAGAGACAAATCATAGGTTGGCCAGTTCAGGCCAGCCAGTACAATCCATTTATCCGGCTGAACGTTAGATAATACGCCGCCATCTGTCCGGTTGCTGCCGCGCGTCTGGGAATAGGAGAAGCCGGTATAGCCGTATTTTGCTACATAATTAGCCTCTATTTCGAACCCTTCCAGCACGGCATCACGTACATTGTCACTGCTTGTGATTCCTCCTCTGCCGGGGTTGCCGGGAACAGGGACGAAAACAAAGTCAACCATCAGATCGACAAAATCTTTGACCTTGTTATGAAAATATGCCCCCCGGATAGCCAGTTGATCGTTCTGGTACAGCAGATCCGATTTTTGTATGCGGGCTCCGACCTCTTTATTGAACGCGGTTTCCGGTTTGAGGTTGGGATTGGGTATAAACAGATTGGCACAGCCCGGTCCGCAGGTAAAGTGGGTACCCGTGGTAAATAATTCACTTAATGTCGGAGCACGGAATGCTTCATTGTAACCACCGGTAATTGATAACCAGTCGGTGACTTTGAACAGCCCGCCGATTTTAAAGTTGACTCGATCATTATTATTCGCGCTGGCCGTGACGCTGTCTGCCTCGCTGCGGAAATAATCCCAGCGTACCCCGGGAATCAGTGACAATCGTTTCCACAGCGTGATCTCATCCTGCAGGAATACGCCGACTACATCTGCGTTGCCTCGAGGGAATTCCGGTCGGGGTGCGCGATTGCGTTTTCCCTTGGCTTCATTGTGAAAGTAGTCGACTCCATAGGTAATGACCTGAGTAACGAAGCTGTTCAGGTCGAGGCGTGAACTGTTACGCGCATTGATGCCCGTAGTCGAAAAATCCGTTTCATCACGTCGCCGGTCAAACAGCCGTTTTTCAACACTGTAAGTTGTATTGTGATAAACCAGTATTTCAGGATTCAGCCAGGTATTGTCGGGATTTTCATAGCGATAACGTAACGTATAGTTGCGCTGTTCGGTATCCCGGTCCACCAGGGTATCGGCAGCAGAGGCCGCTTGCGAGTTGGAAGGAACTTTGCCGGCCTGATCGAAAGTCTGGGCGGAAAATGTGAAGCGATGATCACCGGGGGTCCAGTTCAGTTTGGCTAGACCCGCATAAGATTCAAAACTTGAATTCTGCAGCTTGGAACCATCACCATGGCGGATATCATCAGCTGCGTTACGGTAGGAAAAATCGAACAGATAGTCAAAATCATCACTGAGCAGACCATATACACTGACACCGGGAATATATTGTTCATTCATACTCTGAAATCCGCCCCTGACCTTCATACCGAAACGCTCATCGCCGCGTAACAGATCGGTTGCGTCCAGAGTGGTGAAGGACATCACTCCTCCCAGGGCACCACTGCCCCATACAGCGGAAGCCGGTCCGCGCATGACATCGACTCGCTTGAGTAAGGATGGATCAATAAAAATCCTGGCATTGTGTCCGCGATTGAAATCCTGTCGGGCACCATCCAGCAGAAACAGGATGCGATCATCTCCCATCCCGCGTATGACAGGGTTCAAGCCGAGATTACGCGGCCCCCCACCCAAGTCGACGTTGGGCAGATAACGCAGTATGTCTCCTATATCGGCCGCCTGACGAGTCCGTATCTGCTCGGTATCGACAACACTGACTGATTCAGGAACATCGCTTACCTTCCGACTGGTGCGGGTGGCAGTAACGGTGATTTCCTGCAGATTCGTGGAGGCCAGTCTGCTTGCCGTTTCTGTACCTGCCGGTACCGTTTGTGCATCGGCGGGGCGGGAAAAGACAAACAAAGTCATGACCAAGAGACAAATACCTGGCATAGCCAGATGAGGTTCGAGCTTCAGTGACATAATAAAAATACTCCCCCAGAAGAATAAATGATTTTTCTGGCTGGCTGGCTCGACGCTGGCTGGCTGGATATAGTTTCACCACGGTTTTATACAAACACAGGCTTTTTTTAGTTATTTAGGTAAACGCTGATTTATTTTTTCATTGCGAGAACGCAGTGACGTTTATTTCAGAATTTCATTGGTAATTGGTAGCTTCCGTATGTTGTTTGGTACCTTGCTGAATTTGTTCATCAACCCATTGAGCAAATAAAGGGTGAGGCGCAAAGCCTTCTCCCAGCTCAAATTCGAGACCTGCCAGAAATTTTCTTTCCGGACCGGTGGCTGTCGTACGGGCAGGGATGACGATGGCTTTGCCGCCCTGTTTATTGGCCTCTGTGACCATGGCCTTTACTTTCTCGATCCAGGGAACACGTTTTTCCGGCCAGTCCTCACGCCAAGTGGCAGCCCGGATGGCCCTGAATTTTTCACCCCCGTTGTGTCGCATATGGTCAGCAATATTTTCCAGCTTCTGCAGCCATGCTGCGTTACGCTGATCATCCCGCGCGCCGTGCGCCACCAGAATGATTGTTTCTTTAGCCGGATCTTTGGATAATTCGAGGACACGATCGAACAAGGCGGTTGCAAACAGAGGATTGTCCTCATATCCCCCTGTCCAGATGACTGGCAGGGAGGTTAGAATTCTGGGAACGGGCTGGCTGGATTTTCCATGATGTCCATGTCCGTTTTTATTCTCCGGGGTGCTGGGCCCGGCTGGATAATTCTCGATATCCAAACCGGTCAGATATTCGATTTCCGGGCGGAATGAATTATTTGTTGCATACGCGCTGACAATAATTGCTGCTTTCGCGCCGCGTTGCTCCAGCTTGCGCAATGCCCGTTCGATCGTAATGGGATCAGCCATGGAAAAAGCGAATTCGATGTGGTAGCGATCCATCAGCGGCTGTACTGCTATGCGCAGATTCTCATTCCAGTGGAAATCGGAGCCGTGGGCGAACAGGATTACGCCGGTATTTTCTGCAGCAAGAGGCAGGTTGCGGTTGGCCTCGCGTTCCATCCACATGGTAAGCTTCCGGGGGTCGATCTGAAAATGATCGAATACTGCATTCTCAGGCAGCAGCCATTCCAGTCGCGCTTCGAGTGACATCATACTGTCATGCTTGGGACCGAAAGCGAATGCAACGACCTGATTTTTGTTGTCCTTGTTTGCCGGTCTCAGAGATGCCAACGTTCCGGTAAGCTGTTGCTTAACGCGGGCCATATAATCTTCTCCGTTTTCATCCGATTCTCTTTCGGGGATGATCAAGGTATTGATCGACTGAAAATCAAGGTCGTGTGATGCCTGTCTGACGATACGAGACCAATCCTTGCTCATGGCCTGTTGACTGGCTTCGTCCTTTGCTCCGTAGCCGGCGACCAGCAAATGCCGGTCCGCAGGCTGTTCGAGGGTGCGCAACCGGGTGGCAAGCGCCTCGACAGCGAAATAACTTTCTCCGTAAGGACGTGCAAAAGCGATCGGATTATTTTGTTTTTCCTCTGCGAGGAGTTCGTAAACGAGCTGATAGCGCGGTTCCGCGGCAGACATAAACAATGGCAACACCACGATGCGCTTGACATCCTGATTTCTGAGTATATCCAGGCCGGATTTCACGGTTTCCCGGGTGCGCTCGTCAGTAACGAATACTAGTGCTGCCGGATAGCCGACAGCGGAGAAAACCTCGAACGCATCCCGGATTTCTTCGTTACCGACAAAACCCCGGTCGGCGGTTACGATCAGGAAACCGGTCTGTTCTTCCAGTGCGGACGAATTGGCTGCGAGTGTCAGGCCGGAGCAAACCAGTGCGGCCAGCAGTAAAAAAAACGGTACAACTGATTGGATTCTTCTAATCCAAAAATTCATAAATCCTCCACTTCATTTATCGAAAACTACCTGTAGCGAATCGCCCGTTATATGTTTATGTAATAGTTTCGGTCGATTCGATGAATGTGCCATTCATGCTGGCTTTACCCGAAGCAATCTTGGCCAGTGCTGCAGCGAAGCTGGAAACACCCATTCCCTTAAACAGCAGACAGGGTTTGTGCCCCAGTCTGCAAAGCCTTTTTACCTGATAATAGGCGGCATGGCTGACGCAATCGGTCGGACAAATGACTGCGCTGGCGCCATAAATCATTTCAGGCAGACGCGAAAGAGCGTCTTCCAATCCACCGTCATGATGGGATAATTCAAGCCCGAGCTGTCTGGCCAGTGCACGATATTGTGGCAGCAGGGTGGATCGTCCGCCCACACACAGAATACAGTTGTAGAGAGAAATGTCTGTCCTGGCAGTATCAGCCTCTTTCCTGTCTGTGCAATTGTCGAGGCTGTTTGTTATCAGCAGGTTTTCTAGCGTGTTCCGTTCTATGCGCAGTGTGTCCCGTTCCCGGTAAAGCTCAGTCAGGCTGTGGCAGGCATTTTTGAGGGATTGTTTGAGCTCATCTGCTTGCGCCGCTTTGATGCGCAACTGTTCATTTTCTGTTGCCAATTGCATAAGACGCTGCCCCATCTCGATCATGGTGCGGCCGGATTCCAGCGTTTCCAGACGCTGACGCATAGTGTCGTCTTCCCGGCGGAATTGCTGCAATTGCCGGATTTCCGCTGCTGCCTGTTCCAGCCGCTGACGTAAACGCAATTCTGTCCGGAAATGTTTTTCTTTAACTTGCTCCAGGTGAGCGCTCGTTTCTGCCAGCATCTGCTCAATTTCGGTTACCCGGGTCCGTACAGCTGAAAGATCAGCGACCGCCTCATGCATATGCATATGAACCATGTCGTGGATTTGCTCTCTGGCTTCATTACTGATTCGTTTGTGTGTCAACGCTGCCCATAGTGGACCGGCTATTCTTCCGCTGGAAAAACAGTTATTCCAGAGTGTCAGCACATCATGGTCCGTTTTCGCTGCATCGAATTGCCGGATGTATCCCTGATACAGCTTGTCCAGATGCTTATGTATCGTCTCTGCTACACGGCTTCTGGAAGCTACACGGCACACTGCTTCGACATGCAAAGCATGAGCATTATTCAAGGGGGCATTGAAATGGAAACGTTTGGCAAAGCGTTCAAGATCTGCGGAGGACAGACAAAGACCAATAATGGGGCAATGATAGGATCTGCTCAGCCCCCAGAGCTTGAGGCGTTTTACAGGAGAAGGAGGAGTATCGGTAATAATTATCTCAGGTAACCTGTTTTCCGGCGATAAAGTATCGAGTCCCGGCTGTTGCAGAATTACGGGTACATGCATGTTGTGTCTCCCAGTTTTGAATATGCCAGTTCGGGGTAGGTAAATTAGGTAACAGCATAGATAATGATAATTATTATCATTAATATAGTCAATCATAGTCAGAGTGGTGCCGTTCACAATTACTATGATTTGCTGGAAGAGAGGACAGCAGATTCGTATCTGTGCACACGCCCCAAGCAAGAAGCTTGCTCTTTGGAGGCCATGCTTGTAATCTTTTTACCGGAATGAAGCCTGCAGTCTGCTGTGCTTGAGTCAAACATACCATACCAAGAGCAGGTGATACTTGCCGGAAATCTGATCATTACGGGAGGAGCTTTGAATAATCATTCATTCATCGTAAAGAAAGCTGCAGTACTGGGAGCAGGTGTCATGGGCGCACAAATCGCTGCACATCTGGTCAATGCCGGCATTGAGACATTATTGTTTGAATTGCCGGCAGAAACTGGAAATCCCGATGCCAACGTACTGAAGGCGATTGATAAACTGAAAAAACAGGAGCCTGCACCGTTATCGGTGATTGCCAGGGCTGCCAGTATCGAGCCTGCCAATTATGAACAGCATCTGGAAAAACTCCGGGATTGTGATTTCGTAATCGAGGCGATTGCTGAGCGTCTGGATCTGAAGAAAGAGCTGTATGAAAAAGTTGCGCCATATCTGCATGAGCAAGCTATCTTTGCCAGCAACACTTCCGGGCTTTCTATCAATCAACTGGCAGCTGCTGTGCCTGAGGCACTGCGGCCGCGTTTTTGCGGTGTCCATTTTTTCAATCCGCCGCGCTATATGTATCTGGTGGAACTGATAGCCGGGGAGCAAAGCGACAGAGCAATACTCGATGCGCTGGAAACCTTTCTGGTAACCGGTCTTGGCAAGGGTGTCATCTATGCTAAAGATACCCCTAATTTCATTGCTAACCGGGTGGGTGTTTTTTCTATGTTGGCAACCATGTATCACGCCCGGCAATTCGGTCTGAGTTTTGATTTGGTGGACAAGCTGACCGGTACGCTGATTGGTCGTCCTAAGAGCGCAACCTTCCGGACAGCAGATCTGGTCGGCCTGGATGTTCTTGCACATGTTGTACAAACCATGCGGAACGGGCTGGTGAATGATCCCTGGTATGTTTACTACACCCTTCCCGACTGGTTACAGAAGCTGGTTGATCGAGGGGCGTTGGGACAGAAGAGTGGCAAGGGCGTCTATCAGAAACAGGGTAAAGAGATTCACGTGCTAAATCCGGAGACGGATGCTTATCAGCTCGCAGAGAGCGAGATCGATAGTGAAATCGAAACGCTCCTGAAGCAGAGAGATCCGGTCGCCAAATTTGCTGCCTTGCATGATCACTCGCATCCGCAGGCGCAGTTTTTATGGGCGATTCACCGGGATTTGCTACATTACTGTGCAGCCCACCTTGAATCGATTGCCGATAATGCACGCGATGTCGATCTGGCGATGCGCTGGGGATTTGGCTGGGAACGGGGACCTTTCGAAATTTGGCAGGCAGCCGGATGGAACACGGTGGCAAACTGGATCGAAGCAGATATCGCTGCTGCCAGATCCATGGCAGCAGTACCGTTGCCAGCCTGGGTGCAGGCAGTTGGTTGCAATGTTGTACAGGGGGTCCATGCGCCAGAAGGTTCTTATGCTCCGCTAACGGAGAATCTTCATCCGCGGCCGCAGTTGCCGGTGTACCGGCGCCAGCTGTTTCCGGATCGGCTGATTGGTGAGGAGGAAGCTGTTTACGGCGAAACAGTTTTTGAAACTGATGCGTTGCGTATGTGGCATGCAGGTGACCACCTCGCTATCGTCAGTTTCAAAACTAAGAAACATACTATCGATGACGCTGTGCTCCAGGGCATGCAGCAGGCTGTTACCGAGGCGGAACGCTATTTTCGTGCACTGATCCTCTGGCAGACCGAAGCACCGTTTTCTCTGGGCGCCAATTTACAAAAAGCAACAGAGCGCCCCAAAAGCGAGGTCCCTCTTTCCGCATTCGATGAATTTGTCAAAAAAATCAGGAAGACTGCACAGTCCACTATTCTGCAGGCTGCGCGCAGTCTGGATATGGCCGATGTCCTGATGGCCGGTAAACTGGCTGAAGTAGAGGCGATGATTGCCCGTTTTCAGCGGGTTTCCCAACATCTTCGCTACAGTCTGGTGCCGACAGTTGCTGCGGTCGATGGTCTGGCTTTGGGCGGGGGATGTGAGTTTGTCATGCACTGTGATCGTACGGTGGCGACAATGGAAAGCTACATCGGGCTGGTCGAAGCAGGGGTGGGATTGTTACCGGCCGGAGGGGGGTGTAAGGAATTTGCTTTGCGCGCAGCACGTAATGCTATCGATGGTGATCCTTTTCCCCGTTTGAAACATTCTTTCCAAACCATCGCAATGGCCCAACTGGCAAAAAGCGCAGATCAGGCAAAAGAATTCTGTTATCTGCAGCCCGCAGATGTGGTGGTCATGAATCGTCTCGAGCTGTTACACGTCGCTAAAGCCCAGGCACTTGCACTGGCCGAAGCAGGTTATCGTCCGCCATTGCGTCCGCGTGAAATCGTGGTGGCCGGAGCAACAGGGATTGCCACGATCAAAAGTACGCTGGTGAACATGCTGGAAGGCGCATTCATTTCTGAACATGATTATCTGATCGGCAGTAAGATCGCACAGGTAATGTGTGGCGGTGATATCGTAACGGGCAGTCGGGTGGACGAAGAATGGTTACTGGGACTGGAGCGTTCTGCATTTATCGAACTGCTGGCAACCGAAAAAACCCAGGCGCGGATCACCCATACACTGAAGACTGGTAAACCGTTACGGAACTGATTTGCCTGCCACTTAAGAATCGAAGGAGAAATCTAATGACCAAACAACTGCAGGATGCCTATATCGTAGCCGCTACCCGTACACCGGTGGGTAAGGCGCCGCGAGGTATGTTCAGAGATGTACGTCCGGATGACTTACTGGTACATGTGCTGCAGGCGGTATTGAAACGGTGTGAAGGACTCGATCCGGCAGCCATTGATGATGTCGTCGTCGGATGTGCCATGCCGGAGGCTGAGCAGGGCATCAATGTCGCACGTGTGGCACTGTTACTGGCCGGATTGCCTGATAGTGTACCCGGGATGACAATCAACCGGTTTTGTGCTTCCGGTTTGCAGGCTGTTGCCATGGCTGCAGATCGAATCCGCCTGGGAGAAGCTGATGTAATAATCGCGGCAGGAACCGAAAGTATGAGCATGATTCCCATGATGGGCAACAAGGTGGCGATGAATCCTTCATTATTCACCCAGGATGAAAATGTGGCCATTGCTTATGGCATGGGGATGACCGCGGAAAAAGTGGCAGATCAATGGAAGGTCGGACGGGAAGAACAGGATGCATTTGCTCTGGAGAGCCATCAACGGGCAATCCGGGCCATCGAGCAGGGCGAATTCAAGGATGAAATTTCCCCTTATCCGATTCAGCAGAGCCGCCCGGATTTGAATACCTATGAAGTTCAGCAGATATCCGTTATTCAGGATACGGATGAGGGGCCACGGGCGGATACCAGCCCGGAAGCACTCGCCAGATTACGGCCGGTATTTGCTGCACAGGGTTCCGTGACTGCGGGCAACAGTTCGCAGATGTCGGACGGAGCGGGTGCAGTCATGTTGATGAGTGCGGCTGCCCTGCAGCATTTCAATCTGACGCCGATCGGACGATTTATTGGCTATGCTGTTGCCGGTGTGCCCCCTGCAATCATGGGGATCGGCCCCATCGAGGCAATTCCCAAAGTGCTGAAACAGACCGGTATCAAACAGGACGAGCTCGATTGGATTGAATTAAATGAGGCATTTGCGGCGCAAAGTCTGGCTGTCATCAATGAACTGGGGCTCGATCGCACCAAAGTCAATCCGTTGGGCGGTGCTATTGCACTGGGGCATCCACTGGGCGCAACCGGCGCAATCCGGGTTGCGACTTTACTCAACGGGCTGCGGCGTCACAAACTCAGATATGGTATGGTGACCATGTGTGTCGGTAGCGGTATGGGTGCAGCAGGTGTGTTTGAGTCACTTTAGAGCATTTTTCTTCCAGGGGAAACCGGAAGGATTTCTCTGTGTGTCCGACTAAGAAAGTCAGGGGCAAATTTCTGGAGAGCAAGGGAATACACGTGCGCAGTTGCGCAACTGGATGGAGGAGACGCTGGGGGGTGCTTTTGACATTGCTGTTTGATCCGTTTATTCCCGTCGCTGCGCTGAAATAACATCGGGCATATGCTGGATTTGCGTGAGTATGCGCTGCAATTGATTCAAATCAGTAACTTCAAGAGAAAAGTGCATTATCGCCCGATTATTACGGCTGAGCAGATTTACCTTGATGGCGTTGACCTTTTCACGCACGAACAGGTCGCTGATATCACGTAGCAGGCCCTGACGATCATAAGCTTCCACTGCGATATCAACGCTGGCAAGTAAATTCGTGCTGGTACCCCATGATGCTTGTAATAAACGATTGCGCCTCTCTTCCGGCAGGCGAGTAATAAAGGGACAGCTCTGGCGGTGAATGGTCACCCCACGTTCACGTGTAATGTAGCCAACGATATTATCCGGCGGCGCTGGCTTACAACATCTGGCCAGATTGGTAAGCAGATTACTGACTCCTTCGACTACGATACCTGAAGGAGCCCTAGGGGCATACGTATGCCTGCTGACAGTGAAGGTCGGGAGTGTTTCTGTTGGCCTGAGCGGAGTGGTTTCCTGAATGGCAAGGGCAAGCTGGTGTTCGCTGACATCCCCCCGACCGATAGCAGCAAGCAGGTCTTCAAGGCGATTGTAATTTAATTTCTGTGCAAGCTTCTCCTGATTGACACTGCCAACCCCGGCTCTATGGAGTTCACGGTCCAGTCTGGCACGTCCAACCGATACGTTTTCTTCAAAATTTTGATACTTGAACCAATGACGTACCTTGGCACGTGCGCGCGAGCTTTGCAGATAGCAAAGTGCTGGATTGAGCCAGTCTCGACTCGGCACCCCCCTTTTGGAGGTAAGGATTTCCACGCGTTGTCCATTCTGCAGCCGTGTGTTAAGGGGGACGATATTGCCATCCACCTTGGCGCCGCGGGTACGGTGGCCCAGATCGGTATGTAAAGCATAGGCAAAATCTATAGGTGTTGAACCTTTGGGCAAATCGATGACTTTACCTTGCGGCGTGAGTACGAACACCTTGTCCTGAAAAAGCTCGCTCTTGAACTGTTCGAGCTGCTCGCCGCCATCGCTGATTTCGTCTTTCCATGCCAGAATCTGGCGCAACCAAGCTATCTTTTCGTTGAATTTACTCTCCGATTTAACGGTTTCCTTATAACGCCAGTGTGCAGCTACCCCCAATTCAGAGTCGTGATGCATGTCGTGAGTACGGATCTGCACCTCAAGCGCCAGACCACGCGGGCCGATTACAGCGGTGTGTAGCGAGCGATATCCATTGTTCTTGGGGCGTGCAATGTAATCATCAAATTCCCCGGGTATGGGCTGCCACAAATGATGCACCAGGCCCAGTGCGGCATAACAGTCCTTGACGTCGTTTACGAGGATACGCACCGCGCGTATATCGTAGAGCTTACTGAATTCGAGATGCTTGCGGCGCATCTTGTTGATAATACTGTAGATATGTTTTGGTCGCCCACTGACCTCGCCTTTAATATCGGCCTGTAGCAGTTCTTGTCTGAGTTGGTCCAGCACATCGGCGATATATTGCTCGCGGTCTATGCGTCGCTCATCCAGCAGGGTTGCGATTTCCTTGTAGAGCTGGGGTTCCAGGTAGCGCAGCGCGAGGTCTTCCAGTTCCCATTTGATTTGCCATATGCCCAAACGATTGGCGAGCGGCGCGAAAATGCCACGTGTCTCACGCGCAATTTGTTGCTGCTGTTCAGGATTTGCCCCAGAAAGATGACGCAGCGTTTGTGTACGCTCCGCAAGCTTAATGAGCACTACACGAATATCTTGCACCATAGCCAACAGCATCTGGCGCAGATTTTCGATCTGCTGCGCCTGGTCACCCGTACTGCCGAGTCCATGTAAATGCTCAATTTCGCTAAACTGACGGATCCGCTCCATACGCGCTATACCTTCCACCAGACCCGCAATGCTGGTACCGAATTCGCGTTCCACCTGCGTATGCCAATCATCCAGATACGCTGGCACTGCATGTAGCATAGCCGCAGCCACAGTTTCGATATCCATACGCATGCCGATAAGAATAGAAGCGGTTCCCATTGCATGCTGCAGTAAAGGCATACCGGTCAGCGTATACTGTCCATGATACAGGGGGGCGGCCATTGCAAAGGTTTGGCGCAACAACACAATTTCATTGGGCATAAATTGTGCAGCCAGCGCACTCAACCAGACTTCGCTATCGGCATGCTCCGCAGAAGAGAGACAGGATTTGCTGTATATAGAAATCATAAAACACTAAGATGTTTAGTCCCACCTTATACTGGCAGAGATCTTGGAAGAAGGGTGGCAGTCACTGCTTTGCAGGAAAGCGGTGGCTACTGTCCTGTCAAGCTGCTGATGCAGCTTAGCGTAAGCAAACCTGGTAGAGTGGTCAATAGCGACGAACAGGTACAGCTTGCCTCCTTGCGACTGAACTTCTGCGATGTCGAGGTGGAAGCGGCACGGCAAAGTCGAGCGAATCAGATAGGGAATACTCGATTGCAGCGTGAGTAATTATCCAGCGACAGCAGTTGAAGAATTTTGCCTGATCGAGCACGCCCACTATCGCTCTCCTTCAATTTCCTCGTCAATCTGATAGCTGGTATTGAATGGTTTACGGTTTGTCCCATAACAAGCCTGCCCTGAACCTGATCAGGAACAATAGCCTGGTCAGAGCTTAAATACTTATCCTGAAACTTGGGTTAAGCAGCTGATACCACTTTTGTCTCAGGCAGGTTTCTTCATCCACTTGTCCATAATAACGACAGCGGTCAGATCCCCGGTGACATTGATAGTTGTACGACACATGTCGAGAATACGATCGACACCCAGAATAATACCGATCCCGGCAGGAGGAACACCAATACCCGATAAAATGGTAGCCAATACGACAATGCCGACACCGGGTGTGGCGGGTGTGCCAATCGAAGCCCCAACCGTGGTACATAAAAGCAGGATCATCTCTGTAAGACTCAGATCCACATTAAATATCTGACATAGAAAAATAGCAGCTACTGCCTGATAAAGTCCTGTACCGTCCATATTAATTGTTGTACCAATAGGAATGACAAAACGACTGATATCTTCGTTGATCCCAAGATTTTCTTCTGCTGCCCGAATCGATAACGGCATCACAGCGGCTGAACTGGAAGTAGAGAAGGCCAGCAGTTGTACATCACGTATGGCCCGCAGAAATTCAAACGGAGACCGGTTACCGAACACAGCCACACCTAAAAGATATAATCCGAGAATGATTACGAGGCCCAGCAACACACAAGCCATATACCAGCCAATTGCTTCGAGTGCGTTGAAGCCCAGTCGGATCATAGCATCAGCCATCAAGCCGAACACGGCATAAGGAGCCAATACCATGGCCCAGCTGATGATTTTCATCGCAGCAACCTGCCCGAATAAACATAACTGCTCGAACGGCTTGACGATTTCACGCGGAATCGTCAATGCTGCTATACCCAGAAAAATTGTACCGATCACGATCTTCAGCATGTCCGCCTGCATAACTGCCTCAGCGAAATTTGAAGGGATGAGGTTGATAATACGCTGGGGAACGGTGAGGTTATGGAATGTCTGCACATCAGAGGCAGCCCTCATATCAGCTGCCATTGAGCTGACACTGCCCTCAATAGCATGGCCCGGTTGAATGGCGAGAGAGATTACAAGCCCGATTCCCACTGCGACGAAAGAAGTAATCACGAAATAGGGTACGATGAATGCACCCATTTTCTTCAACTGGTGAGGGGAGCCGCTAGTTAGAATGCCCAGTACAATAGAACAGACAACCAATGGAATGACCACCATCTTGAGTGTTTCCAGAAAAACAACACCGGGGAGAGCAATCCATTCCGCCATTGCCAACACTTGCTCATTTTCCAGCAATGCAAAACCGCCTGGAGATAATGCCAGGCCTGTAATAGTGCCCAGTACCATACCTGCCAGAATTTTGGCCCAGAGATGCCGGGCAAGCAGAGAACCGAGAGATTGTCTTAACGATTGTTCACGCTGGGAAAGTGCCATGGCCGCCAGCATATCATTGTTTCTGTTCCGGCAATATCCCGGAAAAATCGGAACGACGATCAGCGGTATGGCTGTGCTGCAAATTCATCTTGTCTAGAGCTACTGCTGAATCCGGCGTAATACGGTTATAACCGAATGGCAGCCATAGATTTATCTGCGCTTCTCTCGACTGATAGATCGTTTCAGGATTTATGGATTTCATGTGTTTCCCGGGGAGTATATAATGCGATGTATTGAAACTGATTCCGGGAAGGGCAACAGTCCCGATTAATTGATAATGAAAGAGACAGCAGAGAAATTCGGGGAAGAGGTGCTCGATGCCTGTATTCGACGTGCGAAAGAGGTTCTGACAGAACAGCTTCCGCACATCACAGACAAAAAATATGATTTTGCACCACAGTTCAGGGATATGACCATTCAGCTTTATCTGGTGGGTGTGATGCAGCAGTTTTATGACCAGTACGAGGCGACGACAGCAGATGCTCAGGAAAAAGCATTTCAGGCGCTGCTCTGCATGATGATCCGGGATGGTGTCAAACCTCGGCGGGCAGAGAAACAGACTGCATTTGTCAGGAGAGTATCCAGGCTGGACGATGGTGATGAGGCACTGGCACTAGCACTGGGATATGAATCGAAACCGGGTGATCGCAGCCTTGCCGAGGTTTTTGATCATTATCTTGATGATGTGAGGGTGTCAGGAGGATTGTGGCGTTATTATGATCAGGGTAAGAAAATCCTGTTATTGGGCGGGTTGCTTTTTGCCATGATCGGTGTATGGTTTGTAACAATTTATCTGCCCGAGAGTGACGATATCACTATCTTGGCGGTTGGGTTACTGATGGCTTTTTTATTCGTGACACCTGTTTCTCTGATTGGTCTGATGATTTATCGGTATAAGGTAGGGAAAGGCGAGCGCTCCAAAATCCCCCCCTCTGATTGAGCAGAAGCCGAATTAACAAATATCGTGAAATACAAAGCTGTCTCTCCGTTTGAAACAAGTAACCGGCAGAAAGATATCTGGTGAAGGTCTGTTAAATAAGGTATTTATCTGATTCGTCTGTTCAACCTGACATAATATCCCGGATTCATGAGTGCAAATATTATCAGCGGTAATCTCGTCGCAGGCAGGCTTCGGGAAGAATTGAAGCAGCGCGCGACCCTGCTGTCGGAAACATGGATGCAACCCGGTCTAGCAGTGATTCTGGTGGGGAGCGATCCGGCTTCTTCTGTTTATGTGCGAAACAAAGCCAAAGTTTGTGGAGAATTAGGGATACGTTCTGAAGTTTTTAATTTCCCTGCTGAAACTTCCCAGGAAATTATATTGCGACAGATACAGGACTTGAATACGAACCCTGAAATCCACGGCATTCTGGTGCAGTTGCCTTTGCCCGAGCAAATCCGGATTCATGAGGTGATCGCTGCCATAGCAATAGAAAAAGATGTGGATGGGTTTCATCCCTGCAATGTGGGAGCATTGGCAACCGGCCATGCTCTGTTCCGTCCATGCACCCCGTTTGGCGTGATGAAAATGCTGGCAGAATATGAAATCCCTATTCAGGGACAGCATGCGGTTGTTGTCGGACGCAGCAACATCGTCGGAAAACCAATGGCGCTTATGTTGCTGGAGAAAGGGGCAACTGTCACGATTTGTACTTCCCGGACCCGGGAACTGGGCGATCATACCCGCAAGGCAGATATCGTGGTAATGGCAACTGGAAAAGCGAATTTGCTGAAGGGCGATATGATCCGTACCGGAACGACAGTTATTGATGTAGGGATCAGTCGTCTGGAGGACGGTCGCCTTTGTGGAGATGTCGATTTCCCGGACGTGAAAGAAAAAGCTGGTCATATTACACCGGTTCCCGGAGGGGTAGGTCCTATGACCATTATGATGTTGATGAATAATACCATCGAAGCAGCCGAACGCGCTAAAACAGGGGGGCAATCCACTGCCTGGCGCAGTTCGATGCAATAATCTTAGAATTGTCAATAAGGGAGCATGCCCGATATGGATCCACAGGATATCGATCCACAAGAAACGCAGGAATGGCTGGATGCCTTGGAGACGGTCCTGGTCAATGAAGGAACCGAACGTGCCCATTATCTGCTGGAAAGATTGGTCGAAAAAGCACGCCGCTCCGGTGCTTATTTGCCCTATAGTGCCAATACCGCCTATATCAATACGATTCCTCCGGGAAAAGAAGAACGTTCTCCGGGTGATCATGCCCTGGAACATCGCATCCGCTCTTATGTAAGGTGGAATGCAATGGCGATGGTACTGCGTGCCAATCGCAAAACCAATGTAGGCGGCCATATTGCCAGTTTTGCTTCCGCTGCGACATTGTATGATGTGGGTTATAACCATTTCTGGCGGGCCCCTACAGACGCACATGGGGGTGATCTGGTGTACGTTCAGGGACATTCTTCCCCTGGAATCTATGCGTATGCGTATCTGTTTGGAGTGTTGACGGAAGAGCAGCTTGATAATTTTCGCCAGGAAACCGGCGGCAAGGGATTGTCTTCTTACCCTCATCCATGGCTGATGCCGGATTTCTGGCAATTTCCAACTGTATCAATGGGATTGGGGCCGTTAATGGCGATCTATCAGGCGCGCTTCATGAAATATCTGGGTGGCCGGGGAGTGGTCAATACCGAAAATCGCAAGGTTTGGGCTTTCGTTGGGGATGGTGAAATGGACGAACCCGAATCACTCGGTGCGATCACCCTTGCATCACGTGAAAATCTGGATAACCTGATCTTTGTCGTGAACTGTAATCTGCAGCGCCTGGACGGACCTGTCAGAGGTAACGGCAAGGTTATTCAGGAATTGGAAGCGGCCTTTCGGGGTGCCGGCTGGAATGTAATCAAAGTCATTTGGGGTTCTTACTGGGATCCATTGCTGGCAAAAGATACCAAAGGACTGTTACAGCAGCGCATGATGGAATGTGTGGATGGTGAATATCAGACATTCAAATCCCGGGATGGTGCTTACGTCAGGGAACATTTTTTCGGAAAATATCCGGAATTGCGGGAAATGGTGGCCAATATGTCGGATGACGATATTTGGCGCCTGAATCGGGGAGGACATGATCCGCATAAAGTATATGCAGCCTATATGACTGCCATACAACATCGGGGGCAGCCCACTGTGATTCTGGCTAAAACCATCAAGGGTTACGGTATGGGAGAATCGGGTGAGGCACAAAACATCACCCATCAGCAGAAGAAAATGGGCCTGACCTCTCTGCAGGCATTTCGCAACCGTTTCAATATACCGATTCCCGATGATCAGATCGATGAGGTGCCCTATCTCAGGCTGGATGAAAATTCACCTGAATTCACTTATATGCATGCACGTCGCGAAGCACTGGGAGGGTTTCTGCACTACCGCAGGCAGCGGGCAGAGCCACTGCAAATCCCACCGCTGGAAGTTTTCGAGTCTCTGCTGAAAGGTAGCGCAGAAGGGCGAGAATCTTCCACGACTATGGCTTATGTGCGCATGCTTAATGTATTGGTCAAGGATAAAAATATCGGAAAGCATATTGTACCGATCGTGGCAGATGAAGCACGGACCTTCGGCATGGAAGGCATGTTCCGGCAGCTTGGCATCTGGTCGTCGGTTGGTCAGCTCTATACACCCCAAGATGCCGAACAGTTGATGTATTACAAGGAAGATAAAAACGGCCAGATTCTGCAGGAAGGTATTAACGAAGCTGGTGCAATGTCTTCGTGGATTGCCGCAGCGACGGCATACAGTACGCATAATGTGCAAATGATCCCTTTCTTTGCTTATTATTCGATGTTTGGTTTTCAGCGTGTCGGCGATCTTATCTGGGCAGCAGGTGATATGCGTTGCCGAGGGTTCTTGATGGGCGGGACGGCCGGGCGCACGACGCTGAACGGTGAAGGATTGCAGCACGAAGACGGGCACAGTCACATTCTGGCTTCTACTGTTCCCAACTGTATTGCGTATGACCCCACCTATTCTTATGAACTTGCTGTGATTATTCAGGATGGTCTGCGTCGGATGTGCCAAGAACAGGAAGATGTATTTTATTACATCACCATAATGAATGAAAATTATTCCCATCCTGATATGCCTAACGGGGTTGAGCAGGGTATTTTGCAGGGTATGTATCTGTTGCATGACGGAGGAGGAAAACCTGGAGGGTTGCATGTGCAGCTGCTGGGTTCAGGAACGATTCTGCGTGAAGTAATTGCAGCAGCAGATATCCTGGAAAAGAATTATGGTGTGTCGGCAGATGTCTGGAGCGTAACCAGTTTCAACCAGTTGCGACGGGAAGCGCTGAGTGTGGCGCGCTGGAATATGCTTCATCCTGCCGAGCCGGCCAAATTGTCGTATGTGGAAACCTGCCTGAAAGATCGGGAAGGACCAGTAATTGCTTCGACCGATTACATGAAAATAGTTGCTGATCAGATTCGGGAATTTGTTCCAGGTCGTTATTGTGTGCTGGGAACGGATGGGTTTGGTCGTTCAGACACGCGGGAGAAATTGAGACATTTTTTTGAAGTGGATCGTCATTATGTCGTAGTGGCAGCGCTCAAGGCATTGGCGGATGACGGGAAAGTTCCAGTTGCGCGAGTTACCGAGGCAATCCGGGCTTTTGCAATTGATCCGGACAAACCGGAGCCGGTCAAGATCTAAATCTGTGCATGAGAATCGCAATGGATAATGCCGATTTTCTTGGCGGCTTTTATTGCTGCAAATTGAGGAGTATACGTGGCTGAAGTCAAAAAAGTGCTGGTCCCGGATATCGGGGATTTTGAAGATATTCCGGTGATCGAAATCGTGGTCAAGCCCGGTGATAGTGTACAGGTGGAAGATCCTCTGATTGTACTGGAATCCGATAAGGCTACAGTTGAGGTGCCTTCACCCTATGGCGGGATTATTCGGGAAATTGCACTGAAAACAGGGGCCAGAGTTTCCCAGGGCTCAGAGATTCTGACAATAGAAACCGTAGCAGAGGATGATCAGAAGGAAGTTCCTTCCAGTCCGGAAGCCTCCGCCACAGTGCAACAATCTAATGAACCAGCTGAAGATACACAAAATGAATCTGAAACAGCCTCCAGTGCGGAATCTTCGTCTATTACTACGGTAAATCAGCCAGCTTCTCAGCCTTCTCCTCCATCACGGGCGACGGATCAGGCAGCGGGACAGCATATCGGAATGAAACCTCACGCAAGCCCCTCAGTTCGACGATTTGCCCGCGAGCTCGGGGTAGATCTGGAGAGAGTGGTAGGGAGTGGCCCCAAGCAGCGTATTCTTAAAGAGGATGTGCAAGCTTTTGTTAAACAGGTGCTGGCCGGCGAGCGCCATGCCGGTAGTGCCGGGCTTGATCTGTTGCCGTGGCCACATATTGATTTTGCCAAATTCGGACCGATTGAGCTGAAATCGTTAACTCGCATCCGGCAAATTTCAGGTGCCAATCTTCACCGCAACTGGGTCATGATTCCGCATGTGACTCAATATGACGAAGCCGATGTTACCGACCTGGAAGAACTCAGAAAAACACATAATGAAGCTCATCAGAATACGGGTGTCAAACTAACCATATTGGCTTTTCTCATTAAAGCCGTAACCGCTGCTCTGAAAAAATTTCCAGAATTCAATGCTTCCTTGGATAACAGTACGGCAGAAAGCCAACTGATTATTAAACATTATTATCATCTGGGCTTTGCGGCAGACACACCCAACGGGCTGGTGGTGCCGGTTATTCGGGATGCCGATCAGAAAGGGGTGATAGGCATCGCTGAAGAACTTGCCAGGCTGTCATCGCTTGCTCGTGAAGGCAAACTAAAACCTGGCGACATGCAGGGAGCAAGTTTCACTATATCGAGTCTGGGGGGGATTGGTGGAACAGGTTTCACCCCTATTATCAATGCGCCGGAAGTTGCCATTCTGGGCGTCTCGCGGGCAGGCCTGAAGCCCGTTTACCGTAATGAAAGATTCGTACCCCGTCTCATGTTACCTCTCTCATTATCTTACGATCATCGGGTAATCGACGGTGCATCGGCTGCACGTTTTACTACTCATCTTGCGAGTATTCTGGCGGATATGCGGCTTGCTCTATTCTAATTCCAGATACCAGCCGTCGGATACAGATTTTTGTATCCCTGATTTTGGTGCAGGTAAATGAGTGAAGCAGCGGAATTGTCACGGATTGGAATTTATGGCGGGACATTTGATCCTATTCATTATGGCCACTTGAGAGTAGCCGAGGAGCTGACAGGGATTTTACAGTTGGATCTTCTGTATTTTCTGCCCGCAGGTCAACCCAGATTACGCAACGCACCAGTGGCACCGGGAAACGACCGTATCGTCATGTTGCGCGAGGCAATTCGTGGAAATGCCGGGTTTTTACTGGATGACCGGGAAATCAGGCGGCCCGGAGAAACGTACAGCGTCGAATCGTTATACGAAATGCAACGTGAATACGGAAAAAACAAGCCTATTGCATTTTGTTTTATTATGGGGGTCGATACTTTCCTCAAACTTCCGGACTGGCATCGCTGGCGTGAGTTATTTGAATTATGTCATCTCATCGTTGTCGGCAGACCCGGGTATGCTCCGATCACTGATCAATCCTCTTTGTCCCCTGAATTAGAGGAGATATGTCGAGATCGGTGGACAGTTCGGGCAGAGGAGTTGAAAAACGTCTCATCCGGTCTCATTTTTACTGCACCGACAACCTTACTGGATATTTCTTCAACAAAGATCAGGACATTAATTGCATCAGGACAAAGTGCGCGCTATCTGTTGCCTGACAATGTACTGACCTATATCAACATGCATAATTTTTATGCTGGAGGAAAATGAAATCATCTGACGAATTGCTGGAAGTGGTAGTCGCAGCGCTGGAAGAACTCAAAGCTCGTGATATTCAGGTCATCGAAGTAGGTAACTTAACCTCGTTATTCAGCACGATGATTATTGCGAGTGCAGACTCCACGCGTCAGACAAAAGCATTGGCCGGTCATGTACAGGAGAAGGTGAAAGCCGCCGGAGAAACGGTTTACGGAGTAGAAGGTGAACAAACTGGAGAATGGTTGTTGGTCGATCTGGGAGATGTGGTAGTGCATATCATGCAACCTGCTGTCCGCGATTATTATGATCTGGAAGGGCTTTGGGCTGATCCCGCGTGGAAATCCCTGCAGGAAGATTCGGTTGTATACAGCTGATTTTATTTATAAAAATAAAACTGCCAACTACCGGTTTCAGGAATATTGCCGCGGGAGCAGGGGTCCTTGCAGGTTTTTTATGCATTTGCTGACGTGACTCATGAAATTTTATATCCTTGCGGTCGGAAATAAAATGCCGGCTTGGATCAGAGAGGGTTTCAGGGAGTATAGTCAGCGCATGCCAAAAGAAGCTGAAATACAGTTAATAGAGATCAAGCCGGAAAAACGCGCAGGGGAAAAAACTGAACGGCTGATGTATGCTGAAAGTAAACGGATCCGTACGGCTTTACCGGCAGGTTGTCATGTCGTTGTGCTGGATGAATCAGGCAGGCAGGCAACCACTGCAAAACTGGCAGAAATGCTGACCAGGTGGATGGAATGCGGCAAAGACGTTACGTTTATTATTGGTGGCGCTGATGGATTGCATCAGGACGTCAAACTGATGGCTCATGAAAAACTGGCACTTTCCCCCCTGACGCTTCCGCACGGACTGGCCAGAGTATTACTAGCTGAGCAACTTTACCGGGCATTTTCTGTTAACCGGCAACATCCTTATCATCGCGCATAATTTGCAGTTCTGCCTGCATGATTTCAGTTGTAAATCATATAGTATTACTTGGGGTTGAAGCCTTTCAGAAATATCTCTTGAGGATCTGATTTCGATAATGGTTCCAGCTGATAACCACATTTATCTGGCATCACGCAGTGTCCGCAGGCGTGAGCTGCTTAAGCAGATAAGGATCAGGCACCATATATTGCTCATGCGGGAAACTCTATCCCGGCCGGCAGATGTAGATGAAACTCCAATCCCGGAAGAATCACCGGTCGACTACGTTTATCGGATCACCCATACTAAAGCAGAAGCTGGTCAGTTACATCTGAAGCAGCGCAGTCTGCCCGTTTTGCCGGTACTTGCCGCAGATACTATCGTGGTGCTGGATGGTCGCATTCTGGGGAAGCCGAAGGATTGTGGGCATGCAGAGGAAATGCTGAATACTCTTTCCGGTCGGGAGCACCAAGTTTATACCGCCATCGGATTAGCATTCCAGGGACAGGTCAAACTTAGATTATCGAAGACTGTTGTACGGTTTCGTGAGATCAATCCACGTGAGATTCAGGCATGTATCGCCAGCGGGGAATCGCATGACAAGGCAGGTGCTTACGCTATTCAGGGATTGGCGGCAGCATTTATTATCGAGATCTGCGGGAGTTACAGTGGTGTTATGGGGCTACCGTTATTTGAGACAGTACAGCTGCTGGAAGAAACAGGCATACCTGTTTTCTGACCCTGTCCAGATATTACCTGGCTTTTATTCTATTCATGAGTAGTGAAATTCTTATTAATGTTACCCCGCAGGAGACGCGTGTCGCCATCATAGAGCAGGGAATTACACAGGAACTGCATATCGAACGTACCAGCAGTCGCGGTATTGTAGGGAATATTTATAATGGGGTTGTCAGTCGTGTATTGCCTGGCATGCAATCAGCATTCATTGATATCGGTCTTGAACGAGCTGCTTTTTTGCATGTGGCCGATATCCATGAATCCGGTCAGAATGATCATAATAAGCCGATAGAACAGCTTCTGTCAGAAGGGAGTAATGTACTTGTACAAGTAGTCAAAGATGCAATCGGTGTGAAAGGGGCGAGACTTTCCACCCAGATCAGCCTCGCTGGACGTTTATTGGTCTATTTACCGCAAGAATCTTATATCGGTGTATCTCAGCGTATTGAAGACAATATTGAACGTGAATTATTGCGCCAGAGATTACAAAATATCCTTCCGCCCGATTCTACTGGCGGCTACATTATCCGGACCATGGCCGAAACAGCCGAGGAATTGGAATTACAGGCAGACATCGACTATCTTCGCAAGCTCTGGCTCGATATTCAGAAAAAATCGCTGATGATTACTCCTCCCATACTTCTGTATCAAGATCTGGATCTGAGTCATCGGGTATTACGTGATTTTGTGAGCGACAATACTTATCGTGTTCTGGTGGATTCGCGGGAGACTTTTCAAAAACTGACCACCTTTGCTCGCGAGTACATGATGAATGACGTGGAAAAAATCTCTCACTATACCGGAGAGCGGCCATTATTCGATTTGTATGGTGTCGAGCAGGAAATTGAAAGATCTCTGGCCCGGCGTGTAGATCTGAAATCAGGCGGGTATGTGATTATTGATCAAACCGAAGCACTGACGACCATGGATGTGAATACGGGTGGATTTGTGGGCGTGCGTAATTTCGATGACACTATATTTAAAACCAACCTTGAAGCTGCTCAGGTCATTGCACGACAGTTACGATTGAGAAACCTGGGCGGCATCATTATCATCGATTTTATTGACATGGATAAAGAAGAGCACCGGATTGCGGTGTTGGCTGAATTCAATAAGGCGTTATTGAAAGATCGCACCAAAATGACAGTCAATGGATTTACTGCGCTGGGACTGGTTGAGATGACCCGCAAACGTATACGTGAAAGCCTTGCCCAGATTCTTTGCGAGGCATGCCCGACATGTCAGGGGCGGGGGGAGATCCGAACAGCACAAACAATTTGCTATGAAATCTTGCGAGAATTACTGCGCGAATCCCGCCAGTTCAATGCCCGGGAGTTCCGTATATTAGCTTCACAGCAAGTGATCGATTTATTTCTGGATGAGGAATCCCAGAGCCTTGCTCAACTGGGGGATTTTATCGCCAGACCAATCAGTTTGCAGGTGGGAGCTTCCTATACACAAGAGCAGTACGATGTGATTCTCATTTAAATCCATTTCTGATAGTCCATCACGTCATCAGCGGTATCCAGTTGGTCTGTAAATGCAGACAGAGCAACATAAAGATTGATAATCGTTATTGTTTCCGATATTATCCGAGGTCCGGTACGGACAAAATTTTTTCCCGCTGATTTTCAGTTTGGCAATAGCGATCACTCGAAATCACTAATCAAACAAGCAGAATTATACTGTATGGCCAGAATCCACCGTAAGCCGGTTTTTACCGGCCTGTCTCTTTTCAGTCTGCTGGCGGTTATGGCGGTACATGCGGCCTTGCTTTACGGCATGTGGCAGCATCGTTTCAGTACTACTGTGCCGCATACGCTCACGCTTTATGCGGAATTCGTTGCACCACCCGAGAGAGAGGCGGAAGCTGTCGAAGCCCCCAAAGTCGATCTAAAAGCAGAACATATGCCTCCTCAGGTCAAGCCCAAGCCACCCGTAAAAAAAGTCCAGCCACAGCCCAAGCGCCAACTGGCCGCTAATACGCCTGCTGTATCCCGGCAGGAGTTTGTTGCGCCTCCACCGGTAGAAGAGCCTGAACATGAGCCGGAACCGGAGCCCAAAGAAAAAGAAATCGTTGAAACAGTAGCCGCAGCACGCCCTGCACAAATGCCGGCCGGCCCCGTTACTTTGGCTGCCGAATTGTCCGTATCCTGCCCCGAACTGGCAAGGCCTGCGTATCCGGCTTTATCCCGACGTCTTGGTGAAGAGGGGAAATTGATGCTTCAGGTGGAACTCGATAAAACAGGACGTGTCAGTAAGGCCAAAGTAATTGAAAGCAGTGGTTATTCGAGATTGGATAATGCTGCTTTATCAGCCGTTAAAACCTGGCGTTGCCGTCCGGCAACGCGAAATGGAGAACCGGTATTGGCAGTTGCTCTGCAGCCTTTTAATTTTGTCATCGAAGGAAACTGAGGGATGGAAAAAACACTTGGCTTCTCTAATTTCCTGGCGCAAATTGATTACGTCGGAATGGGGGTGCTGGCATTGCTGCTCATTTTATCAGTAGCAAGCTGGTATCTGATCATTACTAAGAGCATCAGTAACCTGATTGCTTCCCGGCGTGCAAATGCTTTTCTCAAACGTTTCTGGCGGATTGACTCTCTGCCTCAGCTTGAAACTGAGCTCAGGAGTATACCTGCTGATCATGCCTTTGTTCAGTTGGCAAAAATGGCACTGGCGGTTACGACTGACTCACACAAACACGGATTGGAGAAGCTGGCAGCGGCGGGGGGAACAAATGAACTGCTGACTCGTTCGTTGCGTAACAGTCTGGATCAGGAAGCAGCACGTGTCGAAAATGGCCTTACGGTTATTGCCTCGGCCGGTTCTGCAGCACCTTATATTGGATTATTCGGAACAGTATGGGGCATTTATCATGCCTTGATCCAGATCGGTCTTTCCGGTCAGGGCACCCTGGACAAGGTGGCTGGCCCGGTGGGGGAAGCATTGATCATGACGGCTTTAGGGCTGGCAGTCGCAATCCCTGCAGTATTAGCTTATAACGCTTTTATACGGCGCAACCGTGTATGGCTGACACAACTGGACAGTTTCGCCCATGATCTTTACACCATTCTGACAGTAGGCAGTAAAGTCGGTGAAGAGAATGAAAAGAGTGATACAAACAGAACAACAGAATCCCGGAAAACTATCCTAACAGCATCGCAACCTGTCCATGCGGCAGGACTGGCAAATGCAACAGCAGGCATTGTTGCCGGGGAGAGACACTGATGGCTTTTGGTGATTCAACCCGCTATCAGAGTAAGGCGGCCATGTCCGAAATCAATGTGGTACCTCTTGTGGATGTGATGCTGGTATTGCTGATCATCTTCATCATTACCGCGCCCTTGCTGACACACTCAGTCAAAGTAGATTTGCCCAAAGCATCAAGTACACCAAACGTTACCCAGCCGGAACATATCGAATTTGCCATTCACGCAGATGGTAATTTCTTCTGGAGCGGTGAGCCTGTTGCACTGGATCAGTTATCCTCGCGTTTTGCTCAAGCCGTTGAACAATCTTCTCAAACCGAGTTGCATATTCGTGCTGACCGGGAAGCGCATTATGAACTTGTGGCTAAAATCATGAGTATCGCTGCTTCCGCAGGATTGGCACGTATAGGATTCGTTACTGATCCTACGAATACGAACGAGCAGCCCTGATCTGGTTATCGCTCCCGACCGGGGCCAGAATTAAAAGGGGTTTTACTTGCTGCCATGATCTGGTCTGGAAGAAAAATAATCTCTCTTTTCCCTTAACCTTGTTAAATATCCTTTTACCGGATGATTTTATAATTTTGTAGTTATTTTGTACGTAATTTTCCGCCGCATTACTTTTTTATTTTTCCGGAAAATCATGGGCCCCGGAACAAAAAGTATCTTACGGAATTTAGGTCGATCAAAGATCAATCGTCTGTGGCAAATAGGATACTGTTTGCCTGCTTCAATTGCGTTGGCCCAATCGCCGGAGAGCCCGGCTCCAGCCTTGCTGGAACCCATTCAAGTCACTGCAACACGCAGCCCCAGTCAGCCCTCCCGCATTCCCGGAGCAATTTCGCTCATCACACGGGAACGCCAGCACGGTTACCAGCCTGGCAGAATGCTGGATGAATTTGCTCGCGGTACTCCAGGGGTTTTCTTTCAGAATCAATTCAATTTTGCCCAGGATTTACGGATTGCTATTCGCGGTTTTGGAGCACGCTCGGCATTTGGTGTGCGCGGTATAAAGGTATATGCTGACGGTATCCCGTTGACTTTGCCTGATGGGCAGACACAGCTTGACGGTATCGATCCCTCTATGATCAGGCAAATGGAAATTGTACGCGGCCCCTCAGCTTCATTATTCGGGAATGCCTCAGGCGGTATGATAGGCATGACGACATTGGAAGCACCACAGGGGCGATTTACGGTGACGCCCCGCCAGGTTTTCGGGCAATTTGGCCAATTCAAGTCTGAAATACATGCAGGCGGACGGAGTGAGTCCATTGATTACGGCTGGTTTGGTTCTTATTTGAGGCAACATGGCTGGCGTGCTCACAGCAAAACAGAAAATCTGTTTTCGCAGCTTAAATTAAATTTTATGACCAGTGATGATACAGACTGGATGCTGATATTCCGAAAATTTTATTCCCCGGAAACTCAGGATCCTGGTGGGTTGACCTCCACAGAATTGCTGACCAACCGTAAACAGGCTTCCCGTCAGAACCAGCTTTTTAACGCGGGTGAGCGTATTGACCAGGAACAGTTTGCCCTCCGGTATCGCAAAGCAGTTTCTGCTTCCAGGGAATTGACGGTGACAGTCCATGGATTACATCGTGATTTTCAAAACCGTTTACCATTCGTAACAGGTGGGCAGGTGGCATTTGATCGCTGGGTAGGGGGAGCAGATATTCAATTTGTCAGTGATCATAAATTATTCAAACGGCCCAACCGATTTCTGGCAGGGATTGATTACGGTATCCAGAATGATGATCGTCAGCGTTATAACAACCATTCAGGTCGGCGCGGGGCACTTACTCTGGATCAGGTTGAGCAGGTGCAAAGTATCGGTCCTTTCTTGCGTAATGAATGGCAAATAAGTGATAAGCTGGATTTGATCCTGGGTGGACGCTGGGACTGGCTGCGTTATCGGGTTAAAGACAGGTTCCGCGCGGATGGGGATCAATCCGGAAGTAGAACATTATCTCAGGCAAGCGGCACAGTGGGGCTGGTATATCACCTGGCAGACAGACATCAGTTTTATGCAAATGTCGGATCGGTGTTCGAAGCGCCCACCACAACCGAACTGATAAACAACCCGGTCGGTACAGAAGCAGGGGGGGGCGGATTTAATCCCCATCTTGATGCGCAGCTTTCTCTGAGTCGGGAATTGGGTTTGCGGGGTAAATTAGCTGGTTTCAGATATGATACAACAGTGTTTTTTATTAATTCACGGAACGAGATTCTGCCATTTGAACTGTCGGCTTTCCCGGGGCGTGCGTTTTTCCGCAACGCAGGCCGATCGCACAGGCAGGGATTTGAAGGCAAGTTAGTCACTCCAGAATGGAAAGGCTGGCAGGCGCAGGCAGCTTATACCTACTCGGATTTTACTTTCCGGAAATTTGCCGATAACGCAGCATTACGAGGTAATGCTCTACCAGGTATTCCTGTGCATCGCTGGGAAGGGCAGATCCGTTATTCCCATCCTGCTGGTTTCTTTGGGCAGTTTCATGTGCAGCGCGTAGGCAGTTTTTTTGCAGATGATGCCAATACTGTGAAAAATGCCGCGTATCATCTGGGACAATTGCTGATGGGTTGGGAAGTGAAGTATGACCGCCTGGAAAGCTCCCTGTTTGCCGGGATTAATAACTTGTTCGATGTGCGTTATAACGCCAATATCCGTATCAATGCTGCGGGCGGACGATTCTTTGAGCCGGCTCCCCCTCTCAATTTTTTTGGGGGTATTCGTTTGCGTCTAGCTATTTTTTAAATTCGGGGGTTTGATCCGCGATACTGGTTTGAGATCTATGTGTTCCCTCTCCCACCTGCTGGACCAAGCGGGAGAGGAAGCAGGTTCTCATTGAGGTAACACCGTTTCCACGCTCATCAGATCCAGTTCTATAGAAACATTTGCTGACCCTGTTTTTTATCCTTGTAACACGATTAACAGAACTTCATTTATCCTGAAAAGTTGAGCCTGGCATAATTAATGTAAATTTTTTGCCTGATCAACAGGAACAGGATGAATCATTACAATTGTTCTTTGACCGCCCGCATTCTCTACGTTGTTGAAGAAGAGTTCACCGGAAAAGCGTGTGCTATCATTTCCTATTACCTCAAAAGGATGGCCAATACGCGAGAGAAAGCGTAAATAAGGATTAACCCGTTTTCCTTTAAATAGATTGATTTTTGATAATCGGGGTAGCACTCCGGAAATATGCTGCCGGCCCATTTTTCCGGGGCGATAACCCAGTAATTTCTCTCCTGCATCGTTGCAGTCCTGAATCATCCCATCTTCTGTCAGGACCAGCACTGCAGGTTCATGGTGTTTGCCATCCTGTTCATAACGGGACATATTTTTCTGCTTGCCAATCAATTGAGAATTCATTGACTTTCCTCTTTTTCTGCTGCCAGCCAGTCCTCCAGCTCGCGCCCCGGCTCAAAACCACGCGCCTGAGCTTTGTAATAAGCTGAAACTGCAATACGAGACTGCCATTCAATCAGATCTTGTGTGTGGGATTCCGGGATTTTGTCTGTAACGGATAATTTACTGCTGTCTTTGGTGTGAGTGGTAACTTTCAATCTAACCTCCTTATTCAAATAAATGACATTGTCAAAAATGAACAGCGGCTCTACCCTCTCCTTCTAGTAAGGCTCACTTTCCCAAAGATAGTTCAATCAGGAATTATTTATACTATATGATTACATGAATACCCGTTTGTATTTTTTGATATGTATCAAATAATTATTAAAACCCGTTTAATTCAGAATCAGTAGACTGATCCGCGGGGGAATAGTTTTACGGGATTTTTGTTCGGCAGGAGGATTGGCGATATGTCTCGAACAAACATATCCCGGCACTGACTGAAACATTCAGACTTTCAATGCCACCGCTCATAGGAATACGTACGAGCTGATCACAGGTTTCACGAGTCAGGCGGCGTATTCCTTCATTCTCTGCACCCAGAACCCAAGCTATAGGCCTTGAAAGCGCGACCGAGTTAAGCGTAAGAGGAGCGTCAGCAGCAGTACCTGTGATCCAGATGCCCGTTTCTTTCAGCTCACGCAGAGTTCTGGCCAGATTGGTAACTGCAAAAAAAGGAACGGTGTCGGCAGCGCCACTGGCGACTTTATGTACGGTGGCTGTCAAGCCTGTGGCCCGATCCTTGGGGGCAACGACCGCATGCACGCCGAAGGCGTCGGCAACACGCAGACAGGCACCTAGATTGTGCGGATCCTTGACGCCATCCAGTATCAGCAATAATGCCGGTTCGGTTAGTGCCTCAAGTAGATCTTCAAGTGTGGAATGCGGATGCAGTTTCTGGACATGAGCGACTGCTCCCTGATGACGTATGGTTCCGGTCATTTTACAGAGCCTGTCCTGGCCGCAGAAGATCAGACGGATAGAGAGGGTTTCAGCCAGATTCACCAAATCACGGGCCCGTTTATCTTGTCGGTCCGTATCCAGATAAATTTCTCTGACACTGTCCGGGTGCTGTCGCAAACGACTGGTAATAGCATGGAAACCGAAAATATATAGATAATTAGCCATGGTAAT
Source organism: Nitrosomonas sp. (assembly GCA_044507105.1). Classification (GTDB taxonomy): domain Bacteria; phylum Pseudomonadota; class Gammaproteobacteria; order Burkholderiales; family Nitrosomonadaceae; genus Nitrosomonas. The sequence goes on from JBIQJX010000013.1 coordinate 30,016, forward strand.
AGTAGAAAATACGCAAATATGTTATCTGCTCAGTTTTTCTGGTGAGTGTCGGCAAGTACAAAATCAATCTTACGAGTCTCCAGGTCCACTCGAACAAGTTTGACGCATAGTCTGTCACCCAGCCGGTAACTTTTTCCAGTGCGTTCACCGCGTAACAAATGTTTAACCGGGTCGTGATGAAAATAATCACTTGGCAATTCTGAAATATGAACCAGCCCCTCCGTGTAAATCGCCTCTAGAACGACGAACAATCCGAAAGCAGTTACGCCGCTAATAACGCCATCAAAGCAGTCACCGATTTTATCCTGCATGTAAAAGCATTTGAGCCAGGACTCGACTTCCCGTGTAGCTTCATCGGCGCGCCGTTCTGTGTGTGAACAATGTTTTCCGAGTTCGTGCCAGTCACCCGGAGTGTAATGTTTACCGGCAAGTACTGCCTTGAGGGCACGATGCACTAGCAGATCCGGGTAGCGGCGGATAGGGGAGGTGAAATGAGTATACATATCGTAGGCCAGGCCGAAGTGTCCCGTATTATCCGGACTGTATACAGCCTGGCTCAGCGATTTCAGCATGACTGTCTGCAGCAATTGCTTATCGGCTCTGTCCTTGATGCGATCAAGCGTTCTGGCATAATCTTTGGCCTGAGGCTCATCACCGCCGCGCAGCTGCAGGCCAAACTCCTTGAGAAAATCCCGCAATGCCACGAGTTTTTCCGCGGTTGGTTTTTCATGGACCCGATACAGGACGGGTTGCTGATGTTTTTGCAGAAAATCAGCAGCACAGACATTGGCTGCCAGCATGCACTCTTCGATCAGGCGGTGGGCATCATTTCGTTTGACCGGAGATATATGTTCGATCTTACCCTGATTATTGAAAATTATTTCTGTTTCAATTGTTTCGAAATCTATCGCGCCGCGTTTTTTACGGGATTTCTGTAATACTTTGAACAGCCGATAAAGGAGTCGTATATGTGGCAGCAGCGGGGTATACTCTTTGGCAAGAGAGCCTCTGGGCTGTTCCAGTAACTCGGCGACGATGTCATAGGTCAATCGTGCATGGGAGTGCATCACTGCCGGATAAAAACGATATTCGTCCAATTCTCCCCCGGCTGTCCACAGCATTTCACAAACCATGCACAGACGGTCTGTTTGAGGGGTGAGTGAGCATAACTCGTTGGAGAGTATTTCCGGCAGCATCGGTATGACGCGGTTTGGAAAATAGACTGAATTACCGCGATTGAATGCTTCTTTGTCGAGGGCATCCTGAGTATGCACATAATGACTTACATCAGCGATGGCCACAAACAACCTGAAGTTTTTCCCTTCCTGTTGGCAATAGACAGCATCGTCAAAATCCCGGGCTGTTTCACCATCTATAGTTACCAGCGGCAAGTGGCGAATATCTTCGCGTTTAGCCAGCTCCTTCTTCAGAATTTTTTTAGGGAATTTGGCAGAAATTTTTTTGACTTCCGGCGGAAATTCATGGGGTAAATCAAATTTACGTAATGCAATTTCGATTTCCATCCCCGGTGCTGCGTAGTCACCCAGAATCTCAGCAATGTGGCCAATCGGCTGGGCACGATAGCCGGGCTGCTGAATGATTCTGGTCATGACGACCTGCCCTGCGCGGGCATTCATAGTATTGTCTTTGGGGATCAGGATATCCTGATTGATACGTTTATCTTCAGCTACGACGAAAGAAATGCCGTGTCCTTCGTAAAACCTTCCAACCAGCTGCGTATTGACATGCTCCAGAACTTCAACGATTTTACATTCTCGCCGCCCCCGCCGGTCCACCGCATTCGTTACTCTTACAATAACACGATCACCGTGTAGTACTTTATACATTTCCTTGGGACTCAGGAACAGATCACCACTGTCATCATCGGGGATCAAAAAACCAAAACCATCACCATGGCCCTGTACCGTTCCTTTGACGAGTTCCAGCTTTTCTGTTACACAAATATCGTTTTTCCGGTTATATATGATCTGCCCTTCCCGGGTCATGGCAGACAACCTGCGACGAAATAACTCAACCTCATCTGGTGTAATATCAAGTAATTCCAGCAGCCTGGATTCACTGATGGGTACTCCCTGTTTTTCCAGGATTTCCAGAATAAATTCCCGACTGGGAAGAGCGAGCCCATAACGCGCCTGCTCGCGTTTCAGATACGGATCGAGCTCACGAAGCCGGTTTTTTTTAATTGTTTTTCTCTTGATTGACAAATTGAAGGTTTCCTATAGAATTTACGATCTTTTCTGAAGCCGCGTGCTGAGCCCTGTCAGCAGTATGGCTGGAAAAATATATCAGTAACATATTGATCAGAAATACTGCCCAGATGGCGGAATTGGTAGACGCGCATGGTTCAGGTCCATGTGCCTTCGGGTGTGGAGGTTCGAGTCCTCTTCTGGGCACCAGAAAATGATCGTGGTATTTTAATGAAAAAAGAATATTTCTGACAAAGCTTTCTCCGCCATGTGAAGCCGCCTGGAGAGGTGGCACTGTATAGTTTATGTTCAGAATTTATACCACATTCCCTTCACTGAAATTCAGTAATTTTTTAATCCCGGGAACGGGATAATTATCTTCCCTGTAGGCTGCTGCGGGTTGTAGCTTCATTACAAATAATCCGATGGCGGCTTTCAGTTGTCGTTTTATATCCTCATGTCAATCGAGACAGTAATCCGATTCATCCTGGTGATTTCTGCCGGTATCCTGTTGCTGACCGGTTGTATAACACGGGGTAGTGATGCGATCTGTGCCCCCGAACCGGTTATGATCATCAATAACCAGGGCGGTGGTAGCGAGGATATTGCTGTATTACCGCTTGACCCGGCAGGGAAAACTACTCGCCTGTTCATTCGCGAAATTTGTAATGGCAAAGACAGCTCTCCTTGTATGGCTGGTCAGTGGCGGGTGGGCCAAGCTGATATCTCGCCGGAAAGCTCACCGGTATCGACTGAGTATGCTTGGCGTCCTGCAAGAGATAGTGGCATTGATACCTTCGAGCCGTTGGGGATGTCGCTGGTTCCTGGCGAGAAGCCCGGTAACGCGACACTTTTCGTCATCGATATCGGTCAGCCACAGGCTGTACGTATCTGGCAGTTACACATTATCATGGGGGAGGTGATCGGTGCCGAACTTGCTACACCTGCTGACATGCAAGCAGGCAACCGGCTGACAGCAGCTAATAGCCTGCAGGCCATACGCGACGGTGAGGATTTCCATCTCTACGTCACCCGTTTTGATGAATATGGCCTGCTGCCATTCAGGCCCAGGCCTTGGCCGGCTCTCGTGCAGTTACATAAGGGACTTATCCTGAAGGCTTCTAAACAGGATTTCAGAAATGCCAACGGTATCGTTGACCCCTGCTTCGACTGCGACCTTGTAGTTGCCAGTTACTGGGAACGCAGGCTCCGGTTTGCCTCGAAAGAAAGTGGCAAGATCGGTGAATACGCTTCAGCCGAGCTTCCCATACGACCGGATAATCTTAAGCGCGATGACGAACGTATTCTTATCGCGGGCCAGCACCGGGTAGATCTTACGGCTCTGAATCTGTTGGTATCGTCGCATATTCCTTCTCCTTCGGCTGTTTACGCCATCAATACCCGATCGCTCAGTCCGGATACTGCGCCGATACTGTTGTGGGAAGGTGGATGGAAATACGGGCACTCGGTAGCAACAGCGGTCGCCCTTCCGGACAACCGCCTTGCTATTGGTCAGATTAATACACCAGGCATACTGATCGTCGATTGCTCACCTTGACTCTGAGGTACAGCTTTCACAACAATATATCCATATCCTGTGGAACATTAATCGTAGTATTATCTGCTGATATATCCTTACATTCCTAACTCTCCGGTGCTTAATGGCGCTTCACACTTTAAAGTGGTGCCATCAGCCGGATTCACTCTGAAATGTCCCCACACGCCACTTGCAAACATATGCATCGGACCATCACGGTAGATATAACATCCTTCTTTTGCCTTGCCCAGCAGGGTAGCCGTCATCGCCTTGCCAGCGGATATCAAAGCGGAATGCGGTGAACCGAATCCGGGCATCATATCCGCATAATCAACGCCAAAACTTACGAATGCACGTTGGCGGGCACGACCATAAGGCTGCGATACACGGAAACGTATTTCTTCCCCGGCTTTCGCCTGAAAAATTGGGGTCGGAATATTTGCCCAGGAATTTAGCAAAAAGTTTTTCGGAAATTTGATCTGGTTCAGATCTGCTCCTGCACCGATATCATTGAAGACAGGGTTACCGTCACTGTCTATTCCCTGCCGTAATCTTGCCCAGAAAGGAGCTGAACGGTAGTTGATTCCTTTTTCGCCGTGATCATATGAATCATCACAAACCGGACAATCCCCGACTGGCTCGATTGTCCCGCTCCAGGGGGCCGGCCAATGCAAATTGAGGCCATCCTGGTAAGCCAGAACAAATTCACGAAATGTCCGTACCTCACCCTGCTCGTCCGTGTATTTGATCAAGGCTTCCGAACCTAATTGCCACTGGTCTTCTTCTGGAAGCTCTTCTCCAGTTACTGGATCAAGATAAATAGCGCCTTCGGGTTCTATGATCAGGGTACCGATCAAGCCATGCGCCCCATGGTTGATTACATCGCTAGAGGCTTTAATCGGAATGGTCCCGAAAGCATAGGGCAGCTTATTAAGTTTGAATTTACACTCTTCTTCCGCAGAACAGACCGGGCTGCCTTTGGTTTTTGCTTCCGCTTCCAGCTCCAGTCTCCCCGCATAAAATGTATAGATCCAATTTTCCCCGCTGTTCCGAGGATCTACACTGCGATTCATACCAACACCCTGGTTACGAGAATATATAGCAGAGCTAGAGTTCGGTGTAGACAACAGCGGTATCGATAACGATAATTTGGTCGAGGGTCTGACATCTCCGGCCGCTGAACCGGTTGGCTGATCCACATTGAGCGGAACAATTGTGGGCATCAAAGCATCCCCGATATCATCAGGCAATTCTGTTTTGCCGTCAGCTAATAACAAATTAAACAACGTCAGTTCTATACAATCGTTGGCATTGGCACGTAACACCAGCGGTTCCAGTTTCCCGGCATCCGCCTTTTGCTGGTATCTGTCTTTAACATTCTGCAATTGAATGTTCCACTCTGGTGCTGGCATAGCCAGCAGAATCAATGCATTCGGATCAAACAGCTTATTTTTCTGATCATAAAATAGCTTATTTGCCGAAGAAGAAACGAGCAATTCAATTCTGGTTGCCACCACTTTGAATTGCTTCCGTATTGAACCGTTAGGACATCCCAGAGGTAGCTCTTTGCCAGTTTCAGTATCTTCGCCATATATCTGCTCCTTATTCACAATATTAATTTTTCCATTTCCATGCCCGGGTAATGGTTTCAGTCTGTTTCCCATCAGCTCCTTGCACAACTCAGGCACACCTTGCGGATCCCTCATGAATAGATTCCGGCGTTCAAACCACTTATTTTCCTTACCTTCATCTGTTTCCTCGGTAAAGTTATTATCTGGCAGGCACTCCCGAGGATCCGGTGCCGATGACCCGTTATATACTCTTACCAACCCCCAGGCTCCATTCCATAATGCATCAGCTGTCGCAAAATGATAGAGGTAATCATTCACGCTTGCGCCCTTAGAAACATTCTGAAAAGGCGGCATCTGCAGCTCAAAATGCTCGGAGATACCAATTTCCTGAGCGGAAACCAGTGCTAATGGATTATCCTGCTTGCTTTGTACTTCCTCGGGAAATTGATAACTGGTTGAATAGTCAATGATGCGAGGCCAGTACAGCCCTTCAATTGCGAAAGTATGCTGCACTTCTTGGGCGCCCTGAATCATGCGGATTTGTATATTTTCGCCCTCATACGCTTCTAAAATCGGCGTACAAGGATCTCCATGTTCACGCGAAGCAAAAGCATAGGCCATATCACCGTACTTTCCGTCTTTCTGTTGAGAAATACTTTTCCGTTTTTTGAAATATCCTTGGGAATCACGTTCCTGTGCATGCTCACCGCAGTTGGTTTCCTCAGGAGTCTGCCACTTTTTCTCCATTTTTCCGATACGCAATGGAATCGGCTCATGCTTATAGTTCACCAGATAGGGATTATGGTGATCCTTGGAAATTGCTTCGGGCTTGAACGGCGGATCAACCGGTTTGCCATGCTGCTTCCACCAATGTGTAGCATGCCGTTTCAGATTCTCGGACAACGTTACTTTTGCGAGACCGGGTATGCCGGATTTAGCTTCACGGAGTAACCGGGCCATACCCTCTGTGGAATGATCCAGCCATGGCTGATATAAGGTGGGTTCATACAACAGTGCAAAATCAGCCACCGCGAGTGCATATTCCCGGTGGTTTTCATGTATCAGCCAGTCGTTTGCACCAATTATGGTCGCTTGGGCACCGATGCCGTCTTCGAGAATTTCTCCATTCTGTTTTAACCATGTCGAACCCGCCGGCTCCACGAGCAAGGCAGAGTAAAAGCCATGCTGCTGGATAGAAGAAGGTGCAAAATGATCATGGGTAAATACTGTTCGTAGAGTACGATCGATACATTCTTTGTCAGTCCGAGTCGGACAGGTTCTGTCTGGCGCATCGGCGCCATGCAGGGCATGAATATTCTTATCATCGGCTTTGTCTCTGACTGTCAGCAAGGGATCAGCAAACCAGCGTTGAACGGTGGTCTGATATCGATCGATCTGCTTGCCGTCCAAATCCCTGCCCACTGCCAGCTGCTTATGCTCCCCGGCAGAGGTCACAGCCTGCCCGCTTGCTGCATGAATCCTTTCTTCGACTGCACCATGGGAGAACGTGCCATCTTCATAATTAAACCCGTTTCCTGAACCATCTGAAGAAGTGACATCAAATTTCACCAGATGAATATGCTGACCGATAGTATCGGTCGGTGTAGCCACCTGAAAATCATCCAGCTCAAGTTCTTTCTCCGTTCTGTTCTGGTGCTTGAACTCGATACATTCGCCGGATGAAGCGCGGAAAAAGAAAGGTTCCATATCATGCCGGCGTTGTCCTTCAGCCTGCTCTGCCTCCTTTGTCAGCATATTGATGCGCGCCTGAGGGTCATGCCAGCCTGCGCGGTTTACCACCAGATCGAGACCGATGGCGGATACTTCGTATTGCCGGTTTCCTTTAAGCGCAGGGTCGTGACAAGGATCTGCATAAGGCGCACCTGGCGCAGACGGTGCGCCATTCACATAAAAGCGTGCACTCCGTCCTTCCGGTGTCAAAGACGGATAGCCGGATTTGCTGAGATCATGGTTGGCATACGAACCATTTGCCAGTCGGATTTTGGCTGCCGTTCCGGCATGAAAATTCATTGCCTGACGCTCTATCGCCTCCCCATCGTGGTCAAGTAACACAATATCCACCCGGGTGAGCTCCAGACGAAAATCACCCAATGCCAAGGATTGTCGCAATAACATTTCTGCACGTTTATCCGCATCGGCTGACAACCGGCTCCATAATTTATCCGACATGAAAACGGGCTTGCGTTCGCCATTCTTGATTACATGTCGCGGCAACCCGCCGTGCATCAGTAAACCATTTTTATCCCGCGCAAAATCCAGCGGCGGTTGCGGTGCTCTATGGCCCGGCTCGCCCGGGATATAGAAGGGATAACCCGGCATGGCATACGGTTCTGATTGTTCGGTGTTTTGATCTTGGGCATAGGTAGGGAGAGGCGGCAGGCTTTGATTGGGCAGCGGAAGAAGGGCAGGTATGGGTGTGCCGGTACCTGCAGCCCCCGTGACCGGATCAGTTCCGGACCGCTTTCCGCTGATTCCTGTTTTTTCCACAGACAGAGCCACCCGGGGCTGGCCATAGAAGTGTGCTTCGGGCTGCCCATCGGGCAACTTACGGCTGCCGTCTTCAATGACATCATGCACTCGCCACAGGCCCCACATACCCTGAGCGAAATGCGGGTAGAGGTGGCAATGAAAGATGGAGTCACCCACTGTACGGTTACGGTTCCCGCTACCCAAGGTTTGATGGATGTCCTTGCCGGCCCATTCTGATAACCCCCCTTCATAAATGCTGTAGGAAAATCCCTGATGCGGTGCAATGGTTTGGGAATCGAGATAGGTACCGGAATTTTTGTCTGTCGAAGATAACCATTGATGTGCATGCAGATGAAAAACATGCGTTTCCTTCGGGCCCGCATGCAAATTCCTGAATTTGACACGATCATTCAGATAGGAGTGCGCCACATTGGAAGGATCATCTGCAAACTGCTCCAGTAGTGCTGGGTCGCCATTCGCCCAGGACTGCAGAAAAAATTCTTCATAAAAACATTCCGCACACTCGGCAGCAGGCCCAATACTTTTCCGGTTCGCCAGTAAAATGGATCCCATTCCGCTGGCGCCATAATTGATGCCAAAGCCGTCACCTACCCCACTTAGCTGGCGGCTGGCAGCCAGTTCCTGAAAGTTTTTGGCATAAAATGTTTTGAGTTCATCATGAAAGATAACCGTAAATTCACGGAACGCCGGTGCATCAGGGTTTTCCGGTTTAGCTTCCCGAACAACCGCATTCAGATCACCGTAAATCAATTCATAACGCGTATTGCCGGATTGATCTCTGCCAGCAGGCTTGAGCATATTCAGATACGGTGTGCCTTCTGAATCCAGCGCGTCGTATTGCAAACTACCTTTACGTGCGATGTCATCCTCTTTGAGGCGTGGCCATACTTTATCGAAAACAGAAGCTGTTACCTGGCTCCGGTACCATTGGCTGTTTTCAGGTTCGACGATGACCGCACCAAAAAGTCCATGTGTCAAACTGCCGCCATCGCCTTCTCCCCCCGCCGGGGCGCCATGGCTGGAAAACAAGTGCACCCCTTCATTCTCCAGTTTCCATCGGCAGGTAACCGATTCACCGGGATCGATCGATTGCAGGCCGTTACACCGGGGATCAGTGCCCGATAAACTGACCAGGCCGGGAATAACGAGATTGGCTGATCGTGTTTTTGGCCAGTCAGCGGGGGGCAGATGCTGTGTTTCTCCGATATCCGTGCGCAGCTCGGCTTCATGCTCCGGAGGATCAATCGGGTCAATTCTTTCTTTTGCATTGACCAGATGCGCATAAGGAGAATGTTTATCGATGAGGGTGCACCGGCTGATATCCGGCTGTATTTTCATCAGTTTGTTGGTAAAAGTAACCTCCAGCACATCGCCAGCATTACCGCGCAATACCAACGGCCGGGGCCTTTTATCTTCAAGCAGACGCACCTCAGAGGGACACGATAACCCTGGCAACCACTCTTCACCTTTTTTGACGGGCGTTATATCGCGTTGCAGGGTATACACCATGCCGTATGGATTCACTGATCCAAACCGGTTGTAATAAATCGGCTGATCGATGGCCACGACATCAGCATGAATAATACGCTTCCCTGACAAACCGGATGCACTGTTGTGGTCTGTTACTTTACAGGCAGATATAAAAATACCGACCAGGCATATCAGTGCCAAGCTAAAGTCAAAATTTTTCATCATTGCCTCCCGGTTGGCTAGCGAATATCAATATCATCGATTAACAGACAACCAGGTCCCGCAAAACGAGTATTGTCAGCTGTCGAACTCTGACCGGCTACGTTATGTCCGGTTGTCACAACCCATCTGAGCGTTCCTCGAAAATCCTTATCTCTGTCAACGCCAGCGAAACATTCAGTCCAGCCGGTTTGATTAACGTTATCCATATTTTCTTGTAAGTCTTTAACACTGCAAATCCAATAAGGAGGTAGGGGCGTGGCATTTGTATCATTATTTGGAAAAAGCAAAAGTGCGGCCATTACATCGAGAGGGAGTGAGGAAAAGCGCAAAAACGCATAGCGAAACCACAATCGCTTATCTTTCGGGATCACTACATCCCGACACTCCAGCCATGCGCCTTTACCTCCATAGGTTAAAGTGCCGTCTGCATAACGTCGGGGCAACCAGCTTTCCTTTATTAAATCCATTGAGGCATTATTTGCATCAGATTCTCTAAGAGCCTGTTTACGATTTTTTTTCCATCGCTGATAATACGCAGATGAAGAG
>JBIQJX010000014.1:0-3443 GCA_044507105.1 Nitrosomonas sp.
ATTACGCTCCAGAAGACCTAATCCTTAAATTGGAAAACAAATCGAGCTATGAACTGGATATTTTTCAACAGCAATTACCCATTCAGTTAACTACACAAGGATCATTGCTTCTTAAGTGGTTTTTGACACAAATAACCTTGTCTCGTGAATTGACACCTGATCTGGCATTAAATTTGGCACAGGCCATACAACTGGAAGATGACCAGAATCTCGCGCAAGGTATCATGACTTTTACTGAATTACTGCCAGCGGCAATTTTACCCGGCCTGCTCGTGGAAGTGACTGATGATAAATTATTACAGCGGCCATTCATTCGGATACTGGCACAGATTGCAGAGCACCTACCAAAAATGCCAATTGCATTATCAATCATGCCCGCACACTTTGAAAACTACTGCACAAAGGCACCTGAATCAAGAATAAAAGCCATGTTACGTCAGAGCATTATCGAGACACGTCCCCATACAGACTCTCGCGGCACCTTGCCCGACAAAATGAACGAAATTCTTCGGCAATACAGCGCACCCACACAATTATATGAAGAAGCAAAGTCCTTACTCCAGTTAATTGCTGAAAAAGAAGATAACCTACCTCTCGCACGCAGCCGAGCTGAACAATTTCTATTTCACATGTTGGAATGCGTGCCAGAAACACGTGGCGTATTCCAATTAAATGTCAAAATGCCGTTTAAATTTGGTAGCCGGCCGATGGAAATCGATCTATTTGCCATTTCTGGTCAAATAGCCCTGGAAATAGATGGCTATTATCATTTTCAGGACTCAGCCTCCTGGCGCCGCGATCGGCGGAAGGATTTTATATTGCAAATGCATGGCATACTCGTTTTACGCTTTCTGGCCGAAGACGTTGTTTCCCGGCTGGATGAAATTCTTGATGCTGTTCGTCAGGCGCTACAGCATCGCTGCTAAAAATAAACCAGGAAATCAATAATGGTTACAATCGAAAATCTGACTCTTCAAGAGCTTATTCCAATTCGATTCCTGGCTTGTCCGGATAACGGATTGACAACTATCGAAATAAAAAGATCGTTGAACCCTTTTTTCTATCAGCCACCTTCGAACAATGAGTGGCTGCGAGTACTGCAGGAATTGATTGAGCACGGGCTGTTAAATAAAACAGATAAGTCACGATTTCAAATCTCAGCTGCAGGACAGAAATTGGCACTTCAGAAATTGGGGCTGCAATCCCTGTCTCCCGCAACACGGTGGCTGACACTGAAAAACTGCTATTTGATTGCTTCCCTATTGAAACTGCCCGCTCCAATCAATGAACGTGGCCGCCGTTCCATTACAAGCGCTGATGGCCTCCGAGCAAGCATCTTGGTCAATGCATTCCGGCTTTCTATCGATGCTTATCCTTCTTTGACTAAAGCCCGGGATAGTCTCCTCTGGCAACAATTGGCCGAGCCCGTCACTGAAAATTTGCAGCATAAACTGGCAGCTTCCAATGTCACACGTTCCAGACCTTTTACGATGGCTTCAGTTATTGCCTTGCTTCTGAATAGCCTATTGGGAACTGAACGCGAATTACCTTGGGATGCCGCGCTGAAACAACTTGCCGCAAAGGCAGTGGGTGCGCGGCGCATAAGTCCGGAAGAGCTGCGCCTGGCAATTTTTAGGGCAGCCACAGAGAAACCTTCGCAACTGCCTGAACCATTCAACTTAGAATTTTTTGTTAACCAGGTAAGACAGTCAGCCAAACGCAGTCAAACTGGAAAATTCGGTGACAACAAAGTATTTATCTCTCATGTCTGGCAACAAATGGAACTTGACGGCACTACCTCCGGGATGGATCTGAAGCAGTTTAAGCATCACCTTGCGCTTGCCAACAACAAGGGTTTGATTAGTTTGAGCCGTGCAGATCTTGCTTATGCCATGGATCAGCATGCTGTTTCGGCATCGGAGACCTCCTATCTGAATTCAATTTTCCATTTCATACGCCTGGAACCATAAAATGACTGGAATTCCGCAAGAAGAATATTTGAAGATTTTTTGCTCTCGTGTAAAGGAAGAAATTTTTCATTCCATTACCCATCACAACCAGATTTGGCAACCTGATCCCTATGATATCGAAAATATCCATCAGGAAAGCCGTGACTGCTTCGAACGATTGTTGAATCGTATCAGCAACACCGAGCAAACAGACTCGGGACGCATCATGTTGCTGTTGGGAGATTCCGGAGCAGGAAAAACACATCTCATGCGCGCCTTTCGCAACCAGACACATGAAAAGGGATTGGGATATTTTGCCTATATGCAAATGACCTCATCTGTTTCCAATTATGCAAGCTATGCACTTCATTACACGATAGATTCTCTCGACAAACCCTATTGTGCAATCAGCGGCAACATGACGGGGCTGGTACATCTGTCCAATGCGTTGATCGAAAAACGACATGTTGTCTCACAGGATGACATCGATCAGCTGCGTAATGATGAGCTGAATCGCGATGAGCTGAATAATTTGATTCATAAAATTGCCGATGACATTCTGAATAAAGAAGGTGAGCAATTTCGGAGTGTCGATCTCGATTTGATTCGCGCACTCCTCTATCTGCAGCATGATGAACCTGCAACCCACGCAAGAATCCGCAAGTATCTGCGCTGTGAGAACATGTCGGAATATGATTGTAAAATGCTTGGCAATATCACGCCGCGTATTCAGGAAGACGATCCCGATCGTTTGTTACAAGCGCTGGCACATTTGATGCGGGCTATCGACACAGGGGCTTTTGTCATCTGTCTCGATCAACTGGAAGATATTCATCCAGCAGAGGATGCCGAAATCAAATTCCGGCGCGCAATGGAAAAGATGACCAAGCTGGCTGAGATTCCCAATGTAATCGTTGTGATAGCATGCCTGGAGGATATATACAGCTTGCTTAGAAACAACTTACCAAAATCCCTCATTGATCGAATAGAACGAGATCCCGATGCGATCACGCTCCATGGGAAGCGTAGCGAGACAGAAGTACGCAAGATGATTAGCATACGGTTGCAGGATCTTTACGATAGCCAGGGAATTGATTTTAATTCAGAAGATTTCATTATCCCCTTCGGAGATGAAATTCCTGCTCTGTTGGCCGGTATGCCCACACGTCAAATTCTAGATTGGTGTCGCCAACAACGTGAATTTTCGATACGAACCGGCAAACCGCCTGATGGGCGGCCGATACGACCAATAGGGCCGGAGCCGGAGCCGTCACCACCACCTCCGCCATTCAACCAATTATGGAATGATTATCTTGCTTGCCCGCATCCCGTGCCTGAGAGTGAGAATGAGATGTTGCAGTTACTTGGACGCATGCTTGGGCATTGTGCCGTTGAATTGAACCATGCCATTGAATGTAATATCGTGCAACGGGAAGGTTTTCTGGATATAGACATTCGAAATACTGCGGAGAATGCCGCTTATGCTTCAACCAT
>JBIQJX010000014.1:3543-12830 GCA_044507105.1 Nitrosomonas sp.
CCTGATTTCATGCACTGGCTGAAAAACGAACAACCCCTTCTTGGCTTGCCTTCATTTCAGCAGATTCTGGATCTTACGGATATCCCGCCCGTCCCTACCAGGGATTCGCGGTTGCCAGAAGATCCTCTTATCTTTGTCAATCCGCAACCATCACCGCCAGAGCCATCACGGTTGAAAATAGGCCTGACTCAGGGCTATCAACCCGCCCCTTACGAAGTTGATATTTCTCAATTTGTGCGCCACGCTGCTTTCCTTGGCGGTTCTGGGAGCGGCAAAACGACTTTGGCCTTGAATATTATCGAGCAATTACTGCTGCAAGGTATTCCGGCAATTCTGTTGGACAGAAAAGGCGATCTGTGCAGCTATGCAAAAGATGAAGCATGGCGCACCCCTGTCTCAGACCCAGCACGCGCCCACATACGCAAAGCGTTACGCGACAAAATTGAAGTGTTCGTTTACACACCCGGGGCCATTGAAGGACAAGGTCGTTCGTTGAACATCCCCATCGTGCCCAAGGGATTGGAGAATTTATCATCCGGAGAATGTGAACAACTGGCCAATCATGCAGCCTTTTCCCTGGGAAGAATTATGGGCTACAAAGATCAAGGCTTGGATAGAACTCGAATTATCATTCTTGGAAAGGCAATTTCTATTCTCGTTCAATTAAACAGGGGCCATGCATTAACAATCGATAATTTACTGGATTTCATTGACAAAGATGACCCGTTATTACTCAATGCGATTGGCAAGCTCGATTCTAAATTATCCAAAAAACTGGTGCAGGATTTACAAACTCTGGCACTGGGACACGGAAACCTGTTTTCCCAATCAGGAGAGTTACTGAATACCGAAAATTTATTTGATCGTTCATCCGATAAGACCCGGCTGACTATTATCAATACCAGCAATTTGGGCAACAATGACAATATATTATTTTGGGTATCGCAGCTATTGTTGGATATTGGCCGCTTCGCAGCGAAATCACCGAGCGACAAATTACAAGGCGTCATTTTATTTGACGAGGCAGATCTTTATTTACCAGCTCAATCCAAGCCAGCCACCAAAGAACCCTTGGAAAACTTGCTCCGGCGTGCGCGCTCGGCAGGAATTGGGTTGATGCTTGCAACCCAGAGTCCGGGTGATTTGGATTACCGATCCCGCGACCAGATTTCCACGTGGTTTATTGGGCGCATCAAAGAAAAAACGGCTCTGGATAAATTAAAGCCTATGTTAAGTGAAGCGAAGACAGATGTCTCCAGCAAGTTAGCCAGCCAGTCAACGGGAGAATTTTATGCCATTCATGATGGGGAAGTGAGTAATATCAAAGCAGATCTTTCTCTTGTGCAGGCCGAACAAGTACCGGCACATGAAATTTTAAAATTGGCAGGTAAGAAAAAAGAAAATCGAATTTCAACCTTCTTTCAAAACATATTTACGGGCTCTGGATAATCCCCTCATTGTTGTAATACATTCTCCATTCATTCAGATCATACTGTAACTCTTCTGAATCAAAACTTACTTTACAGCTTTCCCTTGTCGTATTGTTCATACTGTCTGCAGCTCGCCTTCTCGTCATTTTTGATAATAGAATTACAGATGCGGGATATATTGCCAGGCCCGGCTGCCAGAGTAAGCAAATCAATCTGGTGTTAAATCCCGAGATTGGTATGTCTTGGGAATCGCGGTTGATTTTTATACTGGGCTGTGGTTTTCAGCAAAAAAGCCTGCCGGATCCGGCAGGCTTTTCAGGGTTGATGTTTGACCGCTGGTTATAGCAATGGAATGATCAGCAATGCTACGATATTGATGATTTTGATCAGCGGATTGATGGCAGGGCCAGCCGTATCTTTATAGGGATCACCTACGGTATCACCGGTTACTGCGGCTTTATGGGCTTCGCTGCCTTTTCCGCCGTAATTTCCATCTTCAATATGTTTTTTTGCATTATCCCATGCACCACCTCCGGCAGTCATGGATATTGCAACAAACAGACCTGTGACGATCGAACCCATCAGTACACCACCCAGCGCTTGCGGGCCAAGGAAGATGCCGACCAATACCGGTATAAGTACAGGCAATAGAGAAGGGATGATCATCTCCCTGATTGCAGCCTTGGTCAGCATGTCGACTGCGCGGGAGTAATCGGGTTTTCTGGTTCCATCCATAATGCCCGGGATTTCTCTGAACTGACGACGGACCTCAAGGACGACTGAGCTGGCTGCCCGCCCGACGGCCTCCATGGACATTGCACCAAACAGGAAAGGTACCATGCCTCCGATAAAGAGCCCGACGATCACCAGATGATTGGATAAATCGAAAGTAAGCAATTTACCTGCATGTTCCAGACCATGCGTATAGTCAGCAAACAGGACGAGGGCAGCCAGCCCGGCAGATCCGATAGCGTAACCTTTGGTGACAGCTTTGGTCGTGTTACCAACTGCATCGAGCGGATCGGTAATCGCGCGCACAGATTCCGGCATGCCTGACATTTCAGCAATACCGCCGGCATTGTCAGTGATCGGACCGTAAGCATCGAGTGCCACAATGATCCCTGTCATGGACAGCATGGCGGTTGCGGCAATTGCAATTCCATAAAGGCCTGCGAGGGAATAAGCAATGAGAATACTGGCGCATACTGCCAGCACGGGTGCCGCCGTCGCACGCATCCCCACCCCGAGCCCGGCTATGATATTGGTTGCATGGCCGGTGGTGGAAGCATTGGCAATATGCTGTACCGGAGGATACTCCGTCGAAGTATAGTATTCCGTAATGATTACCATCAGGCCGGTCAGAAGCAGGCCGATAGTGGTGCTGGCGAACAGACGCATGACCAGCTCACCCCCTCCGACCTCGACGCCATCGAGTGTCAGGGAGGCGCCGCCCATAAACCATACGGTTATCGGCAGGTAGGCGAAAAAAGCAATTCCGCCCGCGACTGCCAGGCCGCGATAAAGTGCATTCATGATTTTGCCGCCTTCACGCATTTTGACGAAATAGCAACCGATAATCGAGGCGATGATGGATGCGGCGCCAAGGGCCAGCGGATAGACCACTGCATTCCCCGTATCGGAATGGAACAACAGGGCGCCCAGTAGCATGGTTGCGATGATCGTTACGGCATAGGTTTCAAACAGATCAGCCGCCATCCCGGCACAATCTCCCACGTTATCCCCCACATTATCTGCAATGACTGCGGGATTACGCGGATCATCTTCAGGAATACCTGCCTCGACCTTGCCAACCAGATCTGCGCCAACGTCTGCACCTTTAGTGAAAATACCGCCACCCAGCCGCGCAAAAATGGAAATCAGGGAGCCGCCAAAAGCGAAACCGACCAGCGGGTGAATGAGATCGCTGATATTGCTGCTTTCATCCGCTCCATTGAGCAAGAGCGCGGAATAACCTGCCACACCGAGCAGGCCAAGTCCCACTACCAGCATGCCGGTTACCGCACCCCCGCGAAAAGCAATAGCGAGCGCTTCGTTCAGACCACTGCGGGCAGCTTCGGCTGTCCGTACGTTGGACTGAACCGAAACTGTCATGCCCATGAAACCCGCCAGGCCGGAAAGGGCCGCTCCCAGGGCAAAGCCGATTGCGGTATTCCAGGAAAGCACCAGGCCAATGATCAGAAATAAAACTGCTCCAACCATGCTAATCGTTACATACTGACGCTTGAGATAAGCCGACGCACCTTCCTGTACGGCGGCTGCAATTTCCTGCATACGTGTATCACCGGCAGGTTGTGCATAGATACGCCGAACCCAGAGGCCGCTGAAAATCAGGGCAAGTATCGCGCTGCAGATTGCAATCGTTAAACCGTTTGCCATAAAAAAACTCCAGTTAAAATCAGACCAACCTAAATTTATATATACGAAACCCGGCCTGAGGGTTCCGTACTGATCCAAAGAAAGCGTGAACAGCCTGAAAGCATATTTTGTATGCTTTTGCTGCCCGAAAATATAACAGATTAAATTTCGAATTTATCCAGCTTTTTGCCGACCGCGATATTTTTCAGTCTGACATAATCGGGCAACCCATTTTTATAAGGTGGATAATCCTCTCCTTCGATCAGAGGACTGAGATATTCACGGCATTTGTCGGTAATACCAAAACCGTCGTCACTGATGAAATCTTCCGGCATCATTTTTTCCACATTGGCGACTTTGGAAAGTTCGACAATGCCGGTTTTCCAGGTATAAGGAGAATTAGTGAGGCGTTCGATGGTGGGCATGACCGAGTTATGTCCGGCAATGGCATATTCTACGGCAGCTTTTCCCATGGCATATGCCTGTTCTACATCAGTTCGGGAAGCAATATGCCGGGCAGCGCGCTGTAAATAATCTGCGACACCCCAATGATACTTCAGCTTCAGGCCATTTCTGACGATATTCGCAATAACCGGTGCCACGCCGCCCAGTTGTGCGTGGCCAAAGGCATCGCGCAGCCCCTGATCAGAGAGAAACTTGCCGTCAGCGCCTTTTACTCCTTCTGAGACGACGACTGAACAATAACCATATTCCCTGACATACTGGTCAACTCTGGCCAGGAATTTATCCTCGTTGAAAGTGAGTTCAGGGAACAGAATGATGATCGGGATTTCGCAGTCTTCACTGGAAGCCAGTCCACCTGCCGCTGCGATCCATCCGGCATGACGTCCCATTACTTCGAGGATGAATACCTTGGTTGAGGTTTTGGCCATACTGGCCACATCAAAACTGGCTTCTCGCATGGAAACGGCCACATATTTCGCAACCGAGCCAAAGCCCGGACAGCAATCAGTTACAGGCAGATCATTATCGACCGTTTTGGGCACATGTATGGCCTGGATGGGATAGCCGAGCGTATCGGCCAATTGAGAAACTTTGAGACAAGTGTCAGCTGAATCTCCGCCGCCGTTATAAAAAAAATAACCGATATCATGTGCCTTGAATACTTCGATCAAACGCTCGTATTCACGCCGGTTATCTTCCAGGCTTTTCAACTTGTAGCGGCAAGAACCAAAGGCTCCGGATGGCGTGTGGCGCAACGCTCGGACCATTTCAGCAGATTCTGCGCTGGTGTCGATCAGATCTTCAGTTAGCGCTCCGATGATACCGTTGCGTCCGGCATAGACTTTGCCGATTTTATCCGGATGTGCACGTGCAGTTTCCAGCAAACCTGCAGCCGAGGCATTGATTACAGCAGTTACACCGCCAGATTGAGCATAAAACGCATTTTTTATTGCCATATTTCACTCCTGGTTGATCAAAATTCTGTTTTTCGACCTGCATGCAATACTCTGTTTGCAGAATCTTTGAAAAATCGACTGCATGACCAGACAGTTATAACCGGCTCGATGCTTGCTGTAATCGTTTTATTTTTTCAAGAGCCGGGGAGCGGTTTCAAGGAACCGTTCATTATGCTTGTTTAAGCGCAGTAAGAATATTTTCCTGGATGGTCTCCACATTGCCGGTCCCTGCAATTCTGACGTAATGCGGCGCATCCGGATCGTTACTCTCCGACCATTCGAGATAATAGCCGATGAGTGGCCGGGTCTGGTCGTGATAGATCTGCAGACGTTTACGAACCGTCTCTTCCCGGTCATCATCGCGCAGGACCAGGGCTTCACCGGTGACATCGTCCCGGCCAGGAGTAGCAGGGGGGTTAAACTCGATATGGTAAGTCCGACCTGATGGCGGGTGTACGCGGCGTCCCGATAAGCGTTTTATAATTTCGGTATCGGGCACGTCGATTTCAATTACATAGTCTATAGATATGTTTGCAGTTTTGAGTGCGTCAGCCTGTGGAATGGTGCGGGGGAAGCCATCGAACAGAAAGCCATTGGCGCAATCAGGTTCTTCGATCCGCTTTTGTACCAGATCAATGATAATATCATCCGGAACCAGACCTCCGGATTCCATGATTTCCCGGGCCATAATTCCCAACTCTGTGCCTGCTTTCACGGCATTGCGAAGAATGTCTCCTGTGGAAATCTGCGGTATGGAAAAATGTTTGCAGATAAAACCCGCTTGTGTGCCTTTACCCGCTCCCGGCGCACCTAACAAAATGATGCGAATGATCAGCCTCCTTGATATTAAATCGGAATGATAAATATTCCAGTATGTAGTGTGTATTGTATATTTTGCGTCAGGGAGTGGCGTTATTCCCTGTTTTGTGTGGGATGGATTATATCGCAGGTGGGCCGGTTACCTGAAGTTTTTGGCGGTTAGCAACTGCTGTGTGACGGGTCATGCCGGATAACGCTTCTTTATCGATTGAATATGCGATAATTTTAACCGGTTCTTCTCGGGAATGATTATGGACGAAAACAGAAACAAGGCACTTTCGGCTGCGCTTGCCCAGATCGAGAAACAGTATGGCAAGGGTTCGATCATGCGGCTGGGAGACAGTGATGTGGCAAAAGATATCCAAGTGGTTTCTACCGGTTCACTGGGCCTGGATATTGCGCTGGGTGTGGGCGGACTGCCGCGCGGACGGGTTATTGAGATTTATGGTCCGGAGTCTTCGGGCAAAACTACCCTGACTTTGCAGGTCATAGCTGAAATGCAGAAACTGGGGGGAACGGCGGCATTTATCGATGCGGAACATGCGTTGGATCCGCAGTACGCCCAGAAAATCGGGGTCAATGTGCAGGAATTACTGATTTCTCAGCCGGATAATGGTGAACAGGCCCTTGAAATCACGGATATGCTGGTTCGCTCGGGCTCAGTTGATATTGTCGTGGTTGATTCCGTTGCTGCCCTGACGCCTCGTGCAGAAATAGAAGGGGAAATGGGTGAGCCGCAGATGGGGCTGCAGGCGAGACTGATGTCTCAGGCTTTGCGCAAGCTGACTGCTAATATCAAGCGGACCAACACCATGGTGATCTTCATCAATCAGATCCGTATGAAGATAGGCGTGATGTTCGGAAATCCCGAGACTACGACAGGGGGGAATGCGCTGAAGTTTTATGCTTCTGTACGTCTGGATATCCGTCGTACGGGTGCAATTAAACGTAACGAAGAAGTGATTGGTAACGAAACCCGGGTCAAGATCGTCAAGAACAAAGTTGCCCCACCATTCAAACAGGCAGATTTCGATATTTTATATGGGGAAGGTATTTCCCGCGAAAGTGAGATTATCGAACTGGGAGTATTGCATAAGCTGATTGAAAAGTCCGGAGCATGGTATGCCTACAATGGCGAAAAGATAGGTCAAGGCCGGGATAACGTACGTGATTATCTGAAGGGGCACAAGGATATCGCTCGTGAAATCGAAGAAAAAATCCGTTCTGCTGTGGGACTTGTCGAGCCGGACAGGGTGGATCCTCCTGCTCCCGGTGAACGGAAATGAATCTGTATACCCGCGCGTTGAGATATCTTGCCCGACGTGAATACTCGCGACTGGAGCTGGAAAGCAAATTATCTACCCATGCGTATCCATCTGATGAACTGACAGTTGTTCTGGACAAACTCGAACAGCAAAAATTACTGTCGGATGAGAGAGCAGCAGAGCAGATTCTGTATTCACGAAGGCGTAAATATGGCAGCAGGCGGATACGTTATGAAATGCAGACAAAGGGAATTGCTGATCATCTGATCGAAGCGGCTCTGCAAGAACTCGGAAAGACAGAATTTACCAGCGCCTATGAGCTTTGGCGTCGAAAATTTGGAACTGTTCCGTCAAGTCTGGAAGAGCGAGGCAGGCAGATGCGCTATCTGGCAGGCAAAGGGTTCTCTTCTGAGGTAATCAGCAGAGTTTTGTCTGATGCTCGTGAAACAGAAAACTGAGCTATAGAATTTTTCATCCGATAGATTCTCTCCGGATGCAGTTACATGAAAAACATATATGAAAAGCAGCGAAATCAGACAGAAGTTTCTCGATTTTTTCGAATCTCATGGCCATGTCGTTGTACCTTCGAGCTCGCTGGTACCCGGTAACGATCCTACTTTGCTGTTTACGAATGCCGGTATGGTGCAGTTCAAGGATGTATTTTTGGGTCAGGACAGGCGCCCCTATGTTCGTGCTGTCAGCGCTCAACGCTGTGTGCGTGCAGGAGGAAAACACAATGATCTGGAAAATGTAGGTTATACCGCGCGGCACCATACCTTTTTCGAAATGCTTGGTAACTTCAGTTTTGGCGATTATTTCAAACGCAATGCCATTTTATTCGCCTGGGAGTTTCTGACGAAATCATTGAATATTCCCGAAGATAAGTTGTGGGCTACTGTCTATGCGGAAGATGATGAGGCAGCCGACATCTGGTTGAACGAGGTGGGAATTCCACCTTCTCGGTTCGTGCGCATTGCTACTTCAGATAATTTCTGGCAGATGGGAGATACAGGCCCGTGCGGTCCCTGTTCAGAGATTTTTTATGATCACGGACCGGAAGTGGCAGGTGGCCCGCCGGGATCGGAAAATGCAGAGGGTGACCGGTATATCGAAATCTGGAATCTGGTGTTCATGCAGTACGATCGTGATGCGGATGGGGTTCTGCATCCTCTGCCGAAACCCTCAGTCGATACTGGTATGGGACTGGAGCGTATTGCTGCCATCATGCAGGGTGTTCACAGCAATTACGAAATCGATTTATTCCGGGGGTTGATTGAAGCTGCGGCCCGGGTAACCGGCTCGCAGGATCTATCGAATAGTTCACTCAAGGTTATTGCTGACCATATTCGCGCCTGTGCGTTTCTGATCACGGATGGTGTGATTCCGGGCAATGAGGGGCGGGGATATGTATTGCGGCGTATTCTTCGCCGGGCCATTCGCCATGGTTACCGGCTGGGTCAAAAACAGCCGTTCTTTCACTTGCTGGTGGACGATTTAGTGAATGCCATGGGGCAAGCTTATCCCGAACTGATGGCGGCAAAAAAGCATGTGGCAGCAGTCATCCTGCAGGAAGAAGAGCGTTTTGCAGAAACGCTGGATAATGGCATGCAAATTCTGGATACCGCATTGAGTCAGGAACGGCATACGCTTGCGGGGGATATTGTTTTCCGTTTATATGATACTTTTGGTTTTCCAGTTGATTTGACTGCAGATATTGCTCGGGAACGTGGTATTGGGATTGATTTGGCCGGGTTTGAAGCATGCATGGCACAACAGCGGGACCGTGCGCGTGCCAGTGGCAGATTCTCCATGCAATCAGGATTCGAATATACCGGTTTGCCGACGGAGTTTCACGGCTACGACACGCTGCAGCAGGAGGCGAGAATCCTTGCACTTTACAAACAGGGCAGTCACGCAACTTTCATAGAAGCTGGTGAGGAAGCCTTAATTGTGCTTGACCGGACACCTTTTTATGC
>JBIQJX010000014.1:12930-21232 GCA_044507105.1 Nitrosomonas sp.
GGAAAACCTTGTCAATTCCCAAATACGGAAGAATCATGAAGTCGCCACACAGTTGATGACTTACGATGACGCGGTCAAACAGGGGGCGCTGGCACTGTTCGGGGAGAAATATGGTGATACCGTGCGCGTCGTGACAATGGGAGATTTCTCGACTGAATTGTGTGGTGGTACTCACGTTACACACAGTGGTGATATCGGCTTTTTCCGGATTGTTGCGGAATCAGGTGTGGCAGCCGGCATCCGCCGGATAGAAGCGTTAACGGGCGAAGCAGCGCTGGCTTACACCCAACAGCAGGAACGGCAATTGCTGCAGATTGCGGATGTACTCAAAGCAGCACCACAAGAAGCTGCGCTGAAACTGTCGCAGATACTGGATAATGTTAAACAGATGGAAAGGGAAATAACTGCTCTGCAGTCGAAACTTGCGGGCTTCCAGAGTGCTTCCCTGATTGAACAGGTGCAGGAGATTAAAGGTGTCCGGGTACTGGCCGTGAAGCTGGAAAATATGAATGCCAGAACCCTGCGTGAAACATTGGACAATTTCAAGGACAGATTGAAATCCTGTGTGGTAGTCCTGGGCACAGCTGAAGGGGACAAGGTAACGCTCATCGCGGGTGTGACAAATGATCTGACAGCAAAACTCAAAGCCGGGGATCTGATCAATTTTGTGGCACAGCAGGTTGGCGGAAGAGGGGGGGGGCGTGCAGATATGGCGCAGGCGGGTGGCACGATTCCGGGAAACCTGCCCCAGGCTCTGGCGAGTGTTGCCGGCTGGGTGGAAAAAAATCTGTAACTGATCTGTAACTGACTGGCATGTGGTAATACTCACCGGGAAGGGAATCGGGAATTCATGCCGGAAATCATCTGCTTGCGCCCGCGCAGATATAAATACCACGATAGGATGATATGAGCTCAACAGAAGACTGGTATTCTGAACATGATCTGCCTGTAGAATGAGACCTCTCGGTTGAATAATATACTTAAAAATTATTTTGATATTTCTATGCAATTATGACCACGACCAGACACTCCAGATTGCTTATTCTCGGTTCCGGCCCGGCCGGTTATACAGCTGCTATCTACGCTGCACGTGCTAATCTCAATCCTGTGGTAATTACGGGGATGGCGCAGGGAGGACAGCTCATGACAACTACTGATGTGGATAACTGGCCTGCGGACGCCATGGGTGTGCAGGGACCGGAATTGATGGAACGTTTCCAGAAACATGCTGAGCGCTTCCAGACCGAAATCATATTTGATCACATCCATACCGCTAATTTGGCGGAAAAACCATTCGAATTGATTGGTGATCAGGGTATCTATACGTGTGATGCGCTGATCATTGCTACCGGTGCATCCGCGAAATATCTCGGGCTTCCTTCAGAAGAAGCATTTATGGGAAGAGGGGTTTCAGCCTGTGCGACATGCGACGGTTTTTTCTACAAAGACCAGGATGTTGCTGTAATCGGGGGAGGGAATACCGCAGTAGAGGAGGCGCTCTATCTGTCGAATATTGTTCGTAAAGTAACCGTGGTACACCGGCGAGACAAATTTCGCTCAGAAAAAATTCTGATCGATAAGCTGATGGATAAAGTAAAAAATGGAAAAATCGAACTGGCACTTGACAATGTGCTGGAAGAAATAGCAGGTAATGACGGTGGTGTGACCGGAATTCGTATCCGTCATACCCGCGAGGATACGACACGTGATCTGGAAGTACAGGGCGTGTTCATTGCCATCGGACATCACCCCAATACCGATCTGTTTCAGGGACAGCTTGAGATGAAGAACGGTTATATCATTACTCGCAGCGGGAATGAGGGTAATGCGACCGCAACCAGTATTCCCGGTGTATTCGCCGCGGGTGATGTACAGGATTATATTTACCGTCAGGCAGTTACCAGTGCCGGTAGCGGTTGTATGGCGGCGTTGGATGCTGAAAAATATCTGGAAAATTCTGTCTGAAGGATAGAATCGCAGAGTTTTCATTCATGAGTCCCCGGGTGGAAAAAGATGGTGAATTACCACTCGAGGAAGAAAATGGCAGGAATGACGACGCCGCATTGTTCCGCGAAGCAATGCGGGATGTCAAGCCGCTGACCAGAACCGGGAAAGTCACCCATCCACGACCGGAACCCCGGTCATTTTTACGCCCTCGGGTCACAGTTCAACCAGATATTCAGGATACGCTTTCCGATAGCGGTCTGCTGGAGATGGCGGAAGATGAGGAATTATCTTTTGCCCGTCCAGGCTTGCAGCGTCATGCCCTGCGCAAACTGCGGCGCGGATATTGGCATATCCGGGATGAGCTCGATCTGCACGGTCTGACGCGAGATGTGGCGCGCCGAATGTTGACAGTGTTTCTGGATAACAGTGTTCTGCGGGGATATCGTTGTGTGCGTGTTATTCATGGTCGGGGACTCAGCTCGAAAGACCGCAGGCCGGTGCTTAAAATCCTGCTAGGCCACTGGCTCGTGCAACGTAACGATGTACTTGCTTTTTGTCAGGCACGGCCGGAACATGGAGGGAGTGGCGCTGTGCTGATTCTTTTAAGAAATCCCGATAAATAACCTGTATGGCATATATTTGCCGATCCGAACATGGACGCCTCCCCTAAAAATTTATTTTCTACCTAATCGATTGAATCTGAATGACAATTCAAATTGTTCAGATGCTTTTTCAATGTTAGATTAAATATACTGGTTAACAGGGATTTTTATTGCGGTTATACTTCTCAGGCATAAAGAGAAAGATCAGGTTATAAGGTAGAAGTAAACATTCAGTTTGATATGAGCTTGGGCGATATTCCGTCCAAGATTATATTTTTCCAGGTTTTTCATTCATTTATATATAAATGAGTTGATTTAAACCGCCGAAGAATACGACTTATCACTAATTGGAATGATGAAATCAGACACCTTGCAACACCATATCCTGCGGGATTTGTACGCCAGTATCGTTGTCTTCTTTGTAGCTCTGCCGCTTTGCCTGGGAATAGCCATGGCATCGGGTGCGCCGCTTTTTGCCGGTGTCATTGCCGGCATAATAGGCGGTATCGTCGTGGGTATGGCCAGTAGTTCACAGCTGGGCGTAAGCGGACCGGCTGCCGGCCTGACTGTCATCGTCCTCAATGCCATTGTCACATTAGGTTCATGGGAAGCATTCCTGCTTTCAGTCCTGCTCGCAGGGGTCATGCAGATAGGCATGGGTTACCTGCGCTTGGGGATTATTGCTTATTATTTTCCTGTTTCGGTAATCAAGGGAATGCTAAGCGGAATAGGGTTGGTCATTATTCTCAAGCAAATTCCTCATGCTCTCGGTTATGACAAGGATTTCGAGGGGGATCTCGCTTTTTTCTCACCTGAGGGTGAAAGTACATTGGGATATCTGGTGAATGCCGTGTATGAGGTTTCACCTGCAGCAATTCTGGTTACTGTAATTTCGATGTCGATATTGCTGCTCTGGGAAATGGTGTTATACAAAAAATACCGTATTTTCCGGATACTTCAAGGTCCGCTGGTTGTTGTGGCAATTGGTATCCTGCTGAGCTATTTGTTCGATGAGTATATCGACCGCTTGAATTTTGAGGCGGATGATCTGGTCAATCTTCCAGTCGCTTCGTCAATACAGGATTTTGTCAGTCAGTTTACATTCCCCGATTTCTCCCACCTCGCCAATCCGGAAATTTATTTTATTGCTTTGGTTATTGCGGTTATTGCCAGCCTGGAAACTCTATTGTGTGTAGAAGCAACTGACAAGCTCGATCCGTTAAAAAGAACTACTTCAACCAACCGGGAACTGGTTGCTCAGGGTTTGGGCAACAGTGTATCGGGATTGATCGGTGGACTGCCTATCACCCAAGTTATCGTTAGAAGCTCTGCAAATATCACTTTTGGAGGGCGCACGAAGCTGTCAACCATTTTTCATGGTGTATTGCTGCTTATTTGTGTAATCGCCATTCCGGGTATCCTCAATATGATTCCCCTTGCCTCGCTGGCGTGTATTTTATTTGTTGTAGGTTATAACCTCGCAAAACCTTCTTTGTTCAAGGCGATGTATGAACTGGGCTGGACACAGTTCGCTCCTTTCATTGCAACGGTAGTCGGCATTCTGTTGACAGATCTGTTGAAGGGGATCGGTATCGGAATGGTGGTGGCTATTTTCTTCATACTCAGATCGAATCTGAAAACTGATTACCAACTTTCTTACGAAGAAAGTAATGGAGTAAAAAAAGTCAGGCTGGTACTGGCAGAAGATGTTTCATTCCTTAATAAAGGCAGTATCGGTAAAGCACTCAAGAAATTTGAACGAAATTCCTGGGTGATCATTGATGGCAGTAAATCCAAATATATTGACCACGATATTATCGAGATAATCAGGGACTTCACTATTAATGCCAATACGCGTGATATCTGTGTGGAAATTATCGATATCCCTACTCTGGAAACAAAAAACAGATATCAACTTATCATGGAGACCCGATATGGGCGATCTGATCCCTCTGCTGCAAGAAGCTGAAAAAGTTTTTCTTTATCAATTGACTGACGGATTAGTATGAGAACTCTTACCAGAGAAGTGCAGGTGCATCTATCCCCTGAAAAAGCCATACAATTGCTGAAAGACGGAAATCAGCGTTTTGTAAATAACCTGAAGCTGAACAGGAACTTACTGCAACAGGTAAACGAAACATCCGAAGGGCAGTTTCCGTTTGCTGTGATTTTGAGTTGTATCGATTCCCGTACTTCAGCTGAACTGATATTTGACCAGGGACTGGGAGATATTTTCAGTTGCAGAATAGCTGGTAATATCTTGAACGAAGATATACTGGGAAGCATGGAATTTGCCTGTCACATAGCAGGTTCAAAGGTTATCGTGATACTGGGCCATACCAAATGTGGTGCAGTCCAAGGTGCATGTGAGGGCATTGAACTGGGCAATTTGACTGCATTGCTTGATAAGCTGAAACCTGCTATAGATGCAGAATCATCCGGAAAAACCAATTTTGATGCTTCAAACCCGGAATCCAGGGAAAATATTGCGCGTCTTAATGTGTGCCATGTGATGAGTGAAATACCCAGACAGAGCCAGGTTATCGCAGAAATGCTCGGAAAGGGTGAGATTGCCATGATCGGTGGTATGTATAATGTGGATACGGGAATAGTCGAATTTTATGACGGTGAAATAATAACCAGCCATAATTTTGATCTGGGAATAGCAAACAGCGCTTAAATTTTTAGTCCTGCATAGCAGCGCTCCTCCACCCAGCAGGAACTATGGGCCAATGATAGGGGAGCACCCGCACGACAGATCTGTGCTGCGGCGGGCGATGGCATGGAGCATCGCTTTACCAAACCCGGGCATCCGTAAACGAACGGAACCGAGCGTATGAACGGGGCGGTTAAGGAGGCGACTGTCAAAAAATACTATTTTTGCCACAGGCCTCAAAACCCTTAAAGGGCTGACGCCTGTGAGTATCTTTGCAGAATCTGGTCAAAAAGCCCGAAAGATTCAGTATCAATCCATACCACCCAAAATGGGACTCAACATTTCTAGCCTTTAAAAGTATCCAAGTCGATGCCGGATCGGCCCGGGGCCAGAATATTATTCGGGTCAAGCGCCCGCTTGATCGCATGCTCGACTCGACGCTTGACTGGACCGTAACTCTGCGCGACCCGTTCCATAAACCGGGTATTCACCCGATACACTGCATAACCCTGCTTTTCGAATTCATCTAGCAATTCATTAAAACATACATCAGCTGCTTTGGTTTCCTCAGGATCGGTACGGTCATACAATACATCAATGACATGATGCATATCCCGTGAGCCGACAATGAATTCTCCCACATAATCCAAGCCGTGTTTATTGAGAATTCTTTTAGCGAGTGTTTTTTGCTTATCACATTCGCTGCCGCGGGCCTGGCTGACGGGCGCAAACCACATAGAGCCACCACCCCCACGCCAGTTATACAAGCCGAACTCCTGCAGATTGGGTATACCGGACATCAGCTCCGCACGGTACTGAAACGGCTGAGTACCCCCTGCATCCTCCTCAGTGACAATTGTGCCCTTACCCGATTTCCGGATCGCATCCGTGACAATTTTCCAGTTGACGTCGACCTGTTCTTGAGTGCCGTACAATGCAGCATAGACATTCCAGGCGCCCAGATTTTTATCTTTCTGAATCTGCTTAAGTACTGAATCCGGTGTGGCGCCGCGCTCAGTCATGTAGTCAGAACGGCGCACATTGCCGCTACCTGCTTCCCACAGGATATTGGCAATCACTACTGAATTGGGAATGGTCTGGGAAATACGCAGCGGGCGCAGCAGCTCAACGATATCGGCAATATCAGACTCGTGCTCGTACTTGATTTCGAACGGCTTAATTACCGGCGGTCTGGGCATCAACCAGAAACCCATTTTGGTACAAATTCCATAGTTAGCTTGAGTAAACATACCGTCTAGCGTGGGACCGTAACCCCACTTGAATACTTGCCAGCTATTATCGCCTTTGACACTGCCCATACCGGTTCGCAACACTTCACCGTTGGCCAGCACCAGTTCCATCCCGCACTGCATCATGAAATGTTCACCGTAAGGCGTGTAACCCACCCCCCGATCCATCGTGTTCCCAAGCGGACCGGCAAGCAATGAGGGCGCAGAAAACGACAGCATCAGCGGCAGATCGTTTTCCTGGAAGTAGTCATACAACTGGCCATATGTCACTCCTGGCTCAACCAGTGCAGTACATAATTCCGGATCGATATGAATGATCTTATTCATTTTCTTCAGATCAAGGATCACCTGACCCCGATGGTGAGGAGCAGCTGAACCATAGCCGAAGTTACGTCCCGTGGAAATCGTCCATATTGGAATTTTGTGCTCGTTGCAGATCCTGACGACTCCTTGCACTTGCTCTACAGTAGTTGCGGCCAGCGCGGCAGAAGGCGCGTGCTCGGCCTCATCGACGGGCATCATGATTTTCTTATAGGGAGCCAGCTGCTCCCGTCTGATCAGAACATTTTCGTCGCCCAGCAACTTGTGGAATTTTTCAACAGCTTTCTGAAATTCCTGCTGAGTAACTCCACGGGGAATTACATCGGGTTTCTGCTCACTCATATCGAAAACTCCTCAAATCTCAAAGGCGAAAGAAACAAAATGCCCGGCGAGCAGCACCGGGCTGGTGCTGACTTGCGGGATGGCTGAAAAAGTCGTCTGGCGATTGCTGCTCGCCAGTATGAATCCAAGATCTGCAGCCCACTGCTGATTATCCAGTCTGCCATTGCGTACGTACGAGGCAGACTTGTGAGCTGCCTGTTTCTTCTCTATCTGCTGTTTGCCAGGATAAGCACTGAAACCATGTGCCACTAGCCGGCTGTCGAATAATGTTCCGTAATCCTCCGTAATCCCGCTATGGGATAACCGGTGCCTGCATTGTCCGGGCATCACTGCGTGCTGGCCCAGCCAAGGCATGCGGGCACCTGCAGTACGTGCCACATCCACAATCAGGGTAGCGTTTGCATCGTCTACTAAACCGACGATGCGTGTGCTGTGCTCACTTCGGATATGATTTTGCAATAATGGAAGAAAACCAGTGCCCGAATCGGTAGTATATACCTGCAATGAACTCTGTCCGGCCGCTGCCTGTACCCCTTGATAAAAAGCCGAACGCCTTGTTTCTTCATTGATCAGCAGCAGGAGCGAGGCTGGTTCGGTAGCACCGATGGGTTCATTTGCCAGAGTCATTCCTGCCCTGACCAGCCCCAGTCCCGATACACTGCCCAGAGCCATACCCTTCAGCAGTAAACGACGTTGAATATTCATAATACCCTCACTGCTTGTCAGGAGAAGATTGCTGAAGATACTGGCCGAGGTATTTCAGGTCTTCATTACTGATATAGGTCTCCGGAAAAGACGGCATGGCTCGCAATCCGTAACGAACGATATTGTTGGTATACTGAGGGTGCAATTGTCGCCCTTTGAGAGGCGGACCCACGTTAATATCGTGACAGTAACCACATATTTTGATATAGACATTTTCTCCGACGGATAGTCCGGAACCTTCTTCGGCGTGGGCAGGAAAAGTCATCGACAATGACAATGCCGTGCAAACCGTAAAAAACCATTTCATGGCAGGCCTGTATTTTAAAGCTGACATTCGGTACCTCCTGTGAACAAGAAGAACGATCAGGGAGAAGAAAACATCCCTCGCCCGGACCCTTATTCCCTGATTGCGAGAATATCATCTTCCATTGATCTCAAAATATATAGAGAATCCAGCATACCGTCAAACATGTGCTACT
>JBIQJX010000014.1:21332-29771 GCA_044507105.1 Nitrosomonas sp.
CATACGATTCATTTTTTACATTTAATCATATCGTTCAGAACCTGGCCACCTATGGTTTCTATAACCATCACACTGTCTACAGTCTTCTCCGACTGAATGGATAATATGCGAGAATCCGGAACATCATATTTGCTGGGATGCTTTGCATTTCACTGCACGGGCACATCCCGTTTTTGGCCGCCCCTGCAGCACAGGGACGGCGGTTCATTCAGGTTTCCTAGCTATGCACCTCGTCTGCCTCCTGCTGCCAGACCCAGTAATGCGATGGCTGACAGCAGCAAGGTACCGGGTTCCGGTATAGCTTGCGGGCCGGTAATATCATCCTGTATAGTGGCAGTACCGCCGATATTGCTGATGGTGACGTAGTCATGTCCGTCCCCTTTTCCCGAGGCAGTCGAAGGAGCGATGATCAGATAAGGTCCGGGAGCAGCAGGATTAAATGGCTGGAAAATACCTTCCGGGACGTTATTAAAGAGATCGAGTTTGCTGAATCCCAGGTCGGCAAGATCAGGGGTGGCCTCCGAATCAAATCTTGCGCCGCTAAAATCATATCCAGAATCAAGAATACTGCCGCCCACCCAGACTTCCAGATCAGAATCTGTACCTATCCAGCCGAGTTGAAAACCGCTAAACAGGTAGTTATGATCCAAGCCGGTATATCGGTATTCAAAAACAATCAGCTCATGTTGGCCGTGATTATCCAATTCGTCAAAAACTTGACTTTTGGGGCTACCCTTAATTTCCTGCTTGGAACTGACTCCCAGGCCGGTGGACAGAAGGTTGAGCCTTGCTTCTTCAAATGGGCTTGTGTAGCCTGCTCCTGTTGTCGCATAGGCACGTGCGGTAAGGCTGTGGTCGCCATTGCTGAAAGTGTAGGAATTGCCAACGGCATTACCGCCAGTCAGGATACCGGTACTCAAATCCCAATTGATTGTGACTGGTCCTGCTGCAGCAGGAGTCATGAATCCGGTACTGATTATCAGGATGCTTGCTGCCAATAGTTTTCTCATTTTATTCTCCATATGATTTGGTTCATTCCGCTGATTCCGGAACATTGCGGAACCCGATCTGATATAAGCACTTACCGTGCCAAAGGAATAAAATGTATAAAAACATATGGTTATATATCTATGCTGAGATTGTCTGCAGCGAGCGTAAACATAACCGACGTAAACATAACCGACTTTTTCATACCGACGAGAGAAAAGAAGAAAATGCAATAATTGGTGTTTCGATGCTGCGCAGGTGGAAGTCCTGGCTAATGAATTATTCGGACAGGTTTTATAAATTCAGAAAAACCCGTTATGGAGAAATTGAGGCGTTTTCTGATCATTATTGGTCCTGGTATGCTGACTGCAGCCACTGGTGTGGGAGCAGGTGATCTTGCCACAGGCAGTTTTGCCGGCAGTCTGCTGGGTACCGCAATCCTGTGGGCAGTCATCGTCGGTGCAGTACTGAAATACGTAGTAACGGAAGGGATCGCGCGATGGCAGCTGGCTACCGGAACCACTCTGCTGGAAGGATTGACGATCCGTTTTGGCCGTGCTGCCGCCTGGCTGTTTCTTCTCTATCTTTTTCTGTTTACCTATTTTGTTGGTGCGGCAGTGATGAGCGCTTGCGGCGTGACATTACACGCGATGATTCCCCTGTTTAACGATGCAGCAGACGGGAAAATCTTTTTCGGCGTTCTTTCCAGCATTGCCGGTCTGATTCTGATCTGCAAGGGCGGATACCAACTGTTTGAAAAGGCCATGCAGCTATGCATTGGCGCCATGTTCTTCACAGTAATTATCACCACAGCATTACTCTGGCCCGGGACGGAAATTATCTTGCACGGAATATTTATACCAACGATTCCCGATTTTCATGGTGACGGGTTGGTCTGGACTGTTGCCCTGATCGGTGGGGTAGGGGGAACTGTAACGGTGTTGAGTTATGGTTATTGGATCCGGGAAAAAGGCCGCACCGGCAGCAGTAATATACCGCTATGCCGGCTTGATCTGGCGGTGGGGTACAGCATAACCGCACTGTTCGGCCTGGCCATGGTCATCATAGGCAGTACTATCACCATCCAGGGCGATGGAGCCACTCTGCTAGTCAATCTCTCCGAACAACTTGGCGCAGAACTGGGTCCGGCAGGCAAATGGCTGTTTCTTATCGGCGCTTTCGGCACCGTATTCAGCAGCTTGCTCGGCGTCTGGCAATCCATACCCTATATTTTTGCTGATACCTGGCTGCTGGCAAGCAAGCCTCGCAGTCATACCGCCGCTCGTGGCACATCGTTTAAGATCGGACTTGATACACCCCTTTATCGCGGGTATATGATGGTGATTGCTTTGGTACCTATGCTGGGATTGTTTACCAGTTTCCATCAGGCGCAGAAACTTTATGCCGTAGCAGGGGCCTATTTTTTTCCGTTCCTGGCGATAGCGCTGCTGTTGCTCAACTGCCAGGGGAAGTGGGTGGGGGAACAATACAAATATGGCGCGCCAGCCATCATCGGCCTGATAGCCACAATTGTCCTGTTTGTCTGGGCAGCGGCTAATAATATCAGTATTTAAAAGTAATACGATATAACTATTGCTCACGATTCCTTGCATAATGCATAAGGTAAACGTTCAACGATTTCGAACCTCTCTGTATTGATTTAATGCTTTCATCGTCATCCTTGAGCTAATAGAGCTATTCACCTCCGAAATCGCGCTTCAGCCAGTCATCGAGTAATGCCTTTTCATGACGCAGAGGATCGTTGTGATACATGGTTGTGGTTGTCAGAAAGGCAGGGTCGCGCAGTTTACGTTGGCCATTTTTTATGAGGGCGCCATCGCTGCTGGTGAGTTTGAAATAAAGATTAATCCGAGGAGGATAGCTGTCCCGAATGATCCGTGCGTCGTTCGCGAACGGTCGCCAGGGTTCGAAGTGACCGGCTCTATCTATTTCCGTGATGGTGACAGTCAGATTTTGTCCGCCGGTAAGCAAGTTACCGGCACGCATCTGGATATGTTTCCGCAGCGCTTCGAGATGAGCAACACGGACCGTTTCACCGCTGCCGAAATAACTATCTGTGATATCACTGAATTTTTCAGGGTCAACGTATTCGACCTGAACGGAGGGAGCAGCTGCGGCAGGCTGTTCTTGAGCTTTTGAAGCGGGAGCTCCAATACTAAACAACGTAAGTACCAGAGCTGAAACAAAAACATTATTCAGGACCATGGTACCCCTCCTTAAACGTGTCGCCATAGCGTAATCATCTGATGCGTAGCCTGTTGACATATTCCGGGATCAGATAATTCATTCATTTTTGTGCGGGTGTTCACTATCAAGCCTCCCGGAAGGGAACGTCTTTATACATAAATAATAAGCCCACGCGATCAGTATGAGCTGCAAGGGCGCACGAATCAGGAGATAAACTGGTCCCCATTGATGTCCCCCCAGGTCGATAGCGTGGAAAGCTGCATAAATATTAGCGGGAAAGAATGCAATGAGAATCAGGATTGCAAGTCGGGTTGCTCGCTGTCGATGTGCTTGGGTGAAAAGAGCGATACCGATCAATAGCTCCAGTATGCCGGTAAGGTAGATGATCGTCGACCGGGATGAAATCCAAGGTGGTAGCATTTCGATCATTCCCTCTGTTTGTACAAAATGCCCCAGACTGAAAAACAGAAAACATGCTCCCAGTCCCCAACCGGCAAGTTTACTGATATCCGGTATTAAACTGCGTTTTCTGCCAAGAATACAGGCCAGAAGCAGTGGGGTTACCAGAAAGATCAGAACGACTATTGGTGTAACCATTGATTTCTCGACAAGAGAGAGCCGCTTCTGTTCTGCGATCCTAACAACCGCGATGGATAATGAGCTTGCTACTTTTGCTCATGCTCAACCCGACGGATAAGACAGTGTTATTCCATTTCCAAATCAAAAATGACGAGAAGGCGAGCCGCAGACAGTATGAACAACACGGCAAGGGGAAGCCGAAAAAGTAAGTTCTGATTTAGAATTGGAATTACCTATCCGATATACGTCTGTTGTGTCAGGATACACCCCGGGGTGCGGCTAACTGCAATTTTTAGGACGAATCTTTATTTTTGAGGCTGGTGCCCACTGATTTTTAGCTTGCGCATCATTTTTTGATAGCGAGAAGTAACTTTTAAATAAGATATGTTGCATGGTTTCTAATTTTTGTCAGCTTGCTCCCAATCGAATGCGTAGAGCAGGGTACGCTGAAATAAACTGAAATTGTCATCCGAAATGATATAAAGCCGCGTTACGTCATTGTTCATACGTACCGCAGCGATCCCTTCAAAATTGCTTACCGGTACGGGCGAAGCGAGCCGCGCCAGCTCGGTCACATTCAGCACACCGCCTGCTTTCAACGCGTCGGCCGAGAATGTCGTAATGCGTGCCCGCATACCGGTTAAGGGCGCATAAAATCGTTCGAGTGCAACAAAATTACCATCTGGTAAACGATCAAGACTGGTCAGTGAGAAACCAGACGCGAGCGGATAATAGGCAGCCGGTGATATGGGCGATGTGCCTTCAAGTGGCGCACGCCACAGTGGTGTTGTTCCGCCGCGGCCCTCCGCGCCGACGATCAGTGCGCCCGTCTCATCTGCAGCCAATGCTTCAAGTCCGTTATTGCCAGGAAGATGTTCAATTTCTGCAAGTGGGGGTCCTTTGACTGCAGCACTGAACGGACCCGCACAATCGAGATCATAAATACGGATGCTTTGCGTTTGCTCGAAAGCCACTGCAAAACGCCCGTCTGGCAATTGAGTCAGTGCTTCTGCATCCCCTGATTTTTTGCTGGTAAAAAGTGCAGCGGTTTCATCACGCATAGATGTCATGCGTGCCTCTGTGATATCGATGAGTGCCCCTGAATTATCCAGCACAATACGCGCTTCCAGCCAGGCGGCGTTATCTGTTACGGCAACGAGGCGGTGATCTTCCAGCACTTCCAAACCGGAGATTCCCCCGAACAGCTTTGTATCGGCGCTGAGTACCAGACCGCCGCGAAAGTGCAAACGTCCCATACGCCTGATACCCGGATCGATATGTTTTGCTGTGATTGATACTGGAAGCCATCTGTCGGCGATCGGCATATCTGTTACGGGTAGTGTACAACCTGGCAGCATCAGCGCTAGCACAAAAGCAGAGACAGCGTTTGCTGAAATCCGCTGCCTCATGGCTTTCATCCACTGCAATAGGCGAGCAGATGAAAGCCATGTTTCTTTTTGCAAGTCGCAGTTTTTAGCAGGAGGGAACATTCTTGCTGGTGGATGTGTATTTCCGTCATCGATGGTGGAAAGGAAAACACGGGGAATCGTATCACTTTTATTATCATCAGTCCCAGGGCCGGATGATAATCCGGAAAACAGCAGGCAGCATAATGGCAGGCCCGACAAAGTAAAATCGATAAAGAGATTTCAGATGTTTAACTTTATGATTATTATGTTATTTCTTTATCAAAAATAATTTCAAAAAACACTTGATTCTGAAAAAATCAGGCCTATAATTCGTACCCTTTAATATTTTTGTAGCAAGTAAGGAGGTCATCATGAGAAGCAAAATTAACCGATTCATCATTTTGCCTGATTGGGTTCATATTCATATTCCTGAAACGTAGCGATTCCCTGGAGGAGTTCACATGAAAATACAATCCGCCGCTGTACAACAATCAGTACAAACACAAACAGACGTCGTCTTCGACACCCACCCCGAGATCAGCCTGGATCTCTCCCTGGTAGAAGCCACCCTGAAACAGGGTTATCAGAAGCCATTTCTGCTGATCGATACCAGTATCATCCGTAACAAGGCCCGACGATTTAAGGCGGCTATGCCGCGTGTCTATCCTCATTACGCGGCCAAAGCCAATCCGGATCCGCGTGTATTAAAAACACTGATAGAGGAGGGCGTGGGCTTTGAAATTGCTTCAATCGCTGAGCTTGATCTTCTGATGGGTCTGGGTGTGCCCGCCGCTGAAATCTTTTACAGTAATCCGATGAAGTCACGTGCGTATATCGAGTATGCCGCAGCCAAGGGGGTAGAGTGGTATGTGCTGGACAGCATCGAGGAGTTACGCAAGATCGTGCATATAAAACCGGATGCCAAGCTGTATTTGCGAATTGATACGCCTAATATCGGGAGTGACTGGCCGCTGGCCGGGAAATTCGGAACACATCTGGCAGATATTGCAGAGATTATAGATGAAGCTGTACGGTTGAATGCAGATCTGGCAGGTGTGACTTTCCATGTGGGTTCCCAGTGTCGTAATCCGCAGAATTGGCGGGTGGGAATAGAGCGCGCGAAAAATGTTTTCGCCAGTATGCACGAGGCCGGTCTCAAACCACGGTTGCTGAATATAGGTGGGGGTTATCCAGTGCGTCATGTAAAACCCATTCCTTCCATTGAAATCATTGCACAGGTTGTCAATGAAGCGATCGCCGATCTGCCGGAAGATATCCGCATTATGGCCGAACCCGGGCGTTATCTGGTATCTGATTCAGCCTGCTTTGTATGCCGGGTGGTCGGTACTGCGACACGTAACGGGAAACGCTGGATGTACTGGGATGCCGGGATATTCGGCGGGATCATCGAAGTGAGTGAGGGGCTTCGCTATGAGGTTCTGACCCGACGTGCCGGTCCATTGATTCCATGGTCAGTTGCCGGACCGACATGTGACTCGGTCGATGTGCTCATGCGTGATGAAATGCTGCCTGAGGATATTCAGGAAGATGACTTCATCTTTATTCCCAATGCGGGCGCTTATACAACTGCTTACGCCAGTAATTTCAATGGCTTCCCGTTACCTGATGTGATTGTTTTGTGAGATCTGGAAAGAACCGTGACAATAGGGTAAGGCGGTTGATTTCATGGGTTTTATCGGTGCTGTTCCGGATAGCTCTCTCTGGCATGCCTGCCCTGGAATAAACGCTCCCGGGATCGGGATAAAGTTTGTTTCGATTCGAGCTCGAAACTCCCGTTTATCGGGAGCAGGCATGGCTGGAGGGCCTTACTATGATTCTGGCTGTGGCAGAGGCCCTTCAGGTATCCGCAGGTGATCAGGTCAGTACAGTGTGATGATGCTTCAAATGATCTTCAATGAAGGTACTGATAAAAAAATAGCTGTGATCGTACCCGGCATGGCGACGCAGCGTAACGGGTTGTCCGGCCTGCTGACAGGCGGTTTCGAAATAATCGGGGTGCAATTGTTCGGCCAGATAAGGATCATTCAATCCTTGGTCAATGAGAGGGACTGGCAAGCGGTAGCCTGATTCAATCAGAGCAGTTGCATCATGTTTACGCCATTTATCTGATGATTCCCCCAAATATCGGCTAAATGCCTTTTGCCCCCAAAGACAATGTATCGGTGCGGCAATGGGTGCAAAGGCTGAAACTGACCGGTAGCGTCCGGGGTGACGCAGCGCCAGGGTCAGGGCGCCATGCCCCCCCATGGAGTGGCCAAAAATCCCAGCCCGGTCCGGGTCGGCCGGAAATTCTTTCATAATAATGTCATATAATTCCTGGGTCACATAACTTTCCATACGAAAGTATCTGGACCAGGGAGACTCGGTGGCATCGAGATAAAATCCCGCCCCTGTTCCGATTTCCCAGTCGTCTGATTCTCCCGGAATACCAGTATTGCGCGGGCTGGTATCCATGCTGACCAGCAGCAGTCCGAGTTCAGCTGCATAGCGTTGTGCACCGGCTTTGATCATGAAAGTTTCTTCAGTACAAGTCAATCCGGCAAGAAAAAAGAGCACAGGTACCCGTTGTTGTCTGGCCTGTGGGGGTTCGTATACCGAGAAACGCATCGGCAGGCCGATGGTCTGTGAGCAATGCTGATAATATCCCTGATTGCCATTGAAACAGAGATGCCGGTTGCGAACTTCGAGTGTGGTTGGCATGCCAGTCAAATTAATAAATAACGACCGATCGAATTGATTCACCTGCATTCATCAGCCGGAAGCCTTCATTGATTTCTTCCAGTTTTAGCGTATGCGTAATCAATGGATCAATTTTGATTTTTCCTTCCATGTACCAGTCAACGATCTTAGGCACGTCAGAACGGCCTCGTGCGCCACCGAAAGCTGAACCTTCCCATTTTCTGCCAGTGACAAGCTGGAAGGGGCGCGTGCTGATTTCCGCTCCAGCTTCTGCCACACCGATAATGATACTGCGCCCCCATCCTTTGTGTGTACACTCCAGTGCCTGACGCATGACCGCAGTATTACCGATGCATTCAAAACTGTAGTCTGCACCTCCGTCAGTCAACTGGATAACGGTATCGACAACATTTTCCACGTTGCCCGGATTGATGAAATGAGTCATGCCGAATTCCCGTCCCAGTGCCTCCCGATCCGGGTTGATATCGATACCGATAATACGGTCGGCTCCTATCATGCGAGCCCCCTGGATGACATTCAGACCAATTCCACCGAG
>JBIQJX010000014.1:29871-39745 GCA_044507105.1 Nitrosomonas sp.
ACTTGCATTCCCGGCATTCAGGTGTATACAGCGGAATGACGTGATCTCCCGGGCGGAGTGTTTTGACATTTGCTCCGGTGTCGACCACGATACCGGCTCCTTCATGACCGAGAATTGCGGGAAACAACCCTTCCGGATCAGCACCGGAAAGCGTGTAGTAATCAGTATGACAGATACCTGTAGCCTTGATTTCGACCAGTACTTCACCGGCCGCCGGTCCGGCAAGGTCGACTTCTTCAATCGTAAGTGGCTGGCTTGCCTGCCAGGCGACTGCTGCCCGTGTTTTCATCGCAGATGGTCCTTTTCAGAATTTCGAGAGAGACGGTTATTGTATGTGACTGGTGTGGTCGTGCAACCTGTTCAGTATGAAAAAAACGGTTGTGAGGGAGTTTCGGCATCATTTTACCGGTGAGGTTGGCCAAATTGGGTATTATTTGCCAGGTCATCAGTATAGATTTATCTCGCCTGATCTATTAATCAGTATTTCGCGCCAATTAATAAATTAGTCGGGTTTATGTGAATAATTGAATTTCCTTAAATATATCATCGGGCAAAGAAAGAGAAATCATGAATAATTCACCATCCATGGATAAGAAGACGCAGATCAATTTCTGGTATATCTTGATAGCAGTACTCGGGATTCTGTTTATTCAGAATCTCTACACTCAATATACCCGGGTCGAGCCGATTCCCTACAGCCGTTTCCAGACTTTACTGGAACAGGGCAAGGTTGCGGAGGTGGCAATCACTGAAAATCATATCTACGGTTCCCTTCGAGACACAGCCAGTGAAGATTTTAACGATTTTGTAACAACCCGGGTGGAGTCGGACCTGGCTGAGATGCTGGATAAGCATGGGGTCGTTTATACTGGTATCGTACAGAGCACCTGGTTGCGTGATCTGCTGTCGTGGATAGTACCGATGGCAATTTTTATCGGCATTTGGCTGTTTATTATCCGACGCATGAGCAGAGGAGTAATGGGCAGCGGGCTGATGTCGATCGGTAAAAGTCGGGCCAAGGTTTATGTAGAGAAGGAAACCAAAGTAACTTTTGCCGATGTGGCCGGAGTGGACGAGGCTAAGGAAGAACTGATCGAGATTGTCAATTTTCTCAAAAATCCTGCTGAATACAGTCGGCTGGGCGGACGGGCGCCCAAAGGTATTCTGCTGGTCGGCCCGCCCGGTACCGGAAAGACACTGCTGGCGCGTGCAGTGGCGGGTGAAGCAGGGGTGCCATTTTTCTCCATTTCAGGCTCGGAATTTGTTGAGATGTTCGTCGGAGTAGGGGCGGCCCGGGTGCGTGATTTGTTCGAGCAGGCACGGCAGATGGCACCGGCTATCATTTTTATCGATGAACTGGATTCGCTGGGGCGTGCCCGCGGTGCTTCCGGATTTGGTGGTCATGATGAAAAAGAACAGACTCTGAATCAGTTACTTGCCGAACTGGATGGATTTGATCCTTCCAGCGGTATTGTACTGCTGGCAGCAACGAATCGACCGGAAATTCTCGATGCAGCTCTGTTGCGTGCTGGACGCTTCGATCGTCAGGTACTGGTGGACCGGCCAGATAAAAAGGGCCGCGAACAGATCCTTGCAGTCCATATCGGTAAAATCAGACTGGATACTGATGTTAATACCGAGCAGATTGCTGCACTGACCCCTGGTTTCACGGGGGCGGATTTGGCCAATCTAATTAATGAAGCTGCGTTACTGGCCACCCGTCGTGGTGGATCAGCAGTATCCATGGATGACTTCAATAATGCCATTGAACGCATCGTTGCGGGCCTGGAAAAGCGCAACCGTCTGCTCAACCCCCTGGAACGGCGTACGGTTGCTTATCATGAGCTGGGGCATGCCATGGTAGCACTTGCGCTGAGTGGAACGGATGAGGTGCACAAAATCTCAATTATTCCGCGAGGGATCGGTGCACTGGGCTACACTATTCAGCGACCGACCGAAGATCGTTTTCTCATGACCCGCAGAGAACTGGAAGATAAGATGGCAGTATTGCTGGGCGGACGTGCTGCTGAACAGGTGGTGTTCAGTGAAATTTCCACTGGTGCTTCCGATGATCTGGCGCGGGCCACGGATATTGCCCGTGCAATGGTATTACGTTATGGCATGAGTGATGCGTTGGGGAACGTGGTTTATGATCGCGAGCAATCCGCATTTTTGCAGCCAGGTTACTTTGTACCGCAGAGACCTGATTACAGCGAGGACACCGCGAACAAGATCGATGCAGCTGTGCGTGCACTGCTTGATCAGGCGCTCGAACGGGCTATCAGGATTTTGAATCGGAATCGTGCCTTACTTGATCTTACTGCCGAACAATTGCTGAAAACCGAAACCCTGAACCAGCCTGAAATAGCTGAGCTGAAGCGCAAAATCATTGCAGAGGAAGCCAGCCCTTCAGCGTAGCAGAATCAGTCTGGGAATGGCGTCCGCGGCAGTCTGAACGATTGCATTCTGGCCAAATTCATGTCCGGCTACCTTGGCTGT
Organism: Nitrosomonas sp.; assembly: GCA_044507105.1. Lineage (GTDB taxonomy): Bacteria > Pseudomonadota > Gammaproteobacteria > Burkholderiales > Nitrosomonadaceae > Nitrosomonas. The sequence goes on from JBIQJX010000014.1 coordinate 32,371, forward strand.
AGCAGGATCGATTCCCAATGCAAGGAAGCTTGCTTCTGCAGGCCATTCTCCGCTAGGATCGATACTTTCGCCCCGGTAAATATGGCTGGAATAACGGATCAGTTGTTGATACAGCCGGCCGGTGGCAGACTGGTTTTCTGCAAAGGATACCATCCGGCTGGCCGGATTGCAGGCGGTGATATACACTGCGCTTCGGCTGCCGGATGCCTGCAGCAGGGCTGCTAGCGGCATGCAATAATGGCCGATACGCAGGGGGATGAGCGCGGTTGTTTCCTCAATCCATGCCTGATAACAGGTGGCAATGTAGGAGATGATCAGTTTTACCGGGAGGGCAGATGGTTTTACGCTTTCACTCCACCAAATGGCCTGACTCCAGTACGGATCTTCAGGAGAGAGTGTTGAAGGTTTGCCAATATTTTGATGGTCTTGCATGAATCGAGTATATGAAACTTTCTGTTTTTATCCTGTTAGGGATGTTTTTCAGCCTGGCAAATGCAGTTGAGCCGACTTCATCTGAAATACCTGATACGCTTGAGGAGCGCGTAAAGCCGTGCATCATTTGCCATGGTGACGCAGACAGAGCCGGTCGGGATGCCTATTATCCACGTATTGCCGGCAAGCCGGCCGGTTATCTCTACAATCAATTACGTAATTTCCGCGATGGCCGACGCTATTATCAGGCGATGGCCATTTTGCTCGAAAATATGTCGGATGAATATATGCGCGAAATTGCACATTATTTCTCTTCTCTGGAGTATCCCTACCCGCAACCGGCAGCAAATACGCTTTCGCCCGATGAAGCGCAATCCGTAGAAACGCTGATTTATTCAGGTGACCCGGCACGTAATATCCCGGCATGCAGTGCCTGTCATGGAAAAGCACTGATGGGAGTAGAGCCGTATATACCCGGCTTGCTTGGCTTGCCGCATGCTTACCTGGCGGCTCAGTTTGGCGGCTGGCGCAATGGCGGAATCATGCGTGGCCAAGTGCCGGATTGTATGTCAGAAATTGCCAAAAAACTGACTCAGGAAGAGGTCAATACACTGACGCTGTGGCTGCCTACCCGGCCAGTATCAGGAGAGCCGGCAGAGGCGAATGTGCTGACCCCGGAGCTGGCCAAACGCTGCAAGACAATCTTATCCGGAGAGGGTTTCATACCATGAAGTATTCAAATGGAACAAGGTCTGCGAGACTGCGATCATTCACTCTTCTCATTACGGGCACTTTACTGATCGTGTCAGCGGTTGTGGCAGGAGAGGCACACACCGCTTCGAATAAAGAACAGGCTCATCGAGGAGAATATCTCGCTCGTGCAGGTAACTGTATGGGATGTCACACCACTCGTGGAGGGGAGCCTTATGCAGGCGGGCGCAGGCTGAATACGCCTTTCGGGGAATTTATCACACCGAATATAACACCGGACAATGAAACGGGAATTGGTCGCTGGGATGCGGAAGATTTCTGGCAGGCATTGCATCACGGAAAATCGAAAGATGGCCGTTATTTATATCCTGTCTTTCCGTATACTGAATACACAAAGGTTACGCGACAGGATGCCGATGCGATCTTTGCCTATTTACGCTCACTCTCTCCCGTTGTACAGACCAATCCGTCGCATAAAATAAGTTCCCCTTATGATAATCAGTTGCTTCTGTGGCTCTGGCGTACTTGGTATTTCAAAGAGGGTGTTTATCAGCCGGACAATTCCAAAAGCGATGAATGGAATCGCGGTAACTACTTGGTGCAGGGCCTGGGGCACTGTAATGCCTGTCATACCCCTCGTAATGTGTGGGGAGCGACCCAGGATGACAAGCTGACTGGAGGCGAGATCATGGGCACCTACTGGTACGCGCCTTCTCTGGTTTCTCCTCTGGAAGCGGGGGTGGGAGAGTGGTCGATCGAAGAGATTGTCGAACTGCTGTCTACCGGGATGACCGATCATGCTGTAATGTCCGGCCCTATGGCAACGATTGTACGGCAAAGTCTGCAATACCTGTCAGCCGATGATATACGTGCAATGGCAGTTTATCTGCAATCGCTGGGTGAGAAACGAAGCAATATCCGAACACCCCGGGAAATACCGGAAATGCCGGAACGCGTGCGTCGGTATCTGGCTCTGGGAGAAGAGGTGTATGAGAAATACTGTCAGGAATGCCATGGCCGCTCGGGGCAAGGTGTGCCAGGTATCTACCCTCCACTTGCGGGAAATCGCAGTGTAACCATGGTTTCTCCGCTGAACACGATTCGCAGTGTCCTGTATGGTGGCTATCCCCCTGTTACCACTGGTAATCCTCGGCCTTATGGCATGCCCCCTTATCAACATATCATTCGTGATACTGAAATTGCCAGGGTGGTGTCTTATATAAGAAATGCATGGGGGAATCTTGGCAGCCTGGTAAGTTCTGAAGATGTCGATAAAAGCCGGGGAAATGAATTCTGAGCTTTCAGTAAATTCCTGATGCATGGGGTGGAGGTGCCTTCTTCAGCGCGAGTCTGAAGCTATCGTTTGGCTACGCTGCTGAAAGCCAGTTGCTGATTATAGTTATGTGAATTGACGCAGATTCGCTACTTGGATTCATGCGCTTGCTGCGGCCTCCGGGTTTGAGGGATTCTCAACGACCTGCCGCAGCTTTCCGAAATCGACTTTCGTCAGTTGTTTAACCCCTGCCCATTGTCTTCATTTCAGGGAAAGGCTCTCTAGTGCTTTTTCATGATTCCATTTCCCATGAAAAAGACGACCTTTCTTTTCCGGAGTCCGGTCACTGGTCCAGGTAATGTGCTGACCATCAGGGGTAAATACCGGGAGACCGTCAAATCCTTCCATATCCGTTACTCGTACTGGTTCTTCTTTACCTTCGACATCGACAATGTAGAGCTCGAAATTCTGGTGTCCATGAACATTAGTTGAAAAAATGATGTATTGATTCGAAGGATGGTAAAACGGTGCCCAGGACATTTTATTAAGACGGGTGATCTGCTTTTGATCTGAACCATCAATATTCATAGTGAATATTTCTGCTTCCCGACCATTTTCTGAAAAGCGGCGCCACACGATTCTTTTCCCGTCCGGGCTAAAAAATGGCCCCCCGTCATAGGTATTGGTATGAGTTAATCGCTTTACGTTGGAGCCATCTGCATTCATGATATAGATATCGATCAGAGAAGCAGGGTTTTCTTTGAAAAGAGCGGCTTCTTCCTCTGATAAGGGTTCGCTGTAAGCTCTGCGATTGGAAGCAAAAGCGATCAGCTTGCCATCGGGAGACCAGGAAGCTTCCGCATCATAGCCTCGTGTGTTAGTGAGATTCCTGATTTTTTCACCTTTAAAATCGGTTTCGTAAATGTCATAGAATTCGTCATAATCCCAAGCATAGGATCTGCGTTCACCGGATTTTCTTTGTTCAATCTCGGCGTCCATTTTAGCTTTGGCGTCTGGATCTTCATGCGTCGAGGAAAAGAGTACTTTTTTTTCAGAGGGATGTATCCAGGAACAGGTCGTTTTACCGATACCCGGGGATACCTGCTGTACTTTTCCGCTTGCCAGATGTTTCAGGTAAATCTGGTAAAAAGGGTTGTCTCCGGCGACTTCCGCCTGATAAACCAGCCATTGCCCATCAGCACGATAATAACCTTCTCCGGATCTGACTTCCTTTTCGGAAAACTGATAAGCGTCAGTAATGAATCCGGCTGCACTTGCCTGAGTCAAGGCAAAAAAACATGTTACTGCCAACAGTTTTCTGAGGAGTGACGGCGTGTCGAAAAAAGCAGTTGTCTGTATAAAACTTTTCATTTGGTCCATAATCCCTGTCATTGAATAAAAATCATTTAAACACAGCTTCCGGAAAAAAGTAAGCCGGCTGCCTGCTGGAAAGGCGACAGGTTTCTGCTGCCAAGGGACATGGTAGCCACGTAAGACTGATCAGAGTCAGCTCATCGACATTTTCCATAAAATAAATCATGAAAAAATCAATCAGACTTTATGCCGTCTTAATTTTTGTTGTTACCGGCATATTTTACAGCTTGACTGCGTTAGCGGACGATCAAACCTTTCATCATCGGATGGAGGTCATGCTTTCACCTGAGACTTCTGAAATTCAGGTGCAAGATCAAATACGGGTGCCCGAGCGTTACCGCAATCAATCCACGACAACCACGCTTGATTTCAGCTTGCACGCCGGTTTGGCAATCACGGCAGTTGAAGGAGCACGTATCATTTCCCAGACAGCCAGTGTCACGTCGCATGCGGGGTCGGTTCCATTGAAGCGATATACCTTGATTTTACCCGCCCAGCAGGAATCATTCTCTCTTACTTTTAGCGGCAGTATTAATCATGCAGTGCAAGGGCCCAGCCTGGAATATGCACGCAGTTTCAGCTATACACCGGGGCTCATTTCTGAGGAGGGAATTTTTCTGGCTAATTCCACCGCCTGGTATCCTCAATTTGGAGAGAATATGGTGTCGTTTCATTTGAATGTTCAAGTGCCTGTCGGTTGGGATATCGTTAGTCAGGGTAAGCTGATACAGGAGCAAACAACAGAAACCGCCCGGCAAGTCATTTGGGAAGAGAAACAGCCGCAGGATGATATTTATCTCGTGGCCGGGCGTTATCATCGTTATCAGCAGTCAGCAGGCTCAGTAGAAGCTTATGTCTACCTACGCAGTGCGGATGAAGCACTGGCTCAGAAATATCTGGATACAACCGGACAATACATCGCGATGTATAGCAAGCTGATCGGACCTTATCCTTACTCGAAATTTGCGTTGGTCGAAAATTTCTGGGAAACCGGTTATGGCATGCCTTCTTTTACTCTGCTTGGCCCCAAAGTCGTCCGCTTTCCTTTCATTCTGCACAGCTCCTATCCGCATGAGATTCTGCATAATTACTGGGGCAACGGTGTATTCGTCGATTACAGCAAGGGCAACTGGTCGGAAGGATTGACCGCCTATCTTGCTGACCATCTCGTCAGCGAACAGAACGGCAAAGGTGAAGAGTATCGTCGCGATGTTCTGCAGAAGTATGCGGACTTTGTAAATAAAGAAAAGGATTTTCCTGTTGTCCGGTTCACTTCACGTCACAGCCCCAGTTCAGAAGCAGTCGGTTATGGAAAAACCATGATGTTTTTTCACATGTTACGGCAGGAGTTGGGAGATGATGATTTTATCCGGGTGTTACGTGCTTTTTACAAAGAATATCAGTTCAAACAGGCGACCTTTGAGGATTTGAAGGCGACTTTTAATGCCTCTACTGGTAAAGATTTTTCGAGATTTTTTGAGCAATGGATATACCAGAGCGGTGCGCCTGATCTTTTACTGGAAAATGCACAGGCCGAGCCCACGGATAATGGATTCAAACTCAGAGCAGTCATCAGGCAAACTCAGCCGGGCAGGTCGTATCAATTAGTAGTACCTGTCGCTGTTCACCTGGAAGGGAAAACAGAAGCTTATCAAACAAAAATTGTCATTGATCAGCCGGTGCATATCCTCGACATGGATTTTCAGTCACGACCGGTACGTATTGATATCGATCCCCAGTTTGATGTGTTCAGACGACTGGACAGTCGTGAGATCCCCTCTGCTTTATCACAAGGTTTTGGTGCGGAAAAGCCCTTGTTAATATTGCCGTCCGGGGCCGATAAGGAGATATTGGAAGCTTATCAACTGCTTGCGGCCGATTGGCAAAAAACCCAATCGGGCACGCTGGAGATCGTCAGTGATGCCCAGCTGGATACTTTGCCAGTGAATCGAACGATTTGGCTCCTGGGATGGCAAAATAAATTCAGTAAAGCGCTACTTACTACTTTATCGGAACATGACGTCACGTATGGTACAGGAGAGCTGCGATTGGATCAGCAGGTTTATCAGCAAGCCAAACACGCCATTGTACTGACAGCCAGACAACCCGAAGATCCTGACTCAACCCTGCTGTGGGTGGCTTCAGATCATCCTGAAGCCATCGCAGAGTTGGCCAGAAAATTGCCACATTACCGTAAATACAGCTACCTCGCCTTTGAGAGTGATGAATTGAATAATGTGAACAAAGGACAATGGCCGGTAACCCGATCCCCCTTGTCGCAATTGATCAGGCAAAAAGATGATGAATCATTTGCTTCCAATCATGTGGGTGTTTTAACACCGCGTCGGGCGTTGGCAGAATTACCACCGCTGTTTTCAGAAAGTCGTATGCTGGCGGATATTACTTATCTCGCCAGCGCAGCTTTTAAAGGGCGAGAATTAGGCAGTCCGGAGCTGGATACGGCTGCGGAATATATCGCCAGACATTTTCAACAAGCAGGATTGCTGCCGGGTGGTGATAATGATGGTTATTTTCAGACTTGGCAGCAAGATGTGGGGACACCTAAAGGCAAGGTCACTTTACGCAATGTTATTGGAATTTTGCCGGGTATCAATCCGGAACTGACCGGGCAGAGCCTGATAATTGGCGCGCATTATGATCATCTGGGTATGGGCTGGCCGGATGTTCGCGCAGCGAATCAGGGAAAAATTCATTACGGTGCGGATGATAACGCCAGTGGGGTTGCCGTTATGCTGGAGCTGGCACGGCAAATTGTTCCTAAATGGCAACCACAGCGTACCATCATTTTTATTGCCTTTACTGGCGAAGAAGCCAATCTGCTCGGCTCGACGTATTATGTCAACAATACTACTGACTATCCCGCAGAAAAGATAATTGCTATGCTCAATCTGGATACGGTCGGGCGGTTGGGTGATCATCCCGTCACAGTATTCGGTACTGGTACGGCGCGTGAACTGGTGCATGTATTTCGCGGTGCCGGGTTTGTCACGGGTATTTCTGTGAATGCGGTGCCGAATGATTTTGGTTCCAGTGATCAGGCAGCTTTCATCAAGGCAGGTATTCCCGCCGTCCAGTTCTTTGGCAGTGTACATAAGGATTACCATGCCCCGGGCGATACTGCCGACAAAATTGATCCGGCGGGACTGGTCAAAGTGGCTGTCATTCTCAAGGAAGCTGCCGACTATCTGGCTAATCGCTCTGAGCCGCTAACAGTGACACTCGATACTCGCAATGCCTCATCTGATACAACCGGGGCGACAGCCACGCCTCAAGATAAGCGCAAAGTCAGTCTCGGTACCGTGCCTGATTTTGCCTATCAGGGGGAAGGTGTGCGTATAGATGATGTACTTCCGGATTCCCCAGCACAACAGGCGCAATTACAATCCGGCGATATTCTGATTGAGCTGGCCGGCCAATCCATCACTGATTTAACATCGTATTCAAATATTCTCAAAACACTCAAAGCAGGTGAAAAAACTGAACTGCGGTTGCGGCGAAGCGGAACCGTCGAGACCGTGGAAGTTGTGCCGGTTGAGCGGTAAATAAATAGAAATAGTATGTAAG
>JBIQJX010000015.1:0-18375 GCA_044507105.1 Nitrosomonas sp.
GGGGGCCTCGCGACCGAATGATCCCTGGGTGACAGATATTGCACGGGTTTGGTGTGGCCCTGTGCATCGCTGCTGTACCCTGACCATCGTTATGGATTGTGCCATACTCGCGAAGCACTGGGCTGGCGGCTTAGCCCTGGCGGTAATGCCAAAGCGGCTGAAGCAGCACTGGAAGAGACACTCATTACACGGTAGGGCACTCTGGGCAGGGTTCGGGACTCAATTACCTTGCGTAGCGATAACGGTCTGGTCTTTCCTCCCGGCACTACACCCGGACGGTATACCACCAGTACGGCCTGAAACAGGAGTTCATCCGACCCCATACCCTGCAGCAGAACAGGATGGTCGAGCGACTGATCCGAACTGTAAAAGAGCAGTGCCTCTGGCTTCACAATTTCCAATCACTGGATGAAGCCAAGTATACGCTGAGGGCGTGGTTCAAGTACTACAACGAGCAACACCTGTATCAGGCGCTGGGAATGAAAATACCCAGCAAGGTTTAACAATTAGCGGCTTGAGTGTGCAAATTAAGCTGGGTCATTACAATTGCTGATCAATACAACCTTTTGTATTTACTCGAGATTAAACCGCTATGATCAGAATAAAAATGTGCCGCTTCAAGATTGACCGTAATATGTCAAGATAGCCAGCGGGTAGCTTTTTCCAGTAAGGTAATCTTCGATGCATTGCATGACCAGCGGGGTGCGATGCGATGCTTGGTTTGTACGGATCTGGTTGAGACTGAACCAGGTTGCGTGAATGATTTCACTGTCGAGTTCTCGTGTCGGATCGAAACCGGTAATACGGCCGGAGAAGGCAAAGCGCAGATAGGTCGTGTTATTGAATGGCGCATGCCAGTGATAAATACCTGTTAATGCTTCAGGTTGAAAGGTGTAGCCGGTTTCTTCCAGTACTTCACGGCTGCATGCGTGGAGAATGGATTCTCCGGATTCCAGGTGGCCCGCCGGCTGGTTGAGCCGTATATCGGTACCGTCAGGTGATTCTTCTACCAGTAAATATTTGCCGTTCTGTTCGATAATGGCGGCAACTGTGACATTGGGTTTCCAGATCATAATTAAATAGAATAGATGTGTGGCAGATGCAGTGCTCAGGAATAAATAAAGAGTCGAGACGGATAACATATTCTCCTGTCGGGATTCTATAATGGAAACGGAAGGAGAAAATTATGATTCCATTCAGATTGAAGGAAATTATTGAGATACTGCTTTCAGGCAGGTTGCTGACTGCATCTCTGGGGATGGTATTGACTGCATGTATCCCGCCCTGTCGGCCTTGTGCTCCGCGTGTTCCGCGTATGCAGTCTAATCCCTGTGCTGTCAGAAAGTATCCTGATGTGGACAGAGACCCTTGCATTGCCCGGCGTCTTGATACAGATAAATATTCGCCTCAAATAAATCCTTCCGCAGTCATGAAGATCGACCCTGTGAAAATTACCCGGCCGATCGGTTATCGGCCTTATCGGGGTAACCAAGCGGATTTACTGGAATATGGTGAGAAACTTTATAAGGATACCCGACTGGGAGCCAGCGGTTTGTCGTGTAATACCTGTCATGAGGCTTACAATCAGTTCGAACCTGGTTTTGCGCAACCTTATCCGCACTTCGTTGCTATGGCCCGGGAGCGCGCCGGCCTGGACCGGATTCATCTGGATGAAATGATTCAGCTCTGCATGGTGTCATCTGTGGCAGCCGAGCCGCTGATATGGAATTCCAGAGCACTGGCAGCGCTTACTGTGCATGTTTCAACAATACAGCAGGATTTCAGAGCAAATCCCTGTGCGGTCAGGAATCCATGTGCTGTGCAGAATCCCTGTGAGGCAAATCAGGCGCGGGAGCAGGAATATCCTTCCCTTGATCAGCCTGTATATTGAGATCACTTGTCAGATAAATTCCATGCATATTTCATTCATTATTCCGGCTTTCAATGAAGAGCGTCTGATCGGGCAATGTCTTCAATCGATTGCTACTTCAGTAGCTGCTAACCAGTCTTATCGCTACACTCATGAAGTAATTGTAGTAGATAACAATTCCACTGATGCGACTGCCCGTCTGGCCCGGCAGGCCGGGGCCCGAGTCGTTTTTGAGCCAGTTAATCATATTGCGCGGGCGAGGACCGCCGGTGCCGAGGCAGCCCGGGGAGACTGGCTGATATTCATAGATGCAGATTGCGTGCTGAATGCCGGGCTGACAGGTGATATTTTTGAATTGATCAGGCAGGGCAGACATATCGGCGCAGGCAGTACACTTCAGATACCGAATCAGCCCTGGTGGGCGGAAGTATTGTTACAAATATGGACGGTTCTATCCGTGCAGTTCAGATGGGCTGCAGGCGCTCTTATTGCGTGCAACGCTGCAGCGTTCCGGGAGGCAGGCGGATTCGATCAAACGCTTTACGCAGCGGAAGAAATCGATCTCAGCCGGAGACTCAGGAGGCGGGGGCGCCTATCCGGACTCGAATTCGTCATCCTGACGGATTATCCGCTCGAAACCTCCTCCAGGAAGACTCGACTATACAGTGGATGGGAGATTATTAGGCAGTCTTTTTATCTGATCCTCTCTCCTTTAGGTGCATTACGCAACAAGAAGAAATTACCGATGTGGTACGACGGCCGACGCTGACCGGCTATCCGATTCTGATGGTTTTAAGGTTCACAGGCGCCAGAAAATACGACTTCAGTGAACCGGGCGCCTGGCGTTAGAACCTGCAGTTTGTCGAGTGAAATCAATTCAACCTGCCGCGACCCTGATTCGGTTTCAAGTAACAGAAATTCCCGTTTTTCTGCATCGGTCAGGATGTCTTTTGCCTTCCCTTCCATAGTTGACTGATCTTTCAGAATCAATCTGATCTGATAGCCATACATACAGGCCACTTCGATATAGTCGTGTAACTCGCAGGAAATGAGATGATCGGTCATGCTGCTTCCCTCAATGAAAAAGAGACGTTTATTGTAGTCTTATGATGTCGATAAGATAGAAAATTTCCAGCGGTGGGATAGCAGATTTACAGGTGCTGACCCGAGTGGTTGAGTCTGGCATCGAGCAATCGGAGGCGTTCAGGCGTGCCAATATCCATCCATATGCCCGAATAGTATGAGCCATCCACTTTATCATCCCCAACCGCCTGGCGCAGTAGAGGAGCGAGTTTTTCGGCTCGGCCGGGAGAAATATTTTCGAAAAAGGCGGGGTGATAAATCCCAATGCCGCTGAAGGTAAGTTTCTGACAATCAGCGCAAGCTGCTGCTGTTGTCAGTTTGCCAGAAGCAGTGTTCAGGAAAAAATCGCCTTCCGGATGATGTGGCGGGTTGTCCACCAGGATCAGATGGGCGAGAGTGCGGCCGTGATGCGATTGCATGTGCTGCAGGATCAATTGCAGGAAGGAGAAGTCTATATTGCAGAAAATATCGGCATTGATGACCGCGAACGGTCGTTTTCTGGCGGCATCAGTCAGTAATGGCAGGGCGTGCGCGATGCCTCCTGCTGTTTCCAGTACGAGGGGCTCCGGCGAATATTGGATATGGATACCATAGCGCTTCCCGTTTTGCAGGGCGGTTTCGATCATGTTGCCGAGGTAGGCGTGGTTAATGATGATATGTGTGAAACCGGCCTGCGCGAATTTTTCCAGGTGATATTCGATCAACATTTTTCCGCCGACCCGCAATAAGGGCTTAGGGCAGGTATCAGTAAGTGGCCGCATGCGTTCTCCTTTACCTGCGGCCAGTATCATGGCTTTAAACATTACAGATCAGATGAGATTCAGTCAGAACGTGTAGCCGGTTTCAAGTTGTCTGTCTTCCAGTTGATCCAGCAGACGGTGTAGCGGATGAAGTTCCCTATAGCGCTGGCAGGTTTGCCGCAGGTAGTGCATGACTGCAGGCAGGTCTTGCAGGTAGGCGGATTTCTGATCCCGATAATAAAGTCGGGCGAAGACTCCCAGTACTTTGAGGTGCCGTTGTACTCCCATCCATTCAAAGTCTTGATAAAATTGTGAAAAATCAGTAGTGACTGGTAATCCGGCCTGGCGTGCACTTTCCCAGTAGCGGATCGTCCAATCCAATACTTGTGCTTCCTCCCAATATATATAAGCGTCTTTGAAGAGGGAGACCAGATCGTAAGTAATGGGGCCAAATACCGCATCCTGGAAGTCGATAATCCCTGGATTGGGGGTCGATACCATCAGATTACGGCTGTGATAGTCACGATGAACAAATACCCGTGGTTGTGCGAGATTATTGTCCAGAATCAGATTAAAAATCGCCGTCAAGATGTTTTTCTGATCTTCATTCAGCGTAATATGTAGATGTCGGGTCAGATACCAGTCAGGAAAAAGATTCAGCTCCTGCGCAAGCAGCGTTCGATCATATTCAGGAAATATATTCTGCCGGCTGGTCTGTTGTATTTTGATCAGCGCCTCGAGAGCTTCCTGATAGAGCTGATCAGCGCTGTCGGGTTTGGTCATCAATGCCTGCAGATAAGTGGTGTTTCCCAAATCAGAAAGGAGCAGAAAGCCTTGTTCGAGGTTGTGAGCCAGTATTTCAGGCACGTGTACGAATGCTGCTGAGAAAACGCTGGCAGCATGGAGGAAAGGCCGGCAATCTTCCAGTTGCGGTGGAGCATCCATGACGATTACGGTCCGTTCGGCCAGTGATACCCGGAAATATTGACGGAAACTGGCATCTGCAGATGCCGGTGACAAAATAAAGGGCTGATCAGGATAGATTTTTTTCAGCCAGTTTTCCAGAAGTTGCAGACGATCCATCGAAACTGATTTATTCAGGTAGTAGACAGGTAGCTTCTTTTATTTCGGTTGCCACAGTCTATGCAACCGATTATCCGATCAGGCAAGTGCAGCGGATTAGTGTTTGCCTGTTGGTTGAAAATATGAGATTTTATCCCGGAAGCCGATAGTGAAGCTTTGAAATTTTAATGGAGAGAAGAAATGCTGAATAAAAATGTGCTGGATGAAATCGGCAGCAAGGTCAGTGAAATCCTGGCCAGCAGTCCGGCCAGGGATATTGAAAAAAATATGCGTGTCATGCTGACAGGGGTTTTTTCGCGATTGGATCTGGTGACACGCGAAGAATTTGATGTGCAGCAGGAAGTAGTCAAGCGTACCCGTATCCGGCTGGCGGAACTGGAAGAAAAGGTGCTCGTGCTCGAACAGCAGATCCATCAACCGGTTCCTGCCAATGGTACAGCAAATGATGTAGGAGATTCCGGTTCCCGACAGATCAGTGATGCGTAGTGATCCGCTGCTTCTGATGCCGGTGGCTAATACCGGCATTTTATTTTTGTGATCGCTCTTTTGTATGTCACTGGCTATTTTATACAGCCGCGCATTATGTGGCATGGATGCGCCGCTGGTTACGGTGGAGGTGCATCTTTCCAACGGCCTTCCAAAATTTACCATCGTAGGACTTCCGGAAACGGAAGTGAGAGAAAGTAAAGACAGGGTACGCGCTGCATTACAGAACGGGCAGTTCAAATTTCCCGCCCGGCGTATTACTGTCAATCTTGCTCCGGCTGATTTGCCCAAGGAAAGCGGGCGTTTCGATCTGCCGATTGCACTGGGTATACTGGCAGCCACCGGGCAAATTCCTGCAGACAAACTGGATCAGTATGAATGGGCGGGCGAACTGTCTCTTGACGGCCGGTTACGCCCGATCCGGGGTGCACTGGCGATGACCTATAATGCTTCCCGTTCCGGTCGCAGTTTTGTCCTTCCGGAACAGAATGCCGCTGAGGCGGCACTCGTCGGGGATGCGGTTATCTATCCTGTTGGCTCGCTCTTGCAATTATGCGCCTGCTTGACCGGTCGGGAATCATGGCAGCCCTACAGTGCTGAACCGGTTGATCCGGTATCGAACAATTATCCGGATATGGGCGATGTCAAAGGCCAGATGCAGGCGAGACGCGCATTGGAGATAGCTGCAGCAGGCGGGCACAGCGTGCTGATGATCGGACCGCCGGGAACGGGAAAATCCATGCTCGCCCGGCGTATTCCGGGAATTTTACCCCCTATGACCGGGCAGGAAGCACTGGAATCGGCTGCTATTCAATCTTTGGGAAGTGGCAGCTTTGATCTGGCCGGCTGGAAGCGCCGGCCGTTCCGGGCGCCTCATCATACTGCATCAGCTGTAGCGCTGGTGGGCGGGGGCAGTATGCCTCGTCCCGGTGAGATCTCGCTGGCTATGCACGGCATTCTCTTTCTTGATGAATTGCCTGAATTCGACCGACGGGTCCTGGAAGTATTACGTGAGCCGCTTGAATCCGGTCATATTACGATTTCAAGGGCGACACAGCGGGCAGATTTTCCTGCCCGGTTTCAGCTCGTTGCGGCAATGAATCCCTGTCCATGCGGTTATCTTGGTCATTATGAGGGAAAATGCCGCTGTACCCCCGATCAGGTGGCGCGTTATCGTGGCAGGATATCCGGTCCTCTGCTGGACCGAATCGATATTCAGGTCGAAGTGCCTGCTTTGTCGAAGGCGGATATGTTGCGCCCGGGCCCGGGTGAATCAAGTGCTGCTGTCCGGATAAGGACAACAGCTGCCAGACAGCGCCAGCTGCTCCGGCAGAATGTTCCCAATTCGGAACTGGGCATACAGGAAATTGAGAAATTCTGCAGCTTGAAAGCGGATAGTAAGCATTTGCTGGAGCAGGCCATGATTCATCTCAATATTTCGGCGCGTGCTTTTCACAGAATACTGAAACTTGCCCGGACTATCGCTGATCTGGCCGGGAGTGAATCAATTCTGGGACCTCATGTGGCTGAAGCCATTCAGTACCGGCGTACCGGGATGAATTAAAGAATTGGGCAGAGGAAAAATCAGATCAATAGTAACTGGCCCGTGCGCAATTTTCAAATCTTGTAAATTCCCCCAGGAAAGTGAGATCTATTTTTCCGATCGGACCATTGCGCTGCTTGCCTATGATAATTTCAGCGATCCCTTTGTCCTGGGTGTCGGGATGGTATACTTCATCCCGGTAAATGAATAAAATGACGTCTGCATCTTGCTCGATGGCGCCCGATTCACGTAAGTCCGACATAACCGGGCGTTTATTGGGGCGTTGTTCGAGGCTGCGGTTCAGCTGTGACAGAGCGATCACGGGAACTTGCAATTCTTTAGCCAGGGCCTTCAGCGAGCGTGAAATCTCAGAAATCTCAGCAGTACGGTTCTCACTGTAAGAAGAAGATGCGGACATCAGTTGCAGGTAATCGATAATGATCAATCCCAGTCCTGCATGTTGCCGGTACAGACGCCGGGCACGGGCGCGCAGTTCCAGTGAGTTCAATGCAGCAGTTTCATCTATGAAGATCGGCGCATCATTCAATTTACCCAGGGCATGGGTGAGCCGTGGCCAGTCATCATCATCCAGCCGACCTGTACGTACTTTATGCTGATCCAGCCGACCAATTGATCCCAGCATGCGCATGGCGAGCTGTGCACCACCCATTTCCATGCTGAACACGGCTACCGGTTTGCCTACTTCCAGTGCGACATGTTCACCAATATTGAGTGCAAAGGCAGTTTTCCCCATCGAGGGCCGGCCTGCAACGATGATGAGGTCTCCTGCCTGGAAGCCGGAGGTTTTCTGATCCAGATCATCGAAGCCGGATGGAATACCCGTGACATCGCTGGGATTGTTCCGGTTATAAAGCATTTCGATACGTTCCACGACCTGTTTCAGTAGTGGCTGGATATCGATAAACCCCTGTTTTCCGTGTGCGCTTTGTTCAGCAATTTCAAATATTCTGCTTTCCGCCTCGTCTAGCAGATCTCCTGCCGAGCGACCTGCCGGATTATAGGCTGAGTCGGTTATTTGGGTACTGATCTGCGCCAGTTTGCGCATGATCGAACGTTCTCGTACGATTTCCGCATACCGGCGGATGTTGGCGGCGGAAGGGGTATTTTGCGCAATGGCACCGATATAAGCCAGCCCGCCGACATGCTGCAACTGGGCTGTATTCTCGAGAGATTCCGCAACGGTTATGACATCTGCCGGTTTATTTTGCTCGATCAGTTTGCAGATATGCTGGTAGATGAGTTGATGGTCCTGTCGATAGAAATCTCTGTCAGTAAGAATATCTGCCACTCTATCCCAAGCATGATTATCCAGCATCAGCCCTCCCAGGACGGATTGCTCAGCTTCGACCGAATGGGGTGGAAGCTTGTAGATTTCATCCTGAGAAAGGTTGCGTGTAAAACTGGTAGTAGGCTGATTCATGAGAGTCGGTAAGAGCTGGAAGTGGAACCGAGGATGGTAACTCTGACGCAGAAATAAAAAAGGACTGCTTCCAGTCCTTTTTTATTTTGCCCGGAAAACGTCAAGCGATGGTTTCGCCCAGAACGGATACCGTGACCTGAGTCGATACATCATTGTGCAGTATAACGGTAACCGAATAATCTCCCACCTGCTTGATCTGCCCTTCAGGCATGCGGATCATGGATTTTTCGATCGGGAAATCCTGTTTACGTAATTCTTCGGCAATATTTGCATTGGTAACCGAACCGAAAAGCTTGCCATCGACACCGGCTTTCTGGGTGATTTGTATGAGCAGGCCCTCCAGTTTTACTGCCAGTGATTCAGCAGTTGCCAGAATTTCGGATTGTTTCTTCTCCAGCTCAGCGCGCTGGGATTCGAATTCTGCTATCACACTTTCAGTTGCCCGTTTGGCTTTTCCTTGAGGAATAAGATAGTTGCGAGCGTATCCCCGTTTAACCTTTACAATACTGCCCAGTGAGCCCAATTTTGCGATTTTTTCCATCAATATGACTTGCATGGTGTTTCTCCCGGTTGCTTAGTGCTGATCAGTATAAGGCAATAATGCCAGAAAACGGGCGCGCTCGATGGCCAAGCTTAACTGGCGCTGGTAATATGCCCGTGTGCCGGTAATCCGCGCCGGTATGATCCTGCCGTTGTCACTGATGAAATCCTTCAGCAATTCGATGTCCTTGTAATCAATCTTTTTAATTCCTTCGGCGGTGAACCGGCAGAATCGCTTACGTTTGAATAGGGGCCGGTTTGCCATCCGGTCTTTCAATCTTTTTTTATCAGCGTCTTTGTTTCTTGAGAATCTCATGATTATTCCTTTTGTTTAAAGCTGTGTTTGTAGTTGGTTTCAGAGGGTTCAGGTGAGCTTGACATCGCACACATGTAAAACCAGCTGGCTGCTCATATGATTTTTCATGGCAACGAAACCGATAAGTTCGACATTACTGCCGGCTCCCAGGCGGGCAACTTTATCAGCCATATCAGCCATGGCAATTGCTGGCAGTTTAAAAGCCACCTTACGCTGAATGCCTGCTTCTTTCTGAATAGACTGATGATCCAGTCTGAACTCAGCAACTCTGATACCGGCAGGCGTGTAACGGGACGGGGCAAGCTCAATGATCTTCCCACTGATGATTATCTGGTTCTGATCCGATAGAAGCTCCGGGTCAGGAGTCAATGGTGGTGTTTGCAGAAACGGGCTGTGTGTCGTTACTGGTGCCGTCGGTTATTTTTGTTTCAGGCTGATCAGCAGCTTTGGTTTCTTCTTCGGTATTGGAAGGGGCAGGTCTTGATTTACTTTCCTGCATCATGGGAGAGGGTACGGTGACCGGACCGCTCATCCGAATAATGAGGTTGCGAAGGATGGCATCATTAAATTTGAAGCTGTGTTCGAGTTCACTGAGCGCTTCCTGATCACACTCGATGTTCATCAGCACATAATGAGCCTTATGCATCTTTTGTATCGGATAGGTGAGCTGCCGCCTTCCCCAGTCTTCCATTCTATGGATTTTACCGGTTCTCGCTGTCACTATATTGCTGTAACGTTCAATCATAGCAGGTACTTGCTCACTTTGATCCGGGTGAACAATAAAAACGATTTCGTAATGTCTCATAATTTCCTTATGGGTGAAGCCTCCTTTCCTCAAGCAAGAAATAATATCTGTAGAGAAAGTGGGGCAAGGCTGTCAAAACCGTCCTCGCTCCCCCAGTGAAACGCCAAAGAGGATACGAGAGTCGGGGCTGCAGTCTGAATCAGATTTCAAACAGCAGGGATGCAATTTTACTGAATTAACAGCTAAATATCAAAAGATCCATCCCTTCCCAGTTAACGAAGAGAATGAATTGTCCTGATTGCAGGCAGCCAATCTTTTCCTGTAGCATGCTTTTATATCTTCCGCATTTGCGTTGACTAAGGTACATGATCAGGTTAGAATCGCCGCACTTTTTTGGAAGAATCTCTCTGGAGAGATGCTTCACCACGCTATGCCTGCGAGAATCAATGTCTTTGATAAACAACAGGTCGCTGGGTGTTGTTATACAGTGGCAGCTTATCTTCGCAATATTTGCAGCAATTGGATGTGGTTTTTGGACTGATATGCATGGAGCGTTGTCCGGGTTTCTGGGGGCGGCTGTCAGTGCGCTTGCGGCGATAGCCTATGCAATGGTTGTGTCGCGACATCGTGGATATTCAGCCGGTGGTACTTTGCGTACTGCCTTGCGTGCCGAGGCAGTAAAAATATTCGTGATTGTCGTAGCATTGTGGGCTGTGTTTGCAAGTTATGAGAATGTGAGGCCGCTGATGTTTATTGGGTCGTTTGTCGTGGCTGTGCTCATATTCAGTATGGCAATATTCGTGCCCGAAAAATCCAATCTTGCAGCGGAGATGAGGCGTAATAGTAAATAGTTAACAGAAAACGAACAGGTAAAAAATGGCATCTGAAGCAGAATTGACCCCCACTTCATATATTCAGCACCATCTTGCAAATCAGACAATAAGTCTCGGAGACAGCCCATTTTGGGTGTTGCATGTCGATACACTGGTGGTGTCTCTGATACTTGGTGTGATCAGTCTGGGTTTTATCTGGATGATCGTCAGGAAAGCTACCCCGGGAGTGCCGGGTAAAACGCAAGCTTTCGTAGAACTATTAATCGAATTTATTGATGACCAGGTAAAAAATTCTTTTCACGGAAATCGGCATTCGTTCGTAGCGCCAGCTGCATTGACGATTTTTGTCTGGGTTTTTCTGTTGAATGCCATGGATTTTCTGCCAATTGATATCATGGCGTGGATTTATGAGCATGTATTTGGTTTGCATAACTGGCGCAGTGTGCCGACTGCAGATGTCAATACGACTTTCGCACTCGCCCTTTCTATTTGGGTGTTGACAATTTATTTTGCTATCAAAGTAAAAGGCCTAGGCGGATGGATCACCGAGCTGTTCTGCAGCCCTTTTGGTAAAAATCCCTTGCTGTGGCCATTTAATTTACTGCTGAACCTGATTGAGTATATTTCCAAACCTTTATCTCATTCGCTGAGGCTTTTTGGAAACATGTATGCGGGAGAAATCATATTTATGCTGCTTGGGATGTGGGCTGCAACAGGGGTTGCAGGGACTTTGTTCGGTGCCATTCTTGGGGCAGGGTGGGCAATTTTCCATATACTGATTGTAACGCTGCAGGCGTTTATATTCATGATGCTTGCTGTGGTTTATCTTTCTATGGCGCATGAATCACATTGATTGGTAAGGTTTTGTTGTTAACTTGATTATAAATTAGAGGAAGGATGATTATGGATAACGTTCAGTTTCTGGCAATGATTCAGGCTTATACCGGGATTGGTATTGGATTGATGATTGGTCTTGGTGCGGCTGGTGCCTGTATCGGCGTGGGTGTCATGTGTGGCCGGTTCTTGGAAGGTGCAGCACGTCAGCCTGAGATGATTCCGACGCTTCAAGGTAAGGTATTTCTGTTGCTGGGTCTGACTGATGCTTCATTTATTATTGCAGTTGGTTTGGCGATGCTTTTCGCTTTTGGTAATCCATTGCTGGCTGTCGTTCAGTAAGTAAATGAGTTATTGAGTTGCCAAAGGTGAGTTAAAGGGCTGTTATGAATATAAATTTCACACTGGTCTCGCAAGCGATGGCCTTTTCCATATTTATATGGTTTACCGTCAAATTTGTCTGGCCGTATTTGTTGCGTGCAATTGAAGAGCGCCAGCAGCGGATTGCAGATGGGTTGGCAGCGGGCGAGCGCGGCAGGAAAGAGCTGGAACTTGCCAGTCAGCGTTCCTCGGAGGTGTTGAAGGATGCCAAGCAACGTGCAAATGAAATCATCATTCAGGCAGAAAAAAGAGCCTCTGACATTATTGAAGAGGCGAAACAGAGTGCCAGAGTCGAGGGGGAAAAAATCCTTGCAGGGGCCAAAGCAGAGATTCAGCATGAAATATTCAGTGCTCGCGAATCCCTGCGGCAGCAGGTGGCAGGGTTGGCTGTGCAGGGAGCATCAAAAATCCTGCGCCGTGAAGTTGATCCCAAGGCGCATGCTGATTTGCTGACATCAATAGAAGCAGAGTTGAAGTAAATGGCTGAGGCGATAACAATTGCGCGGCCGTATGCAGAAGCGGTTTTCAAGCTTGCACGAGACAGTGGCACTTTGTCTTCCTGGTCGGAAATGCTCGGGTTAATCCAAGCTGTTGTGTCAGAGAAACAAGTCAACGCATTGATCGGTAATCCGCAGATCTCTTCCGGAAAACTGAGGGAAATCATTCTCGGTATATGTGATAAGCGGTTGAGTGAGGAGGGAAGGCATCTGGTTTCTCTGCTTATTGAGAATGACCGGTTGGATGTCCTTCCTCAGCTAAGTGAGTTATTCAATCAGCTCAAGGCGCAGTATGAAAGTGTACTTGATGCGGAAATCATCTCTGCGTTTCCTCTTGATCCAGCGCAATTGAAAAAGCTGGTGTCTGTTCTTGAGGCAAAGTTTCGACGCAAAGTAAATGCTCGGGTCAGAGTTGATGACAACCTAATAGGCGGGGTAAGGATTGAAATTGGTGATCAGGTAATTGACAGTTCGGTATACGGAAAACTCGAAGAAATGGCAGCAGCCCTCAAGAGCTAGGAGTTATGAAAATGCAGTTAAATCCATCAGAAATCAGTGAGTTAATAAAGAGTAAAATTGAAGGGCTTTCCGTTACTTCGGAATTCCGCACACAAGGGACAATCGTGTCGTTAACAGATGGTATTGTGCGTGTGCACGGGCTGTCTGATGTGATGCAAGGTGAGATGCTGGAGTTTCCTGGCGGAACGTTCGGGCTGGCGCTCAACCTTGAACGTGATTCAGTAGGTGCTGTTATCTTGGGTGCGTATGAACATCTCAAGGAAGGAGATGTGGTGAAATGTACGGGCCGGATATTGGAAGTGCCGGTAGGTGAGGCGTTGCTGGGCAGAGTAGTGAATGCTTTGGGGCAGCCGATAGATGGGAAAGGGCCTATCGCTGCTCAAGGAATGGAGCCGATAGAAAAGATTGCGCCGGGGGTGGTTTGGCGTAAATCAGTCGATCAGCCAGTTCAAACCGGGTTGAAATCGATCGATTCAATGGTTCCGGTTGGAAGAGGTCAACGGGAGCTGATCATCGGAGATCGTCAAACCGGGAAAACCGCTGTGGCAATTGATGCAATCATCAATCAGAAAGGCGAGAACATGGCTTGTATCTATGTTGCCATCGGTCAGAAAGCTTCGTCGATTGCAAATGTCGTGCGTAAGCTGGAAGAGGTGGGCGCCATGGCCTATACCATTGTAGTAGTCGCATCCGCTTCAGAATCGGCTGCCATGCAGTATATTGCTCCTTATTCCGGCTGTACGATGGGTGAGTATTTTCGGGACAAGGGGGAGGATGCGCTGATTGTTTACGATGATTTGACCAAGCAGGCCTGGGCATATCGTCAGATTTCTCTATTGCTGCGTCGCCCGCCTGGTCGGGAAGCTTATCCAGGGGATGTTTTTTATCTCCACTCGCGTTTGCTGGAAAGAGCGGCGAGAGTAAACGCTGAGTATGTCGAGAAAGCTACTGGGGGGAAAGTGAAAGGCAAAACAGGTTCTTTGACTGCTTTGCCGATTATTGAAACCCAAGCTGGCGACGTTACCGCGTTCGTTCCCACCAATGTTATTTCTATTACTGACGGTCAGATTTTCCTTGAATCTGATCTGTTTAATGCAGGTATTCGTCCTGCTATAAATGCTGGCATTTCCGTGTCCCGGGTAGGAGGGGCAGCGCAGACCAAAGTGATCAAGAAACTGGGTGGCGGGATTCGGCTGGCGTTGGCCCAATATCGCGAGTTGGCGGCGTTTGCCCAATTTGCTTCGGATCTCGACGAGGCAACACGCAAACAGCTTGAGCGTGGGAAAATGGCTACAGAACTAATGAAACAGGCTCAGTATGCCACATTGAAAGTATCAGAAATGGCACTGACATTGTTTGCTCTGAATAAGGGTTATTTTGATGATGTGGACATAAAAAGAGCGCTTGCGTTCGAATCTGCTCTGAAGAGTCATATGCGCAGCCATCATGCTGCCGTACTGGATAAAATCGAAGCCACCAAGGATCTCGATGCAGAAACCGAACAGGCGCTGGAAGCAGCGATTCAGGAATTCAAGCAGAACGGAACATATTGACCCATGGCAAGCAGCAGAGAAATACGGAACAAAATCAAGAGTATAAAAAATACGCAGAAGATTACCCGTGCCATGGAGATGGTGGCTGCCTCCAAAATGCGCAAAGCACAGGATCGTATGAAAAAAGCCCGTCCTTATGGTGAGAAGATCCGTAATGTAGCTGCGCATATGAGCAAGGCCAGCGTGGAATATCGCCATCCTTTTCTTGTTCACCATGATTCTGCCAAAAAAACTGGAATCATTGTTGTGACATCGGATAAAGGCTTGTGTGGAGGGTTAAATACCAACGTATTGCGGAGGGTGGTAAGCGAGATTCGGACATGGGAGACAGGCGGTGAACAGGTTGAGGCCTGTTGTATCGGTAATAAAGGTCTGGGATTCATGGGTCGCTTCGGTGTAAGCATAATTTCTCAGATCACCGGATTGGGAGATACGCCTAACATGGAGAAGCTGATCGGTGCAGTCAAGGTGGTTCTGGATGCTTATACAGAAAATAAGCTTGATCGGGTATACATTTTTTATAACCGTTTCGTCAATACGATGAAGCAGGAGCCGGTCATGGAGCAGCTTTTGCCGCTGACCGATGAGCGTATGAGCAGCGGCAGTGACGAAGCGAAGGTGCTCCGTGCGCCATGGGATTATATCTATGAACCTGAAGCTAAGCCTGTCATTGATGACGTTATGGTCAGGTATATAGAAGCACTTGTGTATCAGGCAGTTGCGGAAAATATGGCTTCAGAACAATCGGCGAGGATGGTGGCCATGAAGGCAGCCTCGGATAATGCGGGCAATCTTATTGATGAACTGACCCTCATTTATAACAAATCCCGTCAGGCAGCCATAACCAAGGAACTGTCGGAGATCGTCGGCGGTGCCGCGGCCGTTTAAATATTATTAATTTGTATTTAGGGAAGAGTAATGAGCCAACAAGGAAAGATCGTTCAGTGCATTGGCGCGGTTATCGACGTGGAATTTTCTCCGGAGGCGATACCCCGAGTTTATGATGCGCTGATAATGGAAGGATCTGAGTTAACACTGGAGGTTCAGCAACAGCTGGGTGACGGTGTTGTCAGGACGATTGCACTCGGATCTTCCGATGGTTTGCGACGAGGTATGATGGTTACCAATACACAGAAACAGATATCAGTTCCAGTGGGTACCAAGACGCTTGGCCGTATCATGGATGTTCTGGGTAGACCTATCGATGAAATGGGTGAAGTCGGGGCAGAAGTCTTGATGCCTATCCATCGGGCTGCACCCGCTTTCGATGAACTTTCCGCTTCGACTGAGTTACTGGAAACAGGCATCAAGGTCATTGATCTGATTTGTCCTTTTGCTAAAGGCGGAAAAATCGGGTTGTTCGGTGGTGCAGGTGTTGGAAAAACTGTGAATATGATGGAGCTGATTCGCAATATTGCGATTGAGCATAGTGGTTATTCTGTGTTTGCCGGCGTCGGAGAAAGAACTCGTGAGGGAAATGACTTCTATCATGAGATGAAGGATTCCAACGTGCTCGATAAAGTGGCTCTGGTATACGGCCAGATGAATGAGCCGCCGGGCAACCGTTTGCGTGTCGCCCTGACAGGATTGACAATGGCAGAAGCTTTCCGGGATGAAGGACGTGATGTGCTGTTTTTCGTCGATAATATCTATCGATATACCCTGGCAGGAACCGAAGTTTCCGCGCTGCTGGGACGCATGCCCTCAGCAGTGGGTTATCAACCGACTCTGGCTGAAGAAATGGGGCGTTTGCAAGAACGGATCACATCTTCCAAAACAGGCTCGATTACATCCATTCAAGCCGTATATGTGCCAGCAGATGATTTGACGGATCCTTCACCGGCAACGACTTTTGGTCACCTTGATGCGACTGTGGTGCTATCAAGAGATATCGCTTCACTTGGTATCTATCCGGCTGTCGATCCGCTTGATTCAACATCCCGTCAGCTTGATCCTCTGATTGTCGGTGAAGATCATTATAGTACCGCGCGTGAAGTGCAGCAGACGCTGCAGCGCTATAAGGAATTACGCGACATCATTGCTATTTTGGGTATGGATGAGCTTTCGCCGGAAGATAAATTATCGGTCAGCCGTGCGCGTAAGATTCAGCGATTTCTTTCTCAGCCATTCTTCGTGGCCGAGGTCTTTACCGGTTCTCCTGGAAAATATGTGTCATTGAAAGATACTATCAAAGGCTTCAAAGGTATCGTCAATGGTGAGTATGATGATATTCCCGAACAGGCTTTCTATATGGTGGGCGGTATCGAGGAAGTCCTTGAGAAAGCCAAGACGATTCAATAAACCGGTTTCCAGCTACAGGTGGTAATAATGGGTACAATTTTTCATCTGGATATAGTGAGTGCGGAAGAGTCAATTTATTCCGGTCCAGCAGAATTCATAGTTGCTCCTGCAGTGATGGGGGAAGTGGGAATTTATCCCCAGCATACTCCCATGTTGACCCGTATCAGATCGGGCATGGTCCGGGTCAAGGCACCCCTTCAGGATGATGAAGAAGTGTATGTTTCCGGCGGGATGCTTGAGGTACAGCCTGATGTGGTAACTATTCTGGCTGATACTGCTGTGCGCGGTAAAGATTTGGATGAAGCCAAAGCACTTGAAGCCAAACAGAAAGCTGAAGAGGCCATGAAGAATAAATCTTCCGAAATTGAGTATGCGCGTGCTCAGGCTGAGCTGATGGAAGCCACTGCTCAACTGGCGGCGATTCGGAAACTGAGAAAACGGGGCCATTAAACCTGCTGTTTGTCCGGTGTAATGAGAAAAAACAGGCAAAAGGGCGATAATATATCGCCCTTTTTGCTATCTGCTCATAGGAATGAAGCGCCTTTACAGTCCATCTCGGCCACTGTATTTATATATTGATTCAGTATACTCGACTGGTATACCCTCCCTCGCAACTACTTAAAATTAATAATGGTGTGTCCTCCCTCATCCGAGGTGATAGTCTGATTGAGGGCAAATAATGAAATCAAAGAAGGAATCGAATCCGTGACGCAGTTTAATATAGTAATCCTGGCTGCCGGAATGGGAAAAAGGATGCATTCATCCTTACCCAAGGTATTGCATCCTTTGGCAGGAAAGCCACTTCTATCCCATGTGCTGGATACGGCACGTACTTTATCGCCAGAAAGAATATGCGTGATTTACGGGTACGGTGGCGAGCTGGTTCGTCAGACAATTGGTGATGATTCTGCCATTATTTGGGTTAAACAGGCGCAGCAACTGGGGACGGGACATGCTCTGAAACAAGCGCTGCCTCATCTGACAAATAAGGGCAGTACCCTGGTGTTATTCGGGGATGTACCGCTGGTGAAGGCTGATACGCTCAGGGCACTGGTCGATAAGGCGCAAGAAGATTGCCTGGTTCTGCTGACGGCGAAGCGGAGCGATCCATCAGGCTATGGGCGTATCGTACGTGATCCTGAAACAGATCATATTCTGGCGATCATCGAGGAAAAAGATGCTACACCATCACAGAAAAATATCCGTGAAATCAATACGGGTATTATGGTTCTCCCCAACGGATATTTATCAGTCTGGCTTGACAGACTGAGTAACGCCAATACTCAGGGTGAATACTATCTGACAGACATCATTGCGATGGCGGTCAATGAGGGGATCAGGATTGAGGCTGCTTCTTCCGCGCATGAATGGGAAGTCATTGGGGTCAATGATAAAGGCCAGCTGGCCGCTTTGGAGCGTGCTTATCAGCAGGATTTTGCGAACAGACTTATGCATCAGGGTGTGGTGCTTGCTGATCCGGCGCGTTTCGATGTGCGGGGTCAACTGGTGTGCGGGGAGAATGTAGAGATAGATATCAATTGCATATTTGAGGGAGATGTGCAACTGGGTGATAACGTAAAGATTCATGCAAACTGTATATTGCGTAATGC
>JBIQJX010000015.1:18475-25149 GCA_044507105.1 Nitrosomonas sp.
TCAAACATCAAACTATCATTGAAGACGACGTGTTTATTGGCTCCGATACACAGTTGATTGCCCCGGTCACAGTAACCCGGGGATCAACGGTCGGTGCTGGATCGACCATTACGCGTAATACGCCTGAAGGCCAGCTTACGCTGTCCCGGAGCAGGCAGACGAGTATCGCCAACTGGAAACGGCCGAGAAAAGATCGGACCTGATATTCATTATTGGTTGAGTAACAGAATTTAGTAAGGAGCCGGCTATGTGCGGAATTGTGGGAGCAATTGCAAGAAGTGATGTGGTGCCGTTTTTGCTGGAAGGATTATCCAGACTGGAATATCGCGGTTATGATTCAGCCGGTATCGTGGTTGCTAACGGTACCTTGCACAGGTTGCGGACAACTGAACGTGTCGCCGAATTGGGGAAACTTGTCCATATCCGGAAGACTACGGGACTGACCGGTATTGCGCATACCCGCTGGGCGACGCACGGTGCACCTTCCGAACGTAACGCGCATCCGCATCTCTCAGGGGATAAAAGGAAAATTGCAGTCGTACATAACGGTATCATTGAGAACCATGATGTTCTCCGGCTGCGCCTCCAGCAGAAAGGATTCGAGTTTTTATCGGATACAGATACTGAGGTAATCGCTCATCTCATTTCATATCATCTCGATAAAACAGACAGTTTGCTGGAAGCGGTTTGTTATTCCATTGATGAACTGCAAGGTGCATATGCTATCGCTGTGATTGAGGAAACGCATCAGGATCGCATTATTGTAGCCAGAAACGGGGCGCCGCTCCTGTTGGGGATAGATGACAATGGCTTGTATGCTGCTTCCGATGCTTCGGCGCTTGTGCAGGTTACCCGGCGTATGATTCACCTGGAAGAGGGAGATGTAGCCGAGTTATCCTGTGATGGCTACCGGATTTTAAATTGTTTGAACACTGTGAAGGGTGCTGAGGTTACGCGTAGCGTGCGCGAGAGTGATCTGACCCGCGAAGCGGTGGAATTGGGGCCATATACCCATTTCATGCAAAAAGAAATTTTTGAGCAGCCGGTCGCCGTGGCCAATACCCTCGAAATGGTACTGAATGCACACTCTGTTTCTCCTCATTTGTTTGGGAGCGAAGCCGAAACGATTCTTACTCAGGCGCAGGGAGTGTTGATACTCGCCTGCGGAACAAGCTATCATGCGGGCCTGGTTGCAAAATATTGGCTGGAGACGATTGCGAGACTTCCCTGCAATGTCGAAATCGCCAGTGAGTATCGTTATCGTAACCCGATTGCTGATCCAGCAACACTGGTCGTTGGTATTTCACAGTCCGGTGAGACTGCGGATACGCTGGCGGCACTGAGCTACGCCAGATCACTGGGCCATCGTCACAGCTTGGCAGTGTGCAACGTACCTGAGAGCGCTCTGATTCGACAAACCGATTTGCGTTTTCTGACTCGTGCCGGACCTGAAATTGGAGTGGCTTCTACTAAGGCTTTTACCACCCAATTGGCAGTTTTGCTATTACTTACAGCGGTACTTGCCAAAATACGCGGTAAGTTATCGACTGAAGCCGAACAGGATATGATCGCTGCGTTACGGCATTTGCCGGTTGCCATTCAGCATGCGCTCCAGAGTGAACCGGAGATCAAAGAATGGGCTGGAGATTTTTCCCAGAAACATCATGCTCTTTTTCTGGGACGGGGTGTACATTATCCCATTGCACTGGAAGGTGCCCTGAAACTTAAGGAGATTTCATATATCCATGCTGAAGCTTACCCAGCAGGTGAACTCAAGCATGGTCCCCTTGCGCTGGTCGATAGCGAAATGCCTGTAATTGCCATTGCACCGAACAATGCACTGCTGGAGAAACTGAAATCCAACTTACATGAAGTACGTGCACGGGGAGGTGAGCTGTATGTATTTGCTGATGCAGATTCTCGTATCGAGGAAAGTGCGGGAGTGCATATTATCCGGCTGGCCGAGCACAGAGGAGTACTCAGCTCGGTCCTGCATACTATTCCCTTACAGTTGTTGGCTTATCACGTAGCCTTGCAGAAAGGTACTGATGTCGATAAGCCTCGGAATCTGGCCAAATCTGTTACGGTGGAATGATCAGCAAGGTTAGTCCCTTTTGCAGGCAAAGAGAAAAATTTTGCAAACTATTAGCAAGATGGACTGATCCCGTTTTGCCAAGAAAGTAGCAGGCTTTATACAATGGAGTATGGATGGTAACATTGTATACTTTCAATGGTTTAAGGGAAGTCAATGGCTGGTCATAGCAAATGGGCTAATATCAAACATAAGAAGGCTGCACAGGATGCCAAACGAGGAAAAATTTTCACGCGTCTGATCAAGGAAATCACAGTTTCCGCACGTCTGGGAGGCGGAGATCCGGGCAGTAATCCGCGATTGAGGCTTGCGATTGATAAAGCCTTCGAGCATAACATGCCGAAAGATAATGTTGAGCGCGCGATCAAACGGGGGTGTGGGGAGCTGGAAGGAGTCAGCTATGAAGAAATTCGTTATGAAGGTTACGGGATATCCGGCGCGGCCGTCATGGTGGATTGTATGACCGATAACCGTACCAGGACCGTTGCCGCAGTTCGCCACGCGTTTACGAAACATGGGGGTAACTTGGGAACTGATGGTTCTGTTGCTTATTTGTTCAGACATTGTGGCCAGCTACTGTTTGCCCCGGATACCAGCGAAGCCCAGTTGCTGGAGGCTGCTCTTGAGGCCGGTGCGGAGGATGTCATCAGCCATGATGATGGCAGCTTGGAAGTGATCACCGAGCCTGATACATTCGCAGCAGTCAGGAATGAATTGGATCAGGCGGATTTAAAGGCGGAACTGGCGGAGGTAACCTGGAAGCCTGAAAATGAAGTCCTGCTGCAAGGTGATGAGGCAATCAGGATGCAGAGACTTCTGGATGCGCTGGAGGATATCGATGATGTGCAGGAAGTTTATACTACCGCCGTTCTCGATGTGTGATCCTGTTACAGTTTGGTGAGCATATTCGCATACTTGGCATTGATCCCGGTTCGCGTATAACGGGTTTTGGTATTATCGATAAAATCGGCAGCCGGCTGGTTTATATCGGAAGTGGTTGTGTGGTGACAGAAGATAGCGAATTGCCCGGCCGTCTGAAATCTATCCTCGAAGGGCTGAATGAAATTATTTTGCAGCACCGTCCACAACAGGTTGCGATAGAGCATGTCTTCGTCAATATCAATCCAAAATCGACATTACTGCTTGGCCAGGCGCGTGGTGCTGCGATCAGTGCGGCTGTACTTAATGAACTTTCCGTATATGAATATACTGCCTTGCAAGTCAAGCAGTCCGTGGTCGGAAACGGGCATGCCCGGAAAGAACAGGTACAGGAAATGGTGATGCGGTTGTTGAGACTCGGGGAGCGTCCCCGTCCGGATGCGGCCGATGCATTGGCCTGTGCAATTTGTCATGCTCATGGGGGAACAAGTTTTCCGGTTTTGTCCGCCCGCAACCGCCAGAAACGTGGCAGACGCATGTGATCGGAAGAATTACCGGCCTGCTGCTTGAGAAACATCCCCCACTCGTGCTGGTGGATGTGCATGGTATTGGCTACGAAATAGATGTGCCGATGAGTACTTTCTGTCGGTTGCCGGGTATCGGGGAGAAGGTAACGCTTCATACCCATCTTTGGGTACGCGAGGATGTGCAGTTATTGTTTGGTTTTATGACAGAACCTGAGCGGGTACTTTTTCGTCAGCTTACGAAGATTTCCGGTATTGGTGCCAGAACCGGGCTGGCGATATTGTCCGGATTGAGTGTTACCGATTTGCATCAGATAGTGATATCACAGGACAGCGCTCGTCTGATCAAAATTCCCGGTATCGGGAAAAAGACTGCAGAACGATTATTGCTGGAATTGCGTGACCGAATTGATCCGGTATCAGCAGTGTTTCATAAAACAGGTGCTGCTGTGCCCGACATTGGCAAAGACATTTTCAATGCTTTATCGGCACTGGGCTATAATGACCGTGAAGCCAATCGGGCGATCGGACAATTGGCTGAAGGAGTGACGGTGTCTGATGGCATTATGCAGTCACTGAGGTTTCTGTCGAAAGGAAAATAGCATTCAGACTGGTTTCTAAATGATTGAATCGGATCGGATCATTGCCGCATCTCCATCCTCTTCCCAGGAGGAAGCAATAGAGCGGGCCCTGCGCCCTGTTCAGCTTGATGATTATGTCGGGCAGGAGAAAATTCGAGAGCAGTTGAAAATTTTCATTGAGGCTGCCAGACAACGGCGGGAGCCATTGGATCATGTTTTATTGTTTGGTCCGCCGGGTCTGGGGAAAACCACGCTGGCACATATCGTGGCTCGTGAAATGGGTGTGAACTTGCGCCATACTTCCGGGCCGGTATTGGAACGGGCGGGTGATCTGGCTGCACTGCTGACCAATCTTGAATCCAACGATGTGTTATTTATCGATGAAATTCACCGCCTTTCTCCGGTCGTCGAAGAGATTTTGTACCCTGCCATGGAGGATTATCAGCTTGATATCATGATTGGTGAAGGGGCGGCGGCACGATCAGTCAAAATTGACTTGCCTGGTTTTACCCTGGTGGGAGCCACTACACGTGCCGGTATGCTGACTAATCCGCTGAGAGATCGTTTTGGAATTGTTTCCCGACTGGAATTCTATACTACCGCTGAACTCGGTAAAATCATAATACGTTCAGCCGGCCTACTGAATGTTGACATTACTGCTGACGGTGCGATGGAAATTGCCTGCCGGTCGCGCGGCACGCCGCGTATCGCCAATCGTTTACTGCGCAGAGTACGGGATTTTGCTGAAGTTAGAGCCAATGGCAGCATCAATCGGTCGGTAGCAGATGCCGCGTTGCATATGTTGGATGTCGATCCAACCGGACTGGATATTCTTGACAGAAAGTTGCTGCTGGCCGTGCTGGAAAAATTTGGGGGCGGGCCGGTAGGAGTGGATAACCTTGCCGCAGCCATTAATGAGGAACGTGATACGATTGAGGAAGTGCTGGAACCTTACCTCATCCAACAGGGATTCCTGCAACGCACGCCCCGGGGTCGTATGGCAACGGCCATGGCTTATCAACATTTCGATATCATACCTTCACACCACGCCGCAACGCCGAGTCTGTTTGATCCAGGCTGAGAGGCAGCGTGAATGTAACGCCTGACAAACAGGATATGAACCGGTGTAACCGCCTGCCTGGAGAGTAATTTTTTATTAAAATGGAAACAGTTTTTATTCATCCCGTCCGTGTTTATTATCAGGATACGGACACGGGAGGAGTTGTGTATCATGCATCTTATCTCGATTTCATGGAGCGCGCCCGCTATGAATGGTTGCGTGAATTGGGATTTACGGTGGATGCGATGATTCAGTCACATAGCATGATTTTTCTCATTCGTTCACTCAGTATCGAATACTTCAAACCGGCCCTGCTTGACGATCTGCTGGATGTAACCGTACAAGTGAGGGAAGTCGGCAGGAGTCGGATAACGCTACAGCAGCACGTGTTACGCGAACAAAATACACTGGTCAGTGCAACCGTTCATGCCGTATGCGTGGGAGCTGATGCCTTGAAGCCGATAAGTATTCCGGTACCATTACGCCAAAAAATTGAGAAACAATCATCATGAGCACAGTCATTACCCAGGACTTATCATTGTTCCACCTCGTCAGCAGTGCGAGCTTGCCCGTACAGCTGGTTATGTTGCTGTTGCTGCTGGCCTCGTTGGTTTCCTGGTGGTTCATTTTTCGAAAGTTATTTGCCATCCGGCGGGAAATCAGGCAGACCGATGAATTTGAAAATGTATTCTGGCGGGGATCAGACTTGAATGCGCTCTATCAGCGTGCTGCCGGGGCACGCCATACAGCAGGCAGTATGGAGCGGATTTTTGAGGCAGGATTTCGCGAATTTATCAAATATCAGCCGGGTGTGGAGGTGGGGGCTGTCATGGATAGTACACGCGGCGCAATGCGGGCAGTTTACCAGCGCGAAATGGACAGGCTCGAATCGCACCTTTCATTTTTGGCAACAGTGGGATCGGTGAGTCCCTATGTCGGACTGTTTGGAACGGTATGGGGTATTATGAATGCGTTCCGTGAGCTATCCAGTGTCGCTCAGGCTACCATTGCCCATGTTGCGCCGGGTATCGCAGAAGCTCTGATCGCAACGGCTATGGGTCTTTTTGCAGCGATTCCGGCAGTAATTGCCTACAACCGCTATGCCAGTGATACGGGCCAGCTGGCCACCCGTTACGAAAGTTTCATTGAGGAAGTATCGAATGTTTTACAGCGCCGGGTGGCAAAACCACGGGAGCAGGCGAACTTTTCATGACCCAGCGTCGTAGCAAGCGCCGATTGATGAATGAGATCAATGTAGTGCCTTATATTGATGTCATGCTGGTACTGCTGATCATTTTCATGATTACGGCGCCTCTCATACATCCAAGCCAAATCGAATTGCCTGAAATTGGTCAGTCGTCTGCGCCACCGGTGGACCCTCTGGAAGTCGTGATTGCTGCGGATGGGGCCCTGACATTCCGCGATCGCGCCGGAACCGGTAGCGAGCAGCAGGTCGATCATGCTCAACTGGTGGAACTGATCAAAGCAAGACAGATACAAAATACCGAACAGCCCGTCGTCATTGCAGCAGATAAAAA
>JBIQJX010000015.1:25249-29983 GCA_044507105.1 Nitrosomonas sp.
TACCCGAAACCATGACGGTCGATTTATGGACTGATCTGCCTCAGTCGCAGCCTGTTAAACCTTCGCTGCCCGCTGAGAAAATAATACCAAAATCCGAGCCGGTTAAAACCAAGCCGCAACCTCAGCCACAACCGGCAATCAAGGTCGCTCCCCCTCCAGTACGCAAGCCGGAGATTGCTCTCAAGGGAGAAACTGAGAAGCCCCTGCCACAAGAGGACGTAAAAAAAACTGAGCCAGTCAGGGAGGAGACGCCGAAAGCGGAATCTGACAAGAAAGTTGAACAGAAAAGAGAAAAAGAAAATGATGCCCGACAAAAGGCTGAAGCACAACAACGGGCACATCAGCAGGCACAGGAAATGGCGGCAGCAAAAGCGGAGCAGGCCAGAATGATGGATGAAATCGCAAAATATAAAGCCATGATTCAGGCAAAAATTCGCAGTCGCATCATTATGCCGCCCGATCTTCCCGGTAATCCTGTGGCTGAGTTCCGTGTGACTCTGCTGCCCGGTGGGGATGTCCTGGCAGTGACTTTACGCAAATCCAGTGGCTATACTGTGTTTGATGAAGCGGTGGAAAGAGCAGTGTTTCTGGCTAAACCGCTGCCTTTACCCCCGGATCCGGGTTTGTTCAGGGAATTCCGGAATTTCAGTCTTACGGTTTATTATCGGGAATAGTTTTCAACCTAACCTTCAATAGTATGTCATGGTGATTTATCTGCGCAATTTTCTATATTGTACCGGTATGGTTCTATTATTATGCACGGCCATGCCATTGCAAGCTTCGCTCAATATTGAGATCTTTGGAGG
This sequence comes from Nitrosomonas sp., assembly GCA_044507105.1. GTDB lineage: Bacteria > Pseudomonadota > Gammaproteobacteria > Burkholderiales > Nitrosomonadaceae > Nitrosomonas. The sequence goes on from JBIQJX010000015.1 coordinate 26,056, forward strand.
TGGTGCAACGAAAATTCCGATTGCCATTGCCCCGTTTACGGGAGAGAAAAGCCTTCCTCAAAATATTACGACTGTGGTGTCGGCTGATCTGGAACGTAGCGGATTATTCAAACTGGTAGATACTTTCGGATTAACGTCACGGGAGCCGGAACAAGTGAACTATCTCGACTGGCAAAATCGGGGAGCAAGTGCGCTGGTAGTCGGTAGTACTTCAATGCTGCCGGATGGTCGGGCTGATGTACGGTTCCGTTTGCTGGATGTGGCCAAACAGGTACAACTGGCCGGCTTTGCCGGTACTGTGCCAGCCAACCAGTTACGTGCTTTCGCACATCGTATCGCTGATATCGTTTATGAGGCGCTGACAGGCGAGCCCGGTGTATTCAGTACACGGATTGCTTTCGTCAGAAAACAGGGGAGCCGGTACGCGTTGCAGGTAGCGGATTATGATGGATTCAACGCGCGTTCGCTGATTGAATATACTGAGCCTATCATCTCTCCGGCGTGGTCACCTGATGGTAGCAAAATTGCCTACACTTCATTTGAAAAGAAAAAGCCCGTGGTTTATGTACAGACGCTCGCAACTCGTGAGCGTAAGGCAGTGGCAAATTTTAAAGGAAGTAACAGTGCCCCCGCATGGTCTCCCGATGGCAGTAAACTGGCTGTCGTACTGACGTTGCATGGCGGATCACAGATTTATCTGATCAATGCTGATGGCAGTGGATTACAGAGGATTTCGCAAAGTTCCGGAATAGATACCGAACCAAATTTTTCACCGGACGGGAAGTGGCTGATATTTACTTCCGACAGGGGAGGAAGTCCGCAAATATACCGGATGCCGGTATCCGGGGGTGCGGCTGAACGGCTCACTTTTGAAGGTGATTATAATGTCAGCCCCCGTTACAGTCCGGATGGAAAACGGTTCGTGTATGTTCACAGAAAAGCAGGCCGGTTCAACCTTGTGCTGCAGGATTTTTCAACGCGCCAGGTACAGTTGCTGACAGATTCCAGACTTGATGAGTCTCCCAGTTTTTCCCCCAATAACCGTATGATTCTATACACAACTGAGGTTAACGGACGTGGTATATTATCCGTCGTTTCCAGTGATGGACAGACAAGACAGCACTTCTCCCCGGAGATGGGTGATATCCGGGAACCAGTGTGGGGACCTTTACTGAAACAGCGGTAAAAATTGGGACAGGCAGTACAGAGAATGAAAATTAATTATTCATGAATGGTGAAAAATGAGAAAAATATTTGCGGTACTGATGCTTTGTTTGTTATCGGCTTGTGCCAGCAAGACCACTACGCAGCCGACTTCAGATATTGAAGATCGTTCATTTGGCAGAGAAAGTGAAGGTACACGAGGCAGTGCAGGATCAGGCGGATTTGATCTGAACCCTTTGCAGGACCCCAACAATGTATTGTCTCGCCGCAGTGTCTATTTTGATTTTGACAGCTATACAGTAAAAAATGAGTATCGCGAGGTGGTACTGGCGCATGCTGCTTATTTGCGAGACAAACCCGATGCACAGGTATTGCTGCAAGGAAATACTGATGATCGTGGAAGCCGTGAATATAATCTTGCACTTGGGCAACGTCGGGCAAACAGTGTAAAAAATATCTTGTTGCTGGCCGGGGCTCGTGAACACCAGGTAGAAGCAGTCAGTCTGGGTGAAGAAAAGCCAAGGGGGCTTGGAAGTGATGAGGCATCCTGGGCTGAGAATCGACGTACTGATATTCTCTATCACGGAGAATATTGATGTTCTTGCGCGCTTTCCTTTTGCTATTTCTGCTCGGTTGCAGCGTCAGTCATGCCGCACTGTTCGGTGATTCCGAGGCACGTGAGCAAGTGGAGGCATTACGGACCAAGGTAATGGAAATGGAAGCGCGCATGAACCGTACGGAAGAAGCACTCATGGGACAGGCACTGATCGAATTGCATACACAAGCAGAAGCTCTCCGGGAGGAACTGGGAAAACTACGTGGGCAAATCGAAGTGCTTCAGGATGAGAATCGGTCGCTGCGCAAACAGCAGAAAGATTTTTACCTGGACCTGGACGGTCGTTTACGCCAGCTGGAGCCTGATTCGGCCGATGTTCCTTCATTGGATACCACGAGTCCTGTTCCGCAATCAGATCAGTCTTCCGCTGTAATGAAGGATACTGCGCCTGAAAAAACCGCTGCTGTGCTGCAGTTGCCTGATGCAGCACAGCGCAGCAGTTATGATGCAGCTTATGCTTCTTTTAAAGGAGGAGATTATTCAGGTGCCATTTCCGGTTTTGAAAGTTTTCTGGTGCAGTATCCTCAATCTGCGCTAGCACCTGCTGCCGCATACTGGATCGGGAATGCATATTATGCGTTGCGGGATTTTGAAAAGGCAATTACTTCGCAGCAACGTTTGACCGAAACTTACCCGGGCAGCTCGAAAGTACCTGATGGACTCCTCAATATGGCAAGCAGCCAGGTCGAGATGGGACAGAAGGCTATTGCCAGAAAGACACTGGAAAATATCATTATCCGCTATCCTGACAGTGAAGCAGCAGGAAAAGCCAGACATCGTCTGGGGTTGCTAAAATAAGCTCTGAGTAATGTAATTTAGCTGAAACCCAATACCGCTTACTTTGCCCCGGTCATTATTTCCACTTTGTAAACATAGATACTTCCTGCGTTGCCAGGGTCCGGATGTTACGTATTACAGAAATTTTCTATTCGCTCCAGGGAGAAACCAGTCGGATGGGGTTACCTACAGTATTTGTGCGTCTGACCGGTTGTCCGCTGCGTTGCAGGTATTGTGATACCGATTATGCATTTTCCGGTGGACAGAGTATGGATATTGAAAAAATCCTGGATGAGGTGGCTGCCTTCTCTCCGCGTTATGTAACGGTTACGGGGGGAGAGCCGCTGGCGCAGGCAGGTTGTCCAGTTTTACTGACAGCCTTATGTGATACGGGATATTCCGTTTCACTTGAAACGGGTGGAGCACTGGATATTTCCCGGGTAGATAAACGTGTATCGAGAATTCTCGATATAAAAACACCGGGTTCCGGTGAAATGGAAAAAAATCACTGGGACAACCTCACTCATTTGACTGCTCATGATGAGATAAAATTTGTGCTGTGTGACCGGGCAGATTACGACTGGGCTGTACAAGTGCTTCGGGAATCCACACTGGAGACAATTTGCTCTGTTTTATTTTCCCCGGTCTATAATCAGCTTGACCCTGCAGAACTTGCCGCCTGGATACTGGAAGATCGGTTACCGGTCCGCATGCAGCTCCAGCTGCACAAGTTGCTGTGGGGAGAGTGTGTCGGAAAATAAATGCGAGGCGGACTTTATCCATGAAAAAAGCAGTCGTATTGTTATCAGGCGGTCTGGATTCCGCTACGGCGCTTGCTATTGCCCGTCAGAAAGATTTTGCTTGTCATGTGCTCAGTATCGATTATGGTCAGCGGCATGGTTCAGAACTGGCAGCTGCCGCGAGAATTGGCCAGTCTTTGCGAGTCAGTGACCACCAGTTTATAAAACTGGATCTGACTGTTCTGGCAAGTTCCGCCCTGACAAATCTTTCCGTTGCAGTTCCGATTCATGGTGCCACTACAGGAATTCCCGCAACTTATGTTCCAGCACGTAATACCATTATGTTATCGCTGGCTCTGGCATGGGCGGAAGTACTGAGCAGCCGGGATATTTTTATCGGGGTAACGGCCGTCGACTATTCGGGTTACCCGGATTGCCGACCGGACTATATCAGCGCCTACGAGAAGATGGCGAATCTGGCCACAAAAGCGGGCAGAGAGGGAGATGAATTTACGATACATGCGCCTCTGATCAATTTGTCCAAGGGTGAAATTATTCGTTGCGGTATCGCGCTCGGCGTAGATTACAGTCTGACCGTTTCCTGTTATCAGGCAGATGAAGCAGGGCGAGC